>JANNRV010000020.1:0-19121 GCA_031401775.1 Bacteroidia bacterium | reverse complement strand
GACTTCTCCTCCTGCTGCAGTAATGGTAAAGACTGCGCCAGGGGCAGGCGCTACATTCCAATTGCGTCCGTCAAATTCAACGACTCCTGTCTTATTGGCGAAATACAAAACGCCCTTCTCATCCTGAGCTATTTGGAAACTAAGGTAGTTGATCTTCTCGCTGGAGGGGGAGTAATGAGAGAGAAAATAATTACCATTTTGTGCGCGAGCACCTGATAAAAAAGCTAACCAACAAAAAAGAACCAGCCTCATTTTCATAACATCTTAAAAAGGAACATTCAAGATATAAAATTCTTGGTGATAGTTGTATTCCTATCAGCTAATCCGACTCCAATTCACGGCAGAATGTTTAGCTGCTTCCACCTGTCTTTTGATCACTGCGTTTTCACCTGATTTTAGCTCGGGGTCCTTGTTAAGAATTTCTATGGCGGCTTCTCGTGCGGTTTTCAATAGCTCCCCATCTTTGCCAAGATCAGCAATTAACAGGTCCAGTGTACCGCTTTGTTGTGTGCCCATGAGGTCTCCGGGGCCCCGCAGTTTCAAATCGGTTTCGGCTATTTCAAATCCGTTATTGGTGCGCACCATCGTATCCAGTCGCACTTTAGATTCTGCGCTGAGTTTGAAACTGCTGATGAGTATGCAATACGATTGATCAGCACCTCTTCCAACACGGCCCCGCAACTGATGCAACTGTGATAACCCAAAACGCTCGGCACTTTCAATTACCATCACGGAAGCATTGGGTACATCTACACCTACTTCAATCACGGTGGTGGCAACCATAATCTTTGTTTCACCTTTTACAAAGCGGGCCATTTCAAATTCCTTGGCTTCCGGTTTCATCTTGCCGTGCAGTATACTGATGGGCACATCGGGAAAAGCACGGGCAATGCTTTCATAGCCATCCATGAGATGCTTGAGGTCGAGCTTTTCTGATTCTTCAATGAGCGGATAGACTATATAAATTTGTCTTCCTTCCGCAATCTGCGTTTTAATGAATCCATTTACCACCAGCCGGTTTGAATCAAAACGATGCGTTGTCTTGATGGGCTTTCTGCCTTTCGGCAATTCATCGATCACTGAAATTTCAAGATCGCCATAGAGCGTCATCGCCAAGGTGCGGGGAATGGGCGTTGCTGTCATTACCAAAACGTGTGGTGGAAGATCTTTATTTTTTAACCACAATTGAGAACGCTGCGCCACACCGAAACGATGCTGTTCATCAATGATGGCAAGACCAAGTTTATGAAACTTTACTCCTTCTTCCAGCAAGGCATGTGTGCCAATCAATAATTTTAATGATCCGTTCTCCAATGCTTCATGTAATACTTTGCGGTCTTTCTTTTTAGTGGATCCCGTGAGCAAGGCAATGCTGACATTCATCTGATCAGCGTACTTTTTCAAGTTGGCATAATGCTGTTGTGCCAGTATTTCGGTAGGTGCCATTAAGGTCGCTTGCGTTCCGCTGCCAATACAAATCAAAATGCAGATAAAAGCAACAATCGTTTTGCCACTGCCCACATCACCTTGCAACAAGCGGTTCATCTGCTTGCCCGACTTCAGGTCAACATAAATTTCACGCACTACTTTTTTCTGAGCTTCTGTTAGTTGGAAAGGCAAGTGTTCATTATAGAATTGGGTAAGGATCGAAGTATCATTGAAAATTTGCCCTTTAAATTTTTCCTGACGCACGAGTTTCATCTTGAGCAAGCGAAGCTGTATGTAGAATAACTCTTCAAACTTCAGTCGATGTTGCGCAGCGGCCAGTGATTCGTGACTTTGCGGAAAGTGAATCTGGAGCAACGCTTCTTTCTTCGAAATCAATTTTTGATTTTTCAGTAAAGCTTCCGGCAATGTTTCGCGAATGTGGTTTTGTGCAGCCTTTAAAATTTCCTGTTGAAGTTTGGCGATGAACTTGCTATCCAAATGCCGCGCACGCAACTTCTCTGTAATGGGATAGATAGGTTGCAAAAACCCTCCGCGCTCACTCTTCTCGCTAACAGGATCAACTTCAGGATGTGCTATAGAAATCTTTTTACCATAGCGATTGGGCTTTCCAAAAACGATATAGTCTGTCCCCGGTTTTATTTTATCCAGCGTCCAGGTGATGCCCTGAAACCATACCAATTCAAGTTCTCCGGTCGCATCTTTAAACTGGCCAACCAGTCGCTTCTTAAAGCCTCCCCCAATGAGCTCCATCTTTACAATTTTACCTTTCACTTGCACATAAGGCATAGCCTCATTCACTTCGTTGATGGAATAAAATTTGGTTCTGTCTTCGTGGCGAAAAGGAAAGTGCTGAATGAGATCTCCAAACGTAAACATCCGAAGCTCTTTCTGGAGTAGCGCAGCCCGCTGAGGGCCTACGCCTTTTAAAAATTCAAGCGAAGTGTCGAAGAAATTAGCCAATCAAAATCAATTTTGAAGATTTGACAATTTGAAGATTCAAACTTATCCTTAGCAATTATCAAATTACCACATTTTCAAATTATCAAATCAACTAATTATTTTTCCACTCCAAGGTATTGATCAGATGCATGGCATCTTTCTTCATATAATCAATGGCAGGTTTAAGTGAATCATTCTGCACGCGGGTATTGAAGTAGAGCGCTCCTCGCAAAAAGTTCTGTGAAGAATCCGTCATCGTAAATTGAAACTGGCTGGGCACCTCGCCCTCAATCTCCGCAATAACAGCCGTCTTTCCACTTGGCGTTTTTGTGATCATCTCATCAATCGCATATGCTTTGATCTGATGTTTTGCAGTGAGGTTGTACGCATCGTCCATAAATTCTTTCAACAGTGAATTCTTGTTTTGAATGCGCTTGTAGGTAAGGTGAATATTTGCCTTCAATTCAGGATAATAAATTTCTATCCAGTGCCGCTCATGAATCCAGGAAGTATCTCTTAGTATTTTGGCATGAGTAGAATATTCGAAGCGGTAGGGTAATGAGTCGGGGGTAATCTGATACTCGGTTGGAGGTAATATCAGGCGGTTGTAGCCTTTGGGCTTGGGTTGAAAATCAGGAGTGCAACTTGTAACAAGAATCAGCAACAAGCAGAAAAAAAAAGAAGCTCGTCTAATTTTCGTCATCTTCCTCCGGCTTATCCAACAGTGTCACTTTCACTTTTTTAATCCGCTTTTGGTCTACCGCCAAAATGGTAAACACAAAATGGTCGTAGGTAATTTGTTCATCCACCATAGGCAAAGCCCCATTCAATTCAAGAATCAACCCTCCCAGAGATTCACTCTCTCCGCGAACTTCATCAAACACAGAAGGCTCCACGTCCAGTGCTTTGTATAAATCATGAAGAGAGGTTTTGCCCTCGAACACAAAATTCCGATCATCAATCTTTTGATGGTTTTGATTCACTTCATCAAACTCATCGTTGATCTCTCCAATGATTTCTTCAATAAGATCCTCCAGTGTAATCACACCAGATGTTCCACCGTATTCATCAACGACTACGGCCATATGAACACGCTTACTTTGAAAATCCTTGAGTAAGGAATCCAGTCGTTTCGTTTCAGGAACAAAAAGTCCTTTACGCAAAAGCTTTTGCCACGTGAACTGTTCGTCTTCATCCAAATGAGGAAGTAAGTCTTTGGTGTACAGTACACCCTCGATCGTATCGAGCGACTCGCGATAAACCGGAATTCTGGAGAATCCTAATTTATTTACCTGCTCCATCATCTCTTTGAAGTTCAATTCCACATCCACTGCAGAGACATCGGTTCTGGATTTCATCACCTGCCGCACGGTGAGCGTGCCGAAGTTTACAATCCCTTTAAGAATATCTTTCTCTTCAGCTGTGGTTCCATTGTTGCCGGTGGTCAGCTCCAATGCATGATTCAACTCCTCCACGGTAGAGCTATAGCCTTTTTTCTTAAACCTGCGCTCAATGAGATTGCTCATTTTCAGCAACGGCCATGAAATCGGTTTGCAAATACTTTCAAGCAATTTCCAAACACTGCCCATTAAGCGGGCAATGACCATGTTGCGCTGGGTAGCGTAGACTTTCGGAATAATCTCACCGAAAAAAGTAATAGCAAAGGTGGCTCCGAACGTCACGAATCCAACTATAATCTCGGTAGGCCTATGGGTGCCTGCCATATCCCACATCAAAAAAGTAGAAATGGTAACAACCCCAACATTCACAAAATTATTCATGATGAGAATGGTGGCCAGCAGCAGCCTGGGTTTTTTCAGCAAGCCAATAATATTCTTTGAACTTGCATCATCGGTCTCACGGCATTCTTCAAGGTCATGGGCCTTTAGTGAAAAGAAAGCGACTTCGGATGCCGAAATCATGGCAGACATTAACAGCAATACAGCTATCGCCAGAAAGCTGAAAACATAAAAATAGTTTGGCCCTGCCGAAATGATTTCAGCAAATAAAAACTGACTGGGAGGTTCGTCCAAAGAAGTTAAGAGGTCCACAGACTAAAAGGGCAGGTCATCTGAAGTATGATCTGCTGTGGGTCGCGGAGCACTTGCACCCATATCAGGGCTACTTGTGCTCTTCGGGTAATCGCCAGCACCTCCGCCACTGCCAGACTTCGGGCTTAACATCGTCATGTTATCCCCAACTATGTCGGTGGAATATCTTGTCACTCCGTCTTTTTCCCAAGATTTTGTTTTGAGTTTGCCTTCAATGTAAACCATATCACCTTTGTGAAGATATTTTGCCGCTACGTCTGCAAGGCCTCTCCACAACACAATATTGTGCCACTCGGTCACCTCTTTCCGGTCTCCTGTTGTCTTGTCCTTATAAGCCTCTGATGTGGCCATGCTAAAATTGACTACCGTTACGCCATTCTCAAGATTTCTTACCTCCGGATCTTTGCCTAAGCGACCTACTAAAATAACTTTATTTACTCCTGACATATATTCTGATGATTAAGTTGATTTCTTCCGATACTCACCGATACCTGCACATTCGCTGTAGATAGGCTAAGTGGATCACAAAAATACCAAATTTTCGGGTCTCTTATAAAATGCCCGATTCCAGCAAATAGCGATTGACCAGAATCGGTTTTGGCAGCTTATGCATAGCTGCCTTGGAATAAAACCTCACTCCACTTCCTTTTAGATCAATAGCTTTTGAATGTTTCGCGGTAAGCGTTATAAAAATAAATTTTGCGTACAGGAGTTGATGTGAAAGCACATGACGATAGGTAGCAGAGCTGCTATGAAATTTTAATTTTTCTTTAAGTCCTGATAGAATATCAGCTTTCCTCACGATCACTTCAATTTTTTGAGGTCGCTCTGTTTCAACCATAGGAAAATCATAAAGCCCCTTCCAGATATCCTTATCTTCTCGCTTTCGCATCAATACTTTCTTGCTTTGCTCGATGACCAAATAATAAAAATATCTTTTCCGGACTTTAATCTTCTTGCTTTTGACCGGCAGCCTATCCTGCCATCCATTCGCCAAGGCAACACATGATCTTTTGAAAATACAATCTTCACAGCCGGGGTTCTTTGGCAAGCAATGCGTTGCCCCGAACTCCATAATTGCCTGATTAAACAGATCGGGATGCTCCCGAGAAATCAATTCATTTGCCTTTTTCGAAAAAAGATCTTTGCCTTCCGCTGAAGTAACGTCATGATCCACTCCAAAAACCCTGGACAACACACGAAATACATTTCCATCTACCACGGCTACTGGCTCTAGAAACGCAAAGGATGCAATGGCTGCTGCGGTATAAGCTCCAACGCCCGGTAACTTTTGAAGATCAATGAAATTATCGGGAAAATTTCCATTGTGTTGCTCTGCAATTACTTTAGCGCAGCGATGGAGATTGCGGGCGCGTGTATAATAGCCTAATCCTTGCCAAAGTCGCAGCACCTCTTGTTCTTTTGCTGCAGCGAGCTTGTGAATCGTTGGAAATTTTTCAATAAACCGTTGAAAATAAGGAAGGCCTTGCGCCACGCGGGTTTGTTGAAGGATAATCTCAGAAAGCCAGATCGGATAGGGGTCTTTTGTATCTCGCCAAGGAAGATCTCTCTTGTTTTCTTTATACCACTCAATTATTTTTTTACTAAACCCCGATTTATTCATTTTGGGAGAGAACCGCTTAAATTATGTTCGTGAAGGTCTAAAAATTGAATTAATATCAAACACGCTCGGATCGATTCATCGCATTTTCGTACCCATCATTGTGATTATCAAAGAATTCATTTTGCGTTTGAACATTCTGCGTTTAAATTTGCCCTCCTGAAAAATCAAGACATTTAAAAATAATCAACGTGACGAAGGCAGACGTAATCAATCAAATCGCTGAAAAAACAGGAATCGACAAAGCAGATGTTTCTGCTTCTGTTGAAGCTTTCTTCAGCATTGTTAAAACATCCATGTCCGGTGGACAGAATATCTACATCCGCGGATTCGGAAGTTTTATCAACAAAAAGAGAAAGAAGAAAATTGCACGCAATATTTCCCGTAACACGGCCATCGTCATTGATGAACATTACATCCCCAGCTTCAAGCCTGCCAAAATCTTTGTCAACAAGATTAAGAACAGTGATAAAGTAAAGCAGATGGCGGAAAAAAATTAGTCAATTCTTCAATGGGCCGATGATTTTTCGGCTAATTAATGCTTAGAACCCGAATCATTTTAGTCCTCGTTAGCATTGCCGTCATCGCAATGCTTTTTCTCCTTCCAAAAGCCGTAGTAGAAAACGATAGCCAGTTGGAATCTGGCGTAGCCTCTGATTCGTCTTCTGCGAAAAAACCGGCTGACCCACATAACACCTCCACCAAGGAAATAGCCCTAAAGATTAACAACTTGAAGGCCCGCTACTTATCCGGTTCACGAAATGAAAAAAATGTTATCTTTGCCGACTCTTTAGCAAACCTGTATCGGGAAGCTGGCAAGTTTGATAGTGCCGCCTGGTTTGCCGAAGAAGCAGCAACGTTCTTTAACACCAAGGAAGCTTTCCTGAAAGCGGGAAACAATTACTATGACGCCTTCACTTTTGCCATGGAGGCAGAGAAGCAAAAAGTCTTAGCCGAAAAAACCCGTAGTTTTTTTACTAAAGTGCTTGAAGCCGAGCCTAAAAATCTCGAAGTGAAGACGAAAATGGCAATGACGTACATAAGCTCCTCTTCGCCCATGCAGGGAATAATGATGCTGCGTGAAGTATTGAAAGAAGATCCTGAAAACGAATTAGCGCTCTTTAACATGGGCATGCTTTCAATTCAATCCAGGCAATTCGACAGAGCAATTGAGCGGTTGGAGCAACTGATTACAGTGAACCCCAAGCATATTCAGGGACAATTGTTATTGGGAGTAGCGTATATGAACAGTGGGGACAAGGCAAAAGCCAAAGCCCAGTTTGAAAAAGTAAAACAATTGGATAACGATCCGTCTGTACAAGCAACAGCCGACTCCTATCTGAACGATTTGAAATAAAGATTAAGCATTTAATTAAAACGTATTATGCCAAGCGGTAAGAAAAGAAAGAAACACAAAATGGCCACACACAAGCGCAAAAAACGCTTGAGAAAGAATCGCCATAAGAAGAAGTAATCTACGGTTAGTACCGTGAAGATTGCTCCTTCATTTTAGTCCTAGTTATTATTTTTTTGACATCCTATCAATCTTGAGTAACGAACTCATCATTAGTGCAACACAGCAAGGATGTCGCATAGCTCTTCTCAAGGACAAAACATTAGCCGAATTCCATGAAGAAACGGAAGGAAGCAAGTTTGTAGTTGGTGATATTTACCTGGGTACTGTTAAAAAAGTAGTCCAGGGGCTGAATGCAGCGTTTATCGACATCGGGTATGAAAAGGACGCTTTCCTTCATTACCTTGATCTCGGACCTCAGTTCGGTTCATTACAGAAGTTCACCAAACTCGTCCGCGCGAAAAAGATCACTGGAGGCAAGCTGGATAAATTCCACTCCGAAAAAGACATTGATAAGCATGGGAAAATTGCCCAACAGCTTTCAAAAAGCCAGCTTGTACCGGTTCAGGTTGTAAAAGAACCGATCTCTACAAAAGGGCCGCGACTATCTTGTGAATTATCCATCCCCGGGCGATACCTGGTGCTGGTGCCGTTTGCCTCCTCCGTTAGTGTATCTAAGAAGATCACCAGCAACGAAGAGCGGAAGCGCTTGCTTCGCTTAATTCAATCTATTAAGCCTGAAAACTTCGGTGTTATCATTCGAACCGTGGCCGAAGGCAAAGAAGTGGCCGAATTGGATAAAGACCTTCGCAACCTGGTGAAAACATGGGAAGAAGGAATGACTCGTTTGGTCAATGCCAATCCCAATGAAAAGATCATCGGTGAAATCAGCAAGACCTCGTCCATCCTTCGCGATTTGTTGAATGAGTCATTCGACAACATTCAGGTAGATGATAAAAAGATTTTTGAAGATGTAAAAAGTTACATCCGCAGCAATGCGCCAGACAAAGAGAAAATTGTAAAACTCTATACTGGCAAAGCGAAGATTTTTGAGCACTTCGGAATCGAGAAGCAGATCAAATCGGCATTTGGTCAGACCGTAAGTCTTAAGGGTGGAGGATACCTTATCATTGAGCATACTGAAGCCTTGCACGTGATTGATGTCAATAGCGGAAACAAGTCTAACCGTGAGACCAGCCAGGAGACGACAGCACTCTCCGTTAATGTGGAAGCAGCTAAGGAAGTAGCACGCCAGCTTCGCCTTCGCGATATGGGCGGCATTATTGTAGTCGACTTCATAGATATGCGGAGCGCAGACAGCAAAAAACTCATCTACAATACCATGGTTGATGAGATGAATGCCAGCGACCGATCGCGCCATACCGTGTTGCCCCTCTCAAAATTTGGATTAATGCAAATTACCCGTGAGCGTGTTCGCCCTCAGATGAACATTGCCACCAAAGAAGTTTGCCCTACTTGCAATGGAACCGGCAAAATAATGGCATCTATTCTGGTAACAGATCAGATCGAAAAAAATATAGAGCATCTTTTCGTTAAGCAAAATGAAAAGCATCTTGTACTCGCACTTCATCCATTTCTTTATGCCTTTTATACTAAGGGAGTAATTTCTTTGCGCATGAAGTGGTATTTCAAACACAAGAGTTGGGTGGCGCTGGTGAAAGATTCATCATTAGCCATTACAGAGTTTAAATTCCTTAACCGCGATGGTGAGGAAATTGAACTAGCCAACCAGGCAACTACGGTGGCGTTGGCGGATTAAGTCATTAAAACAGAAATTATATTAAAGAGCTCCATTTCATGATGGGGCTCTTTTTTTCTGCCAACCTGTCATTTTTGAAGGCTGGAATGGATTTTGGGAACTTCGGTCGAAAGTAGAATTATCTTAAAATCATACCATTATGGCAGTCGTTAAAGAAAAAGGAAACATCTCCATTCATACCGAGAATATATTCCCCATCATTAAAAAATTCCTCTACTCCGATCACGAAATCTTTTTGCGTGAATTGGTCAGTAACGCAGTCGATGCGACTCAAAAACTAAAAAAACTGGCCTCCATTGGAGAGTTCAAAGAAGAATTGGGCGACCTCAAAATCGAGGTGAGTTTTGATAAAAAGAAGAAGACCATCACGGTAAGTGATAAAGGGCTTGGGATGACGGGTGAAGAGATGAAGAAGTACATTAATCAGATTGCTTTTTCGGGAGCGACCGAGTTCGTGGAAAAATTCAAGGACAAAGGAGACGCAAAAGATATCATTGGAAAATTTGGATTAGGCTTCTATTCTGCCTTTATGGTAGCCGATGATGTTGAAATCATTTCTCGTTCATATCAATCAGAAGAAGGAGCCCGTTGGGAATGCGATGGGTCTACGGAGTTTGAACTTTCAGCTACCAAAAAAGAAGCGCGCGGAACGGATGTCATTCTTCATATCAACAAAGACTCAGAAGAATTTCTGGATGAGTACAGACTCAAAGGAATTCTGGAAAAGTACTGCAAGTTCCTTCCGGTAGAAATTAAGTTTGGTACTAAAGAAGAAAGTGTAGAAGATGGTGTGGATAATGACGGAAAGCCCAAAAGCAAATCAGTTACCGTTGACCGAATCATTAATAACCCTGCTCCGCTCTGGGCAAAAGCTCCCAAAGAACTTAAGGATGAAGATTACCTGAAATTCTATAAAGAACTGTATCCCTTCACCGAAGATCCTTTATTCTGGATCCATCTTAATGTCGATTATCCATTTAACCTCACTGGGATTCTATACTTCCCGAAGGTGAAAAATGATTTCGAGCTACAGAAAAACAAAATTCAACTTTACTCACGCCAGGTATTTATTACCGATGAAGTGAAGGATGTTGTGCCTGACTTTTTAATGATGCTTCATGGCGTATTGGATTCTCCTGATATCCCACTCAACGTATCCCGTAGTTATTTACAGAGCGATGCCAGCGTGAAGAAAATCAGTCAGCACATTACTAAGAAAGTTGCCGATAAGCTTCAGGAACTTTTCAAAAAAGACAGGAAAGACTTCGAGAAGAAGTGGGACGATATCAACATTTTTGTAAAATACGGAATGATCAGCGATGAAAAGTTCTACGAAAAAGCGAAAGACTTTGCCTTATTGAAGAATGTGGACAAAAGTTATTTTACGTTTGACGAGTACAAAGAAAAAGTTACACCCAATCAGACTGATAAAGAAAAACAAGTCGTGTATCTCTACACATCTGATGCAGGCAAACAAGATTCATTTATTCAATCTGCCAAGGATAAAGCATACGATGTTTTGCAATTAGATGGTCCTTTGGACAGTCATTTCATCAGTAATATTGAACAGAAGCTTGAGAAAACTCAAATCAAACGAGTAGACAGTGATACCATCGACAAACTCATCCTTAAAGATGAAAAGGTGGACAGTATACTAAGCAAGGAAGAAGAGGAGCAAGTGAAAGGCATTTTTGAAAAAGCGATTAACAATAAAAATATGACGCTGGCGGTGGAGTCGATGTCCCCCGGTGATTTACCCGTTGTTGTGACGATGAGTGAATGGATGCGCAGAATGAAGGACATGGCACGCACGGGCGGTGGAGGAATGTCTTTTATGGGTAATATGCCCGATAACTATAATGTCGCCATCAATGGCAATCATGGCATTATGCAGAGGATAATCAAAGCCGAAACAGAAGAGCAGAAAATAAAACTGGCCAAGCAGGCCTACGATCTTGCTTTGCTATCTCAAAATATGCTGACGGGTGCTGATCTTACCAGCTTTATCAAGCGAAGTATTGAATTGGTTGGGTAGTCAACCTAGTTTAAAAAACAGATAAAGGCGCTTGAGAGCGCCTTTATCATTTAGGTCGAACTAATTGCGAGCTGCAAAGGGTAAGTCATTTTATATAAAGCCTCTGACCTCAAAAAATATTTTTTGCTTAATTTCGTTTCTTCATTTTACTCCATGAATAAGGTACTAGTCATTGTCTGCTTCCTTTTACCCGGCTATCTCTTTGGCCAGGCGAGTGAACCGCGCATACAGGAGGGGCAGTTCACCTTTGACACCGATAAGCCATTTACCTTGTTAGAACTTGACGAAAAGGTGGAAGACCCCATCGTCACCAAAAAGAAAAAGCCAAAGAAGAAGGTCTTTTATGGCATCAAGACAAAAAAAGGGTTTACCCGAAAAGGATTCGGTGATAAAATCACCGTAGAACTCTTTTACTATCTCAAAGTCCCTGACAAGCCCAGTTCTTTCGCGCGTGATATTTACTGGTACGATTTCACACGAAGGGAAATACGGAAGACTTCAAGCTTTGATCCCAAAAAAGGAGTTCTCCTGCATGGACCCTACCGGAAGATGCAAGGTGAAATTGTGCTTGAGGAAGGAATCTATTATAAAGGTACTAAGCATGGTCGTTGGATGCGATACAATCGTGAAAACCTTCTGGACGATAAGGAGAAATATTACAAAGGCTGGCCTAAAGAATCGATTGTTACTTACTATGATCCTGTTGAGCGGAAGAAAGTGAAGGAAATTATACCCATCGAGTTTGGCGAACGTGAAGGCTATTATTACCTATTTCATGAAAATGGAAAAGTGGCGGTAGTAGGTGAATATCAATGGAATAAAAAAGTAAACGATTGGCTTGAAAATTATCCGGACGGAAAGCGTAAACGAATTATTGCCTACCCGAGAGAACCTTTTGAAAAAGAAATAAAGCCATTCATTAAACGCGAATGGGACAATAAAGGCAAAGAAATTTACTCAAGTACCAAAGGTTAGTAAAATGCATCTTCGAAATGCACAACCTCTGCTTTTCCATTTTGCAATCTGACTGACACAATATCATAACGAACGTTTCCGCTCCAGTCAGTTTCGTACAGATAATGTTCGGCTCCTTCTAAAATTTTTTTCCTTTTTCTTGAATCCACAAACTCTTCCGGATGACCAAAGTCGGATGAGCTTCGTGTTTTTACTTCAATAAAAATTAACCAGTTGTCAATTCGAGCGATTACATCGATTTCGGAACGCTTGTATCTGTAATTGCGCTCCACAATTTCAAAACCCTTTTGCGCAAGAAAATCGGCAGCAAGCTGTTCGCCTTCGTTACCTCTTTTGATTTTATCACTCATGGGCCTACCTTTGATGCCTTAAGTTAAAAAAGATAGATGAAGAAATTAATAGAGGGTTTTACCCGGCAATTGGCAGATGCGTTGAAGATAGGACAAGCCGTGGATTTAGTGAGACCCGGTAGTGACATTCGAAATGTGCTGATGACAGGAATGGGCGGCTCAGGAATAGGGGCAAACCTTGTAGAATCCCTCACTTTTGGCCGGATCCCTATCCCTATCACCGTATGCAAGGGGTACAATATTCCTCAGTTTGTAAGTCCACATACTCTTTTTATCGCCTGCTCTTACAGTGGTGACACCGAAGAAACCCTGGCTGCGGTCAATAAGGCGATGCTGAAAAGAGCTCATATCATCTGCATTACTTCAGGAGGAAAAATGTTGGAGTTGGCCAAGGAATACAATCTATTTTATATTCAGGTGCCTGCCGGATCACCAAGTCCTCGGGCGCAAATTGGATACATGATGGTTTCTTTGATGGCTGCTTTGTACCATACCAACTTGATCGGAGCTGCTTTCATAAAAGAAACAGAAAATTCTATCGAATATCTGGATCGTGGTGAAAAAGCAATTCAAGCGGAAGCGGAATTAATCGCTAAAAAACTAAAAGGAAAGCTCCCCATCATCTATTGCGATGGCCGATTGCATGCCATGGCAGTTCGCTTTCAAAATCAGTTGAATGAAAATGCGAAACAGTTGGCGCATGTGAACACTTTTCCGGAAATGAATCACAATGAGATTGTAGGCTGGCGTTTCCCTGAAAGCATTCTTCAACAATCGCAGGTGATATATTTATACTCAGACCATGATCATGAGCGCGTGGAGAAACGCATGGAAATCTGCCGTGAGATTTTTGAGAAACGATCGACACACATCATTGATATTGTTGCTGAGGGGGCCTCTTTGTTGGAACAATACTATTATTTAATTCACCTCACGGATTGGATCAGCTACTATGTCGCTAAAGAGAATCAAATTGACCCTGACCCGGTTGATGCAATTATCTTTTTAAAAGATGAACTGGCAAAGCTAACGTGAACGGGATCATCAATCGAGAAACGAAGTTCATCGACTTAGGGTTAATTGATTACAAAGAAGCCTGGGATTATCAAACCAATCTCTTCAATCAAATTCTTACTGTTAAAGCTGAGAACAGAAGTATTCAGAACAACGAACAACAAGCAACGAACAACTATCTGCTTTTCTGCGAACATCCACATGTATTTACGTTAGGTAAAAGCGGTGATGAAAAGAATTTATTGGTAAAAAAAGAAGTCCTCCATACGATCCATGCTTCTTATTATCAAACAAACCGTGGAGGTGATATTACTTACCATGGTCCAGGGCAATTGGTAGTTTATCCCGTTATCGACCTCGAAAATTTCTTCACTGATATTCATAAGTACATGCGCTTATTGGAAGAATCTGTAATCCAAACACTCCGGGAATTTAATATCAAGTCAGGCAGAATTTCAGGATTGACCGGTGTCTGGCTAGGCACAGAAGATGAAAAGAACGCACGAAAAATTTGTGCGCTAGGCGTTAAAACCAGTCGCTGGGTTGCATTGCATGGTCTGGCATTTAACGTAAATCCTAATCTGGACTACTTCAATTACATTGTTCCCTGCGGAATTGAAGACAAGGCCGTAACTTCCCTTGAAAAAGAATTGGATCGTAAAACGGACATGACACAGGTGAAACTCATTCTAAAAGAAAAGATTGCTTCCATTTTTGAAATGACTCTTGTACATTAGGAATGTGAAAATAATAGCCTTCATCACTTTCGCACTTCTTGCCTCTGCTTTCGGTTTACATTACTCCGGTGAAACTTGGGTTGTCGAAAAACAAAAAGGAGTTTGCTGGGTTGGCGGCCGTGAAGTAGTGACCGCTAAAGAAATAGCCGGACTGATAAAGTGTAATGTTAATTGGATTTCCCAAACTCCATTTGCCTTTCAGCCTGATGCCTATACCTCTTCATTGGTCACCAATTTTTCATCTGACAGAGTGTGGTGGGGTGAATCTGATTTAGGGATAGCAAAGACAACGGAGCTGGCTAAAAAATCAGGAATCAAAACATTGCTTAAGCCTCACATCTGGGTGGGGAAAGGATGGCCCGGAGATATTGCCATGAAAAGTGATTCTGCCTGGCAAACCTGGTTTAGTAATTACGAAAAGTTTATTGTTCATTATGCCGAACTGGCCGAGAAGAACAAAATTGAAATTTTCTGCGTAGGCACAGAACTTCATAAAACAATTCACAAAGAAAAGGAGTGGCGTGCTATTATTGCCAAAATAAAATTCGTTTATAAAGGAAAGCTTACGTACGCAGCTAATTTTCACAAAGAGTATGAACAGATTAAATTCTGGGATGCGCTTGATTACATCGGTGTACAAGCTTACTTTTCATTAACACAAAATGAAAATCATTCATTAGAGGAACTGCAAAAGGGTTGGGATCAACCCATTGTCGGCATCGAACGAGTTCAAAAAAGATACAATAAACCTGTGTTGTTTACAGAGATTGGGTATCGCAGCGATCGGAAAGCAGGTATTGAACCATGGACTTGGCCGGAGGAAAACACCAACACTCAAATTTCAGATGAAGCACAAGCCAATTGTTATCGTGCTTTTTTTAAAACTGCCTGGGGTAAACCATGGCTGGAAGGAGTTTACTTTTGGAAATGGTATCCCTATGGGCCACGGAGAATGGGTGACATTGATTTCACTCCACAAGGCAAGCCTGCAGAAAAAGTGATGGCAGAAAATTTTAAGAAGTGAAAGTATGATTCGAGATATTCAAATACCCCAAGTCAAGAACGTTACGTTAGCGATAGTAAAAGAGGGAATTAAGGGTCTGGAAGAATGGAAGGTGTATCTGATCAACAATAATGAATTTCCCATCGAAAACACGCTTGTGGCTAGTAAAGGATATGGGGAAAAAGAAGGGGAAAAACAGAAAACCTCTACGCTCCGCCATTTTCTGGAAACAGTTCCTGCCCATGGTTCAACACTCATTGAACCTATTGATTCATCCTTATTTCATCTCAACAATGAATATTGGGTGAGTTACTACATCGGCTCACAAATTTATGATAAGCGTTTCTTGTTTGTGCCCGATACGATTTGTGATAAAAATGTGATCTTTATTAAAGAATTGGAAATGGAAGGAGTGTTGCACTCCTGAGATAGCATGAAGTATCTAAATCACTTGAACACAGTATTTCATTAACCCACTATTGAATGAATTCCGATCTCCGCGACATTCTGTTTCTGGACATTGAAACCGTTGCTTGCTCGAATGATTACAATTCCCTTGACGAACGTTTAAAGACACAATGGGCCCGCAAGGCGGGATTCTTTAAGCAACGAGAAGAAAGCCAGACGGATGAAGATGCATTCAACGAGCGCGCAGGAATCTATGCCGAATTTGGTAAAATCATTGTCATCGGTATTGGCAAGTTTGGAGAAAATGAAAAGGGAGAACTCACGATTAAACTTAAAACACTCTTTGATCACGATGAGAAAAAGCTGCTGACAGAATTTAAAAACCTCGTAGATAAAATACCTCCTGGACTTAAACTTTGTGCACACAACGGCAAAGAGTTTGATTTCCCCTATTTAAGTCGAAGAATGCTAGTCAATGCAATTATGCTCCCGACTGTCCTTAATCTTGCTGGAAAGAAAAGTTGGGAAGTACCCCATCTGGATACCATGGAACTATGGAAATTTGGAGACTACAAACATTATACATCTCTGGATCTTTTAGCCACCATTTTTAATATCCCCTCAAGCAAAGGTCAGATGGATGGCAGTAAGGTAAATGAAGTATACTACAAAGAAAAAGATCTTACTAAGATTGCACAGTATTGCCTTGGGGATGTGTTGGCCGTAGCGCAACTGTATTTAAAGATAAAAGGCATGAGTCTTATTCCTGAGCAGAACATCCTATACTCAAACTGAGAATTTTTGAGTATTTTTGGGCGTCAAAAAGAAAAGGTATGGAACGAGCTGAGTTAGTTGAAAGCCTTCAAAAGAAAATTGCTTCAATTAAAAAGCAAGATCTTTTAGTTGAACTTCAGGTGACTGTAGATGATATGCTAATTGCCGATAAAGACAAGGACTTTTGGACTGAACTCACTGACCTTCAGAAGAGAAACATAGAAGTTTCTCTCCAACAAATAAAAAAAGGCCAACTTTTAGATCATGAACCAGTAATGCAGAAAGCCAAGACATGGCTAAAAAAATAGTATGGTCAGACTTGGCTGTTGATAGATTCGAACTTGTTGTCCAATATCTACTTAACGATTGGACTGAAACAGACGCAATAAAATTTATAAATCAAGTCGATACAAAACTTTTTCTGCTTAGTCATTTTCCCAACATTGGGCGAAGGACGTCTCACAACAATTCCATTCGCCAAATTCTTTTATCAAAACACAACCGATTAATCTATAAAATCGTAAAAACAATCTTGTTATACTTGATATTTTTGACACACGTCAAAAAGAAATAAAAAATTTATGAGTAAAAAGAAATTCAAAAAGGAAAAAGACAAAAAAATAAAAAAAGAGAAAGGAGGCATGTATTCTTCGCTGATGACCTTACTCGAAGAGACGTCCGGAAAAGCCTATAGTGTTCAACAACTGGTGAAAAAACTCGGCCTCAAGAAAAAATCAATGATTGAAGAGTTGTACAAAATTCTTGAAGGATTGGAGGAAGAAGGCCAGGTAGAACAACTCAGCAATGGAAGTTATAAAAGTAAACTCGCAATCTCTTCAGCTTCGGTTACGGGGATTGTCGACCATGTCAATCCGAAATTCGCTTATGTAACAACGGGGGAAGAGGACAATGACATTTATATTCAAACACGGGATCTGGGTTCAGCTTTACATGGTGATACAGTGGCCGTAGCTGTCTCTTCAAAAAAATCAGGAAAGAACCGAGAGGGAAAAGTAATTGAAGTCATCAAACGCAATCGCACGCGCTTCGTAGGTCGCCTTGAGGCTTCAGCAAACTATGCTTTTGTCGTGCCGGACTTTAAAAAAATCTATCAGGACTTTTTTATTTATCCTGAAAACTCAAAAGGCGCTAAAACTAATGACAAAGTTGTCTTCGAAGTCAGCAAATGGGGCGATGGAGATAAAAGCCCCGAAGCTAAAGTAGTTGAGATTTTAGGGAAGACAGGTGAGAATGAAGCGGAGATTCATTCCATCATGGCCGAGTTCGATTTGCCATTCCGATTTTCAGAGAAAGTGTTGAACGAAGCAAAAAAGATAGAGGATGGAATTACCATGGAGGAAATAAAAAAACGCTGGGACTTTCGTAAGGTACTTACGTTTACTATTGACCCTGAAGATGCAAAAGACTTTGATGATGCCATTTCATTCCGCAGACTGGAAAATGGGAATTATGAAATCGGTGTACACATCGCAGATGTTACGCATTACGTTGTACCTGGCACTTCGCTAGATGATGATGCTTTTGACCGGGCCACTTCCGTTTATCTGGTAGATCGCACGGTGCCCATGTTACCAGAAAGACTTTCCAATGAACTTTGCTCGCTACGCCCCCACGAAGATAAGTTGACCTTTGCTGCCGTTTTTGAAATGGACGCTAAGGCCCAGGTGATTAAGGAATGGTTTGGCAGAACGATTATCTATTCTGATCACCGTTTTTCTTATGAGGCTGCTCAAGAAGTAATTGAATCAGGTGTAGGTAAGTTTGCTGAGGAATTAAAAATTCTGAATGATCTGCATTATAAACTAAGAAAGGAACGTTTTGTCAGGGGTGCCGTTAATTTTGAAACGACAGAAGTAAAATTTAAGCTGGATGAGAAGGGAAAACCATTAGCCGTTGTACCAAAAATCAGGAAGGATGCGCATAAACTTATAGAAGAGTTTATGTTATTGGCAAACCGATCTGTGGCCACACATATTTACAAACTGAAAAAGGGAGGTGAGAAAAATACGTTTGTGTATCGTACACACGATTTTCCAAATCCAATAAAAGTAGCTGACTTCGCAAAGTTCGCTACCCAATTTGGTCACAAGATCAATGTTGAAGAGAGTTCCATCTCCCGGTCACTCAATCGTCTCCTTGATGAGATTGAGGGAAAGCCGGAACAAAATGTACTGCAGTCATTGGCGGTGCGTACCATGGCAAAGGCAAAATATACAACTGAAGCCAAAGGGCACTTCGGACTTGCCTTTGATCATTATACTCACTTCACCTCCCCCATTCGCAGGTATCCCGATATGATGGTTCATCGCCTACTGCAGCACTATTTAGATCAGGGAAATTCTGTCATTAAAAAGGACTATGAGGAAAAATGCATTCACTCCTCAGAACGCGAAAAGCGGGCCGCTGATGCAGAACGTGCTTCTATAAAATACAAGCAAGTCGAATTCATGAGCATGGCCGAAGACAAACCTTTTCAGGGAATTATCTCGGGTGTAATGGATTTTGGTATTTTTATTGAAATTATTGAGACTAAATGTGAAGGCATGGTGCGGCTTGCCGATCTGAAAGATGACTTCTACGAATATGACGAGAAAAACTATCGCGTCATTG
>JANNRV010000019.1:0-21204 GCA_031401775.1 Bacteroidia bacterium | reverse complement strand
CAATTGTTTTTATCTTTGTGCAACCTTTACCTGCACATCATGAGGATTTTTGCCATTGGTCGTAATTACGCTGAGCACATCAAAGAGCTTAATAATGAAAGACCTGATGAACCGGTTATCTTCACCAAACCTGATACGGCCATCATCCGTAACAATAATCCTTTTTATTATCCAGACTTCTCTAAAGACGTTCATCACGAGGTAGAACTCGTTCTGCGGATTTGTAAGGAAGGGAAGAACATAGACGAGACTTTTGCTTCCAAATACTATGATGCAATCGGAGTTGGAATTGATTTCACCGCCCGCGACCTGCAATCAAAACTAAAAGAAAAAGGACTGCCATGGGATATTGCCAAAGGTTTCAATGGTTCTGCTCCTATATCGGACAAGTTCATTCCGGTCAGTCAATTTTCTGATTTGAAAAACATAAACTTTAAACTGGAAGTCGATGGCCAGTTAAAGCAGCAGGGAAATACAAGTCTTCTGCTCTTTCCTTTTAATTTTATTATCTCGTATTTATCAAGATTTTTTACACTGAAGACCGGAGATTTGATTTTTACCGGAACCCCTAAAGGCGTAGGCCCTGTGATAATTGGAAATAAACTAGCTGCTTACATTGAAGATGAAAAATTGTTGGAGTTTGAGGTTAAGTAGATTACTGTTTTGCTTTATTTTTATTTCTACACCTATTTTCGGTCAATTCAGCAGACCTGATGGATTAGATGCTGCTAAAAAGTCTGCTGGCAACACCCAATATCTTTTTCCGGTAAATCCAGGAAAGCAAGGATTTCTTGCAGGGACTATGGGGGAACTCCGCAGTACTCATTTCCATGCCGGCATAGATATCAGAACCAACAACATGGCAGGTATTCCTATCCTTTCTGCTAAAGAGGGATACATCTCAAGGGCAATCGTGAGTTCTTTTGGTTATGGAAGGGTTCTTTACGTCAGTCATCCCAACGGTCATACCACAGTCTATGGCCATCTTGATCGATTCAAAGGAGATGCGGCAGATTATATCCGCGATGAACAATACAAGAAGAAGTCATTTGAAATAGACTTATCATTTCCTGCTGAAAAGTTTCCGGTTCAGGCCGGAGATACAATTGCCCTGTCCGGTAATACAGGAGCTTCGCAAGGTCCTCATCTTCATTTTGAAATTCGCGATCAGGACAATGAAGCGCTCAACCCGCTAAAGTTTGGGTTTGAAGAAATAAGGGATAACTACGCCCCCACCGCGCAGAAAATTGCTCTAAAGACACTTGATCTCAACTCACGGATTAATGATCGCTTTGGGCGATTTGAATTCTACATGTATAAAATGGGAGACTCTTATGTTTTCTCCAAACCCATACTGGCCCATGGCCGAATAGGCGTTGAACTTTTAGCCCACGATAAAATGGAGAAATCAGCATTTCGTTTTGGCATCAATTACATTGAGATGTTTGCCGATAGTCAGAGAGTATTTTCTCAAACGATCGAAAAAATCAATTTTGAAGATAGCCGGGGGATTTTGGCATTGGTGGATTATAAAACAATGAAAACCACAGGCAACCGTTTTAACAAGCTCTACATTGATGATGGCAATCGATTCGACTACCATGGTGGGTCAATCCAGAGTGGTGAAATTCAAGTTGGATCCAAAATGATCCCCGTTCGCATTGAACTTCGGGATGAGTATGGAAACAAGAGTCAGGTCCGGTTTAAGCTTATGCCAAGTCTCATCACGGAGGAAGTCATCACGTTACCCTCCATGAAAGTGCCCATCGACTTTGATATAGCGGAGAATACCCTAATTATATCCTCACAACTCTGCCCAACGATGCCAAATCACAGGCTTAACCTATTTTACAAGCACGGAAGCGTGGAAGTGAAGCCGGCTTATGGTAACAAGTTGAGAGATGTTTACCTGATTGACCTTCGAAAAGTGCTGCCCGATTCGGTGGTCACTTGTGCAGGAACTTTACGTTTTAATTTCAAAGATGAAGTACCTTCTGGCACGGAGTATAAATTTTATGATGATCTGGCCGATATTCAATTTCAGGAGAGCAGTTTATATGATACCCTATTCTTAAATGTCTCAAGGATCGAAAAAGATAGCAGCGAGGTTTTTAGCATCGGCAACCGTATGGTTCCACTTTTTAAGCCCTTGGACATTCTTCTTAAACCTAAAAGTAAATATCCTGACAATGGGAAGACAGCCGTCTATCGAGTCGGCAATGGAAATTCATACATAGGCGGAAAATGGGTAAACGACCGGATTCGATTTTCTACAAGAGAATTGGGTGACTTCAAGATTCTTGAGGACACGATCCCTCCTACAATTATCCGGATTTCTATCAACGGAAGTTCAGCAAGGCTTAGAATACGTGATGGTCTATCTGGAATTTCTCACTTTGAGGCAAACCTAAATGGCGAGTGGTTGTTAATGAATTACGATTACAAATCTGGAATTTTACAATCAGAAAAGTTGGATAAGAAGAAGTCTTTGAAAGGCGACTTCCAACTCAAGGTAGTGGACCAGTCAGGAAACGAACGGATATTCAAACAAAAAATACTATAATCTATGTTAGTTCAAATAGGAAGTAAAGCCCCTGATTTCAACGTCAATGATGAAAATGGAGATTTAGTCCGCCTTGGTGATCACAAGGGTAAAAAAGTAGTCTTGTACTTTTATCCAAAAGACATGACCCCCGGATGCACTGCTGAAGCATGCGATCTTCGTGACAATTACAAAGTGCTTCTGAAACAAGGATACGAAGTCTTGGGCGTCAGTACTGATAATGAAAAGTCACACAAGAAATTTATCGAAAAAGAGAAACTTCCTTTCAGATTGCTGGCTGATGTGGATAAGAAGTTGCACACTGCTTATGGAACATTGGTGGAAAAATCCATGTATGGAAGAACCTATATGGGCACTGCACGCAAGACATTCATCATTGATGAAACCGGAATCATCGAAGACATTATTGAAAAAGTGGATACAAAGAATCACGCTAGCCAGATTTTGAATCCCAGTGCTCAAGAAATCCCTACCAAAGCACCAGCAAGGAAAACTGTAAAAAAAATCGTGGTGAAGTCAGTGGCTAAAAAGGCTCCAAAAAAGACAGGCAGAAAATAAAAATGTAAAGAATCAAAACTCAAAGCCTCTGATCTTGTTCAGAGGCTTTTTAGTTTTAACTAAAAGCTACATATTCGGGCAAATTTTTAATCATGAGCCAGCCGTCAGACATCGCCTCTTTAAAGAAACTCACTTCACAAATTCGCAGAGATATCGTCAGGATGGTACATGCTTGTCAGTCCGGCCACCCCGGTGGATCACTTGGATGCGCAGAGTTCTTTGTGGCTTTGTATTTCAAAATCATGAAGCACGACAAAGAGTTTAAAATGGACGGCAAAGGTGAAGACCTGTTTTTCCTTTCCAATGGACACATCTCCCCGGTCTGGTATTCCACATTGGCCCGATCAGGCTATTTCGATGTTAAGGAACTGGCCACCTTCAGAAAGCTTAACACCCGCCTTCAAGGTCATCCGGCTACCCATGAGCATCTCCCGGGTATTCGGATCGCTTCAGGATCTCTCGGACAGGGATTATCTGCTGCCATAGGCGCTGCATTGGTTAAGAAGCTTAACAAGGATGATCGCTTCGTCTATGTACTCATGGGCGATGGCGAACAGCAGGAAGGTCAGGTTTGGGAAGCTTCTATGTACGCAGCTCACAATAAAGTTGATAATCTGATCGCCACCATCGACTACAACGGACAACAAATAGATGGTCCAGTTGATCAGATTCTCTCTCTCAAAGACCTCAAAGCTAAGTGGGAAGCCTTTGGTTGGGAAGTGATAGAATCCAATGGTAATAACCTCGAAGAGCTAATCAAAACTTTGGAATATGCCAAAACCCAAGCAGGGAAAGGTAAACCCGTCATGAACCTCATGAGGACAGTCATGGGCTTTGGTGTGGATTATATGATGGGTTCACACAAATGGCACGGAGTAGCCCCTAATGACGATGAACTGGGCAAGGCCCTTGCTCAATTGGAAGAGACCCTAGGAGACTATTAAAGAATTTTCGACAAGCTCCGGTAATGCGCTGATGGTCAATAAAATATTTAGATATAGCGCATATGCCATTGGAGGTATTTTGGTTCTTTTTTTAGGGCTTTGCTTGGCATGGTATCGATCAGAAATCCCTCTGCAAGAGCTTGAACCGACTTACTATACAGCGGAATCGTCTTACCTCAACGTTCTCGACTCTAAACTCCATATACGCAAACGAGGCACGGGTGAGGTCATTTTCCTGATTCATGGAAGCTTTGCCTCACTTCATACATGGGACAACTGGGAAAAGGAACTCAGCAAATCCTATACTACTATTTCAATGGACTTACCTGGGCACGGGCTTACAGGACCAAATCCTTCGGGAAAATATTCTACTGACGATTATGAAAAACTAATTATAGGCCTTGCAAACCGCCTGAAGATCGATACTTTTCATATTGTCGGTAATTCCATGGGCGGAACAGTCGCCTTAAAAGTTAGTCTCCGTCACCCTCAACGCGTAAAGAAATTGATTCTGATTGACGCAGCGCCCTTTAACAGAACGCAGGCCGGATCGAAAGAAGGAATGCCATTTATCTTCACTCTTCTTCAGTCAAAAATCACATCTCAGGTATTAACTCGCATCACTCCCCGATTCTTATTTGAAATAAACCTCCGGCAAGTTTACGGTGACCCTTCGAAAATAAAAGAAGAAGACATCAACAGATTTTATGAACTCATGAGAAGAGAAGGCAATCGCGAAGCAACGGTTGTTCGACTAAAAAATAGTGGCAAAAATATTCAAGACAGTATACAGTATCTTCAAACTCCAACTCTCCTACTTTGGGGTGAAAAAGATAAATGGATCCCAGTTCAATACGCCTATCAATTTAAAGATGCTATTAAATCATCTCAGTTAAAAATTTATCCCAAGGCTGGTCATGTTCCAATGGAAGAAATTCCTAAAGAAACTGTAGCTGCGGCACTGGACTTTTTGAAAGAATAACTACTACTTGCATACTCAATCCAAAGCACTTTAACCCATCTTACCATGATCAAATTTACAGCCACCGATAAGAAAGATACCCGCTCAGGGTTTGGAGTTGGCCTGCATGAATTAGGCAAGCAAAATGCAGATGTGGTGGCACTCTGTGCAGACCTTACCGGGTCACTTAAGATGGACGCCTTCAAAAAGGATTTCCCTGATCGCTTTTTCCAGGTGGGCATTGCAGAAGCCAATATGATGGGCCTTGCAGCTGGCATGACGATCGGTGGTAAGATTCCTTTTACAGGGACCTTTGCGAACTTCTCAACCGGCAGGGTTTACGATCAAATCCGCCAATCAATAGCTTACTCAGGTAAAAATGTTAAGATCTGTGCTTCTCACGCAGGGTTGACGCTTGGCGAAGATGGGGCGACTCATCAGATTCTTGAAGATGTAGGCATGATGAAAATGCTCCCCGGCATGACCGTAATTGTCCCTTGCGACTACAACCAAACCAAAGTAGCAACCCTTGCTCTGGGCAAACACTTTGGCCCAGCCTACCTCCGGTTTGGTCGTCCTGTTTGGCCGATCTTTACAGAAGGAAGACCCTTTGTTATTGGTAAGGCAGACAAGATGATTGATGGTACTGATGTAACGATTTTTGCCAATGGACACATGGTATGGCAAGCGATTGAAGCTGAAGCAATTTTGGCTGAAAAAGGTATAAGCGTAGAACTCATCAATCTTCATACAATCAAGCCACTTGATGTGGAAGCGATTCTTACTTCGGTTGGTAAAACGAAGTGTGCAGTCACCTGTGAAGAACATCAGATCAATGGTGGTCTTGGAGATAGTGTAGCCCAGGTTTTATCACGCTTTCATCCTTCACCTGTGGAAATGGTTGCCGTCAATGATTCTTTTGGAGAAAGCGGTAAGCCAACAGATCTTCTAAAAAAATATGGACTCTCTCCCAGCAACATCGTTACAGCCGTAGAGAAAGTAATCAGGAGAAAGTAATTTTTTATGGATGACATCTGCCTCTAGCTTGGAGAATTCCACCAGAGGTATTAACTATTTTATAAGAGTAGTTTAACTTGGGATTTATAATCTCCATCTCTTATGAAAAGACTCTTGCTTTGCCTCATCACCTTATCTACATTAAGTTCTTTTGCACAACAAAAATCGTTAACAGGATTTACGAAAGAATCTGCAGAAAATGAATTCAAGCTCGAAGAGAAATTCGACAGCTACCTGAAAGCAGACAATCTGGACCAATGGCTTAAGAAACTAACAGCCAGACCCCACCACGTAGGCTCGGCTTACGGCAAAATCAATGCTGAATATATGCGTGATCTTTTTCGAAGCTGGGGTTATGAAGCCGAAATAGAATCATACAAGGTCCTATTCCCAACTCCAAAGGTGCGCATCCTTGAAATGACAGCTCCTACCATCTACAAGGCCAAGCTGGAGGAGCCTCAATTAAAAGAAGATGGCACAACAGGGCCCGCTGAGCAGCTCCCGGTTTATAATGCCTGGTCCCCTGATGGCGATGTTACGGCAGAGCTTGTTTTTGTGAATTACGGCATTCCTGATGATTATGAGACATTGGAACGACTCGGCATAGATGTTAAAGGGAAGATCGTGATCGCCAAATATGGCGGCTCCTGGCGAGGCATTAAACCTAAAGTAGCGCAAGAACATGGTGCCATTGGTTGTTTAATCTATTCAGACCCTGAGGAGGATGGGTATTATCAAGGGGACGTCTATCCTAAGGGTTCTTACAGGCCAAAGGATGGAGCTCAGCGAGGATCCGTGCTGGACATGCCTATTTATCCAGGAGATCCACTCACGCCTGGCATAGGGGCTACTGAAGATGCTAAACGAATTGATCGCAGTGAAGCGACAAACCTTATTAAGATCCCCGTTTTACCAATTTCTTATGGGGATGCTTTGCCATTGCTCTCCGCTTTGGGTGGGCCGGTAGCCCCGGAAAAATGGAGAGGTGCTTTACCTATCACTTACCATATAGGCCCAGGGGCTGCCAAAGTACATTTAAAGCTGCAATTCAATTGGGATATGGTGAACTGCCTCAATGTCATTGCTAAGATGAAAGGATCTGAATTACCGGATGAATGGGTAATCCGTGGAAATCACCATGATGGATGGAATAATGGAGCAGGCGATCCACTAAGTGGCTTAGTTGCTGAACTGGAAGAAGCCCGCGCTATTGGTGAGTTGGTTAAAACAGGCTGGAAACCAAAACGAACTATCGTCTTCTGTGCATGGGACGGAGAAGAGCCATCCCTCATGGGGTCAACGGAATGGGTAGAACACCATGCTGCCGAACTTCAGCAGAAGGTTGTAGCCTATATCAACTCCGATGGCAACGGTAGAGGGTTTCTTGATGTAGCTGGCTCTCACACGCTGGAGACCATGGTTGGGGAGGTTGGTCGAGATGTCATTGATCCTGAAACAGGCGTTAGCGTTTCGGAAAGGCTAAAATCAAGGCAAGCGGTGCTTGCAACTTCGGCTAAAGCAAAAAAAGATATTCTAAAAAGAAAAACAATAACCATTGAGGCTCTGGGGTCTGGTTCAGACTATTCCCCCTTCATCCAACATTTAGGAATTCCCTCATTAAACATCGGCTATGGTGGTGAAGGTGGCGGTGGTGTTTATCATTCAATCTATGACTCTTACACGCACTACAAACGATTTGGAGATCCAAAATTCGATTACGGAATTGCCCTCGCCAAAACGGCAGGCAGGACAACCCTTCGACTGGTCAACTCAGATGTTTTGCCATTCGATTTCAAGGGGTTTCAAAAAACCATCAGCAGTTACTTGTCTGAGGTAATTACTTTAATTGACAATCTCAGAGAATCAACCGAGTTGGAAAATCAAATGATCACGGAAAAAAGGTATGTTTTGGCAAGCGATCCAAACCAAAAGTATTTCCCTGCTACGGTCAAGGAGTCTGTTCCTTTCATTAATTTTTCTCTGTTACAAAATGCGCTTACCGGATTGGAGAAAAGCGCTTCCACATTTTCTGATTTATACGCTTCTAATCCAAAGCCAAATACGAATCTGACTAAGCTCAATGAATTATTGTTTCAGGCTGAACAAAAGCTTCTTTCACCCAATGGTCTGCCCCGCAGGCCGTGGTATAAGCACACGATCTATGCCCCTGGATTTTACACAGGATATGGTGTAAAGACGTTACCAGGGGTTCGCGAAGCTATTGAACAGCGGAACTGGAAAGAAGCACAAGAACAAATCGAAATTGTAGCTCAAGCAATTACTGAGTACACGCAACAGATAGAAGCTGCCAATAAGATTCTAATGATGAGGTAGCGTTTGAGATGACATACGCTAATCAAAAATAAAAAACCAATGGCCCGATTGACCTTACTCTTTCTATTGTGCACTGCATTGGCTTTTGGCCAGCAAAAGGATTTTGCGCTCACCAATGCCAATCTGTTTAATGGCACTGAGAATAAAATCTATCCTAACTCCATTGTCTTTGTCAAAGGAGGAAAGATTGAACGGATCGGGAAGATTGGAGAAGCCATAACAGCAAGCTATCAAGTCATCGATTGCCAGGGATATTATTTAATGCCCGGGATGATGGATGCTCACTCGCACCTCGACAATCTGGCTTCTGCCAAACGTGCCCTTGAAACAGGTGTTACCACGGTAAGGACAGCAGGAGTTGCCGCTTTTCAGGATGTATCACTCATGGAGCTTTCAAAAGCAGGAAGAATACCGGGGCCGGATGTGATTCCTGCCGGAGTTTATGTCAGCCCCAATCTTGAAGAAACCGTATTGGCAGATACTCGATTGGGTTCATTGATCACCGGAGCGAAGAGTGATGAAGAATTAAGACTCCTGGTGAACGTAAACATTGATCGTGGAGCTAAGGTGATTAAAACCCGTGGTACAGAACGAGCAGGTCGGCCAGATACCGATCCCCGGGAACAAGTCTATACCGAAAAACAAATTCGGGTCATCGTACAAGAGGCGGGAAAAAGAGGAGTCCCTGTGATGATTCATGCGCATGGCGATGAAGGTTCAAGAGCTGCCGTATTAGCCGGAGCAAAGAGTATTGAGCATGGCACTTTCTTATCTGATGAAACACTCAAGCTCATGAAAGATCGTGGCACTTTTCTAGTCCCTACTTTTATTACCCTTGAAGATCTCACACAACCCGGTGGAGATTATGATGGTCCAGTATTAGCGCTCCGTGGAAAATTCATGATCCCGCAGGCTGAGCGTGTATTTAAAAAGGCTCATGAGCTCGGAATCAAGATTGTAACTGGTGCCGACAATGGCTACACCGCTATAACAACAAGTCGAATTTCCCTGGAGTGTGCACATTATGTGAGAATGGGCATGACCAATTTTGAAGCGATTCAATCCAGTACAGTATTAGCTGCTGAACTGCTGGGTGTGGATAAATCTACAGGCAAAATTGAAAAGGGATTTGAGGCAGATTTAATACTCGTTCCGGCTAACCCGCTGGAAGATATCCGCTCCCTACAGGATGTTTTGCTCGTAATGAGCAATGGCCAGCTCGCTTTGAAGCGCATACCCTTTGGGAAAGAGTAAATCCTCGTACCAAATTATTTTATAGACATTAATCATCCAATCCTTAAACGAGGATTATGCATTAGAAATATAGTTGAAGAAATAGGAAGTGACGAATCCTTCCTAACGTCAGGATTGTCAGGGTTTAACCTTGACAATGAAAATCACCAAATGGGTTTCTGACAAAAGCGTGTAATTTATTAATTTTCATTCGTCAAATTATGCAATAGCATTCTATTGCATAATTACGGTTAAATTCGCGGCTTAATAAAGCCGCCATGAAGATCAATAGATACTTCGTAATCGATTTCGATAGCACATTTACAAAAGTAGAGGCCTTTGATGTGCTGGCTGATATCTCCCTAAAGGAACACCCTGACCAGCAAAAGATTAAAAAAGAGGTGGAAGACATCACTCTTCTAGGCATGAATGGCTCTATTTCCTTCCGGGAATCATTAGAGAAGCGACTTCTGCTGCTGCAGGCCGATAGAAAGCATATGCCGGCCCTTGTCACCCTGCTGAAATCAAAAGTCTCTGAGTCATTCAAACGGAACAAAGAGTTCTTTAGCACCTATGCAGATAACATCTATATTATCTCCAATGGCTTTCGTGAATTCATTACTCCGGTTGTCACGGAGTTTGGAATAAAGCCTGAAAATATTCTTGCCAATGAATTTCGATTCGACAACACAGGTAAGGTAATCGGATTCGATACGGAGAATCCATTATCCGCCAACAATGGTAAAGTAGAACAATTGAAGCGCTTGAATTTAGATGGCGATGTCTATGTCATTGGCGATGGCTATACCGACTATGAAATTAAGCACTCCGGTCTGGCTAATAAATTTTATGCCTTTACCGAAAACATAGAGCGCGAAAATATTTTAGACAAAGCGGATCATATCGCACCCAGTCTTGATGAGTTTTTATATTTGAACAAATTGAATACAGCCATCTCCTATCCTAAAAATCGAATAAATGTCCTGCTCCTGGAGAACGTACATCCTGTCGCCATTGAGATGATGCGTTCAGAGGGTTTTAATGTAGAAAATTATCCGGCAGGACTGGATGAAGACGAACTCTGCGAGAAAATCAAAAATGTGTCTGTGCTGGGAATACGGTCAAAGACACAAGTCACAGCAAAGGTATTGGATCATGCCAACCGACTGATGGTGGTAGGGGCATTTTGCATAGGCACCAATCAAATTGACCTTAAGGCTGCCACTAAAAAAGGAATTGCAGTTTTCAATGCTCCCTTTAGCAACACACGGTCAGTAGTGGAATTAGCTATTGCAGAGATCATCATGCTCATCCGTAATATTCCTGATAAGTCTGCAAAAATGCACCTCGGCAAATGGGATAAATCTGCCAAAGGCAGCTTTGAGATCCGCGGCAAGAAGCTGGGGATCATTGGCTACGGGAATATTGGTGCCCAGCTTTCAGTGCTTGCTGAAAACATGGGTATGAAAGTTTATTACTATGATCGTGAAGAAAAGCTGGCATTGGGCAATGCGACTAAGTGTAAGTCCATGAGAGAATTGCTAGAGCTCGCTGATGTTATCACGCTTCACGTAGACGGAAGAGAAGCTAATACAAACATCATTGGTGAACGGGAATTCATGCTTATGAAGCATGGCGTCATTTTCCTCAACCTAAGCCGTGGACATGTCGTAGATGTTAAGGTGTTGAAAGAAAGTATTTTGAGTGGCAAAGTGGCCGGTTGTTCTGTGGATGTCTATCCCCACGAACCTATCAGCAATGAAGAAGAATTCATTTCAGAACTAAGGGGATTGCCAAACACTATCCTGACTCCTCACATTGGTGGCAGCACAGCAGAGGCGCAAGAGAACATTGGAAATTTTGTGCCCGGAAAAATGATGGACTACATCAATACCGGTAGCACCAGTAACAGTGTGAACTTCCCAAATCTTACGCTGCCTACCCTAGAGAACGCCCATCGTCTTATCCACATCCATAATAACGTCCCTGGGATTCTTGCCAAGATCAATTTGGTTTTGGCTGATCACGGCATCAACATTGCCGGACAATATTTGAAAACAACTGAGTCTATTGGTTATGTGATTACCGACATCAATAAGGACTATGATAAAGATGTGATTAAGAAAATGCGAGCGATTGAGAATACGATAAAGTTCAGAGTTCTGTATTAATGCCGGAGTAAGGAAAGGCATTAAAGAAATAAAAAATCTCACTGAACCCAGAAGGGTGTTTCTGAACCCCATTTATGACAAGTTTTGAGCTGCTCATCTTCCGCAACCTTCCTCCGTTATCCTGATTTTTGGTCGAGGTGCTGACGCTTCCGTCAGCATGAGGCCTGGTTTTGGCTGAAAGCTTCACTCGGTATTGTATTAATTGTTAGGTTCAGCAAACGTGTCCCGAATCCAAGTGAGATTTTCTGTCTCAAACATACAGGAAAGTCTTTTGTTGTCAAGTCTTGATTAAATTCTATTTTTTGTTATTCCTAGTTATTAATTCTGATCATTTTTTTGATTTGGTTTGAGTTGCGCTTTGCTTTTACTTTGATCTTTTAATGAAATAATGAAAATCAATTTTACACCCGGGCCTTCACAATTATATTTCACTACTGAAGACCATGTGCGGCAGGCACTCCGGGAAAATATTGGATCTCTTACTCATCGAAGCAAAGAGTTCGAAGCAATTTTTAAGCAAGCCACGGAAGGTTTGAAGGAATTATTATCTATTCCGCCCAACTTTCACATCTTCTTTGCCGGCTCAGCAACAGAAATATGGGAACGCTCTATACAAAATTTGGTTGAAAACGAATCATTTCATTTGGTCAACGGAGCTTTCTCCAATCGCTACCATGAAATAGCAACCCAACTCAATAAGGCAGCCATTAAAGTTGAAGTAACCAAAGGAAATGGGTTCACTGAAATTCAAATTCCTTCTGGGACTGAACTTATTGCGGTCACACATAACGAAACGAGCACAGGAGTATCGTTACCGCTGGAGTTTATTCACCAGGTAAAAGAGAAAAATAAAGATGCTTTGGTAATAGTCGATGCGGTATCTTCTCTCCCCTATCCTCAGTTCGATTACTCCAAAATAGATTCAGTATTCTTTTCAATTCAAAAAGGTTTTGGCCTGCCGGCTGGCCTTGGTGTTTGGGTTGTCAACGATCGCTGTATAGCCAAAGCAGAGATGCTCCAATCGAAAGGCGTTGCCATCGGAACCTATCATTCGCTGCCTACCTATCTAACTAACGGGAAAAAAAATCAAACCCCTGAAACACCCAACGTTTTGGGAATTTACTTACTGGCCCAGGTTGTAAGAGATATGCTCACAAAAGGTATTGGCACAATCAGAAAGGAGACAGAATATAAAGCAGCCATTCTTTATCAAGCGCTTCAATCCAACTCGCTAACCAAGCCCTTTGTTTCAGAAAGTAAATTTCAGTCCAAGACAGTAATTGTTGCCGACTGTGGAGAACATACGCAGCGAATCACTCAACTGCTTCAATCAAAGGGCCTCTATCCAGGTGAAGGATACGGTGAATTGAAGAAAAGCCAATTGCGTTTTGCCAATTTTCCTACTCATTCCAAGGAACAATATGAATTGCTTGTGGATGTACTTGCGGAAATCAACCCGTAAATAATATTAGGCATTAAACCCAAAGGGGTTTATTTTGTCTAAGTTTTTGAATTCGTCACCTTGGAAGACAAAGAACTGCTCGATAAAATCCGCAATCCGGAAACCCGCAGCTACGGGTTTAACCTGCTCGTGCGCGGCTATCAGCAGCGTATCTACTACCACATCAGGAAGATGGTCATTGACCATGACGACTCGGATGATTTAACGCAGGAAGTATTTATCAAGATCCACAAGGCCATCGATAACTTCAGAGAAGATTCTCAACTCTACACCTGGATCTATCGCATTGCCACCAATGAATGCTTGACTTTTCTGGCAAAAAAAAGGAGAAGATTTTTTCTCCCCATTGAAGACATAGGTAAAGAACTATCTGCAAAGATTGATATGTCGCCCGATGTTGGCGGAGATGAAATTCAGAAGGAGCTTCAAAAAGCACTATTGAAGCTACCCGACAAGCAGAGGCTTGTCTTCAATATGAAATACTTTGATGACATGCCCTATGAGAAGATTTCGGAAATTACAGGCACCAGCGTTGGGGCATTAAAGGCCAGCTACCATCATGCGGTCAAGAAAATTGAGGATTCTTTAACAAACTGATTAAACCATTGATCAACTATTAAGTCAAAGACGCAAATGAAAAAACTGGAGGACTTACCTAAAAACAACATATTCAAGGTGCCTGAAGGCTATTTTGATAAGTTGCCGGGGATTATTCAAAGTAGAATAGCCTTGGATAAGCCTGTAGAGGAGAGCCGCCCCTTCTTTGTACTGGCCCTTCGTTATGCCATCCCCATTGTTGTATTAGTCGCGGTAGGTATTTTTATTTTCCAAAATTATGAAAGTGCTCCTCGTGATACCGAGTCCTTATTGGCATCAATAAGCAATGAAGAACTGGTTTCTTATCTGATGGAAGGGGATGATGTGTCAACCGATGAATTGTTAGAAGATATTAATATTAACGACATTGATATTGACAACCTCCAGGAAGAGCCACTAATGGATTTTGATCTTAACGAACAAGAACTGAATAATTTATCGAATGAACTTGAAAACGAATATTTCTAATACCATGAAACGGATAAAAATATACACTCTCTTATTGTTGCTTTCTTTACCAGCCATTCCCATGCTGGCGCAAGAGCAGGATGAAATTGCACGGCAAGATCCCAAGGCGCGGGAAAAGATCGAAGCAGCGCGAATTGCATTGCTTACCGAGCGGCTTCAACTGACCCCAGAACAAGCTGAAAAATTCTGGCCTGTGTATCGTGAGTTTGCCGGAAAGCAAATGGAGTTGAGGAAAGAGCTGAAGACGGCTCGCAAAGACATTGACCCCAATAATCCTAATCCGGAGAAAGAGCAAGCTTTAATTAACCTCGGCCTTAAGCTAAAGCAGCAAGAACTTGATCTTGAAAAAGATTACTCCGGTCGCATTCTTAAAGTTATCACTGCGCAACAATTGCTAAATTTGCGGGGAGCTGAAAAGGATTTTCGGCAGATGATTCTCAATCAACTTCAGCAGCGGAGGGTCATGCAACAGCGAAAGGAAAATTTCAGAGATAAGAACCAGCGCTTAAAGCAGAATCGATAGGCATTGTGTGATTAAAAAAAGTCTTTCATTCCTGATATTGATTTCCTCTTGCTACTGCGGTTTTTCACAGGAGGGTGATAATTCGTTGCAGAATTCTAAGTCCCTTAGTGAAAAAACAAATCCAGCAGATACATCAAATCTAACCGAGCCATATTCTCTGCTTACGTCCGAAGACTCATTGTCAATCTTTCTAATGATTGACAGCCTCCTTCAATTGCCGGACGTTAAAGAAACTTCTCAGCTTCTCATCAGAATGGGATACAATTCTAACATTGTGTCCGCAGAAAGAACCTTAGGCTTTAGTCAGTTTGGCTTATCCCCAGGTGTTTCCTACTACCATAAGAGCGGGCTTTATGCCGATTATTCAGGATACTGGAGCAAGGAATATGACCCTGACTATTATCTCTCTGTATTTTCAGCGGGATTTCTCTACTCACCTACCAAGAAATACTCATTTGTTGCAGAATATACTAAATACCTATACAGCAATTCAGGTAGTGATGCTTCAATTCCATATACCAATGCGGTAGGCATTTCCAATTTTTTGGAGCTACGGCCCATCACTTTCCGACTTGACTATCAACTTTATTTCGGGGAGAAAATAGCTCATCGGATTGCACCCGGTATAAGTTTGGGTCTTGAGAAAAAGAATTGGCATAAGATTGACAGAATTCTGTTTTATCCAACAGTCAACATGCTCTTAGGAAGTGAAGTAATTACCGAGTATTTACCCTATGCAAAGACACCATTAGGCGTATTATTTAGAGTCAGGAATGGATTACCCTTGTACTATACTCAAGATAAGACTGAGTTCGGAGTAATGAATTATTCTTTCACAGCACCTATCAACATTCGGGTGAAAGACTGGTCATTTATGTTGAGTTATACTTACAACATTCCAAAATCACTCCCGGGAGAAGAATTAGGCTTAACCAATAGCGGCTACTTTTCGGCAAGTATCTCACGCTTCCTTCGTTTCTAATCCGTAAAAAAGCCTTTTGTTTACGTTGTTGCATTTGATACTTTTCCGTATCGAAAACAATTATTATGTTAAAGCCTTTCAACCATTTCCTTCTTTTCTCTGCTTTTACCCTGTTCGCCTTTAGAGTGTCAGCTCAGGAAATTCGCTGGCAACAGAGGGTAGAGTACTCCATGGACATTCATCTTGATGTGACTACGCATAAAGTCGATGGTTCACAGCGATTGATCTACTCAAATAATTCACCTGACACGCTAAAAAAAGTTTATTACCACCTTTATTTCAATGCTTTTCAACCGGGAAGCATGATGGATGTGCGTTCGCAAAACCTTCCGGACCCTGACCGAAGAGTCATGGATAGAATTGCAAAACTGAAAGACAATGAAATAGGCTATCAACATATTCACTCGCTGAAACAGGATGGTAAAGAATTATCCTTTCAAGTGACAGGAACTATTTTAGAGGTGGTACTTGCTAAGCCACTATTACCCGGCACGAAATCAATCTTTGACATGAAGTTTGAAGCACAGGTACCAATCCAAATCAGAAGATCTGGAAGAGATAACCGTGAAGGCATTGCTTACTCTATGACACAGTGGTATCCGAAGATGGCAGAATACGATTTCCAGGGATGGCATGCTTATCCTTATATAGCGCGTGAGTTTCATAGTGTATGGGGAGATTTTAATGTGAAGATTACACTGGATTCTAAATTCATGGTGGCCGGTACAGGAATCTTACAAGAGCAGGACAAGATTGGACACGGCTACGAAAAGAACGGGATTTCTGTTAAACCATCCGGCAAAGAGTTAACCTGGCATTTTGTTGCCAAAGAGGTGATTGATTTTGCCTGGGCTGCAGATCCCGATTACACACACGACAAAATGCAAGTACCGAATGGGCCAATGCTGCATTTCTTTTACCAGAAAAACGAAAAGACTTCTGAAAACTGGGCCGCGATGGAAGTTGATGCTGTAAAAACGTTCCAATTTTTAAATGAAACATTTGGCAAATACCCTTTTGAATCCTACTCCATCATACAAGGAGGAGATGGTGGAATGGAATACCCAATGTGTACGCTGATCTTGGGCGAAGGCACACGAAATGGTACTTCAGAATTAATGATGCATGAAGTTGCACACAGCTGGTATCAAATGACGCTGGCCTCTAATGAGTCGCTCTATGCCTGGATGGACGAGGGGTTTGCTGACTTTGCTAGCAATGAAGCAACACAGGTTATATTGGGAGAAACAAATCCACATGCAGGAAGTTATTCCAGCTATTTCAATTTAGCAGCAAGCGGATTGCAAGAGCCTGCCAGCCAGCATTCCGATCATTTTAATACTAATAGAGCCTACAGCACAACTGCTTACAGCATGGGGGCAGTCTTTCTGCAACAGCTAAAGTACCTAATCGGAAATGAAAATTTCTATAAAGGCATGAAGCGCTATTACAACAGTTGGAAGATGAAGCATCCTGAACCGAATGATTTTATACGAATCATGGAGAAAGTTTCCGGTCTCCAATTGCATTGGTACCTGCGCTATTGGATAAATACCACCAAGAGAATTGACTATGGAATAGGCAGTATGAGTTCCACAGAAGATGCAACCATGATAGAGCTCCAACGCAGCGGAGAACTGCCCATGCCAATTGACTTACTGGTAACCTATAAAGATGGAAGCAAAGAACTTTACTACATCTCTCTCAATGAGCTGCTGGGAAATAAGCCTGTCGAAGACGTTGCTACCAAGCGAGTTGAACTAGATGCATGGCCCTGGGTTTATCCTAGCTATACGGTAAAAATTAATCGTAAAATAGCAGATATTGAGGCGATTGAAATTGATCCTAGTTTAAGAATGGCTGACATCAATCGTAAGAACAACAGGGTTACACCGAATGATCTTCAACCCTTTCATGATCCTACGCGCTAATTATTTTGTCCAAACTCATGATAAAAAAGGGCTATTGAATCAGTTTACCATTTTTATCTAGCGTAACAATCTTGTTATCCCCAGCGGGGCTAGATATCTTAACCGAAAGCTCTCCGGAATCCTGATTAAAGATAAGTTCTGATGGCAATAGATCGAACTTGTAATTATTACACCATGCTAAGCCATCCGAACGATATATTTTAGCAAGCGTGGCAATGAATTTCTCGTCTTTCTTATTCTCTGAATAAATTAATACAAAATAAACTTGATTTTTACCATCCGTTGCCGACAGTCCTTTCGTGATGGCAAGGTTTCTAATTTTAAAAGATAGCTTATCTACCGGAAAGGAAATCTTAATATCCGGTACTCGAGATGGGGTCACGGTATAGAAATAACCAGTTGCTAATGAATCCGATCCAAATAACAACCCAGAGGTATAATTCTCATCCTTTATAATAATTGGTTTATACTTCGATCTGCTAATTGTTTCATCGATGAACAATGGAATTGAATCATTGCCTGTAATAACCCACTTCAGCAACTGAGACTTCATTTCAGATTCTTTCTCTTTCCTTAGTTTTTCACGCTGTGCATACTCCTTTGTTGCTTTTACCAAGCTCTTTAAAACATCCACTGTACCGTAAGCATTAGTTATAAAATGAGAGTAATTCTCACCTTCTTTGACAAAGTCTTTTTCAAGGAGTGCTTCCGTAATGGCATTCAATCTGCTAATATCAGCAAGTTCTTTGCTCACCAAGGCAATTTGGAGGTTCACGTTAGCTGAATCCTTTAGCTGTCTATCCGATATCTGATCAGAATTGTATTCAAGCTCTGCTCTTTTCATTTCAAAAATACCACCCGGCAAAGGATCTGGATCAAATGTCTTTAGCTGCTCCATGGGAGAATTCTTGGAAAGCAAATCCAAATCATTTCGCACAGATATGGAATCCTTTCTAAGTTTTTCGCGAAGTTTATTTAGCTCAATATCGTAGGCAACCAATTGATCGCGTATTGGATTAACTTCCTTTTCAATTCTTGTCTTAGTTGTTTCGGCCCATGTCTTAAAATCCCAAAGTCTCAAATCGTCTTTTGTAAAATCAGCGGGAGTGTGTCCATCCTTTTCAAAGTCTTTAATAGGTTGAAGATTAAGGGTCTGATTGTAACCTGTTTTGCCTATCACCTGCGAAGTATTTTTATAGTCCTCGAAGGCAATCAGGAGTGAGTCGAATGCATCTGTGATGTGTTGAAGCTCAATGACAGTTTTTTCAGTAGACTGAAGAAATACACCTCTCTGAGTAGCGTACTTGCTCTGCATAAATTTAAATCGGGCCGTAGCCTCAGAGTACAAAAGTTCAGAACTTAAATAATATTCTTTAAGTTTCTTTATACTTTCTTTCCTCTCTTTCATTCCCTGAATTTTCTTCTCCAGATCAAACTTCACATCGGATAACTTTACACCAAATTCACCTGTACGAAGATCTCTACGATTATAAGCTTCATAATATTCGCTGTTTCGCTTAATTTCCTTTTCATCAATGGTCTTGTTCGCCTTATCATAAAACAGGATAGCAGAATCCATATTTTGGGCCATGATCTCCGTTTCCTTCAATACATCCAGTTTAGAAGCTTTCTCCTGAAAGGTGATCCCCATAAAGAGGTAGGCATTGGGATTGTCATCATTATCCTTGAGGTATTTCTTTAAAAAAGGTTCAGCCTGTTCATATTGTTTAGCGTTAAGTAGCAGGATAAGGTCTTTATACTTGACTTTCTGGGCCAGAAGGACTGGGGAAAAGATCAGGCAAAGAAGAAGCAGAAGAGCCGACTTACGATTCATTTTAGCAATTAATTGTTCGAAGTTATTAAAATAAAGACATTTGAGAAACTCATTCTCAACAACCACGCCAAAATTCATGCGCAGGATTTTTGAATTTACGAAACCGTTTTTCGTTGCGATTATCATAATAACATTCCTCCAGGTAACTGGATTGTTCGGGGATGTAGCTGCAATAACACAACAAGCGGCTCTTAGCACAGGGCTCATGAACGTCTCAATACCTGCGGAGGGCGACAATCTAGACGATTTTGACTTCGGATTTATGTTGAAAGACTCCCTCGGCAACAGGTTTAATGCAGACCAATTTAAAGGCAAAGTGATCTTCCTTAATTTATGGGCTACCTGGTGTGGGCCCTGCCGGGCGGAAATGCCAGCAATTCACAAACTGTTTAATAAAGTGAAGGATGAGCGAATCGTTTTTATCATGCTATCAATCGATAAAGACCAGGGCGCTCAAAAGGTAAAAGCTTATGTGAGTAAGAACAAGTATACCTTCCCTGTTTATATGCCTTCGGGTTATCTGACTAATCAATTGAATGTTCCATCCATTCCCACAACTTTCGTAATCTCTAAAGAGGGTAAGATTATGATGAAGGAAGTAGGTACTAAAAATTACAACACCGATAAGTTTAGGAAATTTTTGAATGAACTGGCTTCGAAATAAACCTACTTATCAGTGGCTAACATCTCCATAACTCTTGCCATACCCGTGCTCGCCTTCTCATGAATAAATTCAAGGTTGGGTACATGCACTATTTCTGGTCGGCCTGGATCGATAACATATTTCTTAACTTCTGTGGGAACATAATCAATAAGACTTGCGGCTGGATACACAACCATGGAAGTACCAACTACCAAAAATATATCAGCACTTGAGGCAATTTCAGCCGCAACTTCCATCATCGGCACGGCCTCGCCAAACCAAACAATATTAGGACGCAATTGAGAACCGCGTTCGCATCTATCCCCCTTCTTCAACTCCCACCCAGCTATGGGATAAATTAACGAAGGGTCCAATGTGCTTCTTGATTCAAACAAGCTTCCATGTAGATGAATAACGTTAGTAGATCCTGCCCGTTCATGAAGATTATCAACATTTTGGGTGATGACCGTTACTTCAAAATTCTTTTCTAATACTGCAAGAATTTCATGCCCTCGGTTTGGCTTTACCTCCAATGCTCTCTTTCTCCGTTGGTTGTAAAAATCCAAAACCAACTCCTGATTTTTTCTCCACCCTTCTGGAGTGGCAACATCTTCTACCTTGTGCCCTTCCCACAATCCACCCGCATCACGAAAAGTAGCGATGCCGCTTTCGGCACTGATACCCGCTCCGGTGAGAACAGCTAATTTTTTCATGATCAAAAGAGAATAAGTAGATAGTATTTAGTCTTGAGTAGTTCTACTCCATTCCCTCTTTGCTGGCTAAGAGTTGATTGAATGAATAGCAATAGCTGTAGTATTCCATGTAGATAAAAGGTTTCATAATAATTCCAAAATTGGGTACAATAATTTACAAAGTACAACTGAAATTTTCATTGGAAAAGTGCTACTTCTTAATATAGTTTCCTAATTTCAAACTTATTGATCTAGCACAACTCTTTAAATCAAAATAGAGCCAAATGCAAA
>JANNRV010000018.1:0-22252 GCA_031401775.1 Bacteroidia bacterium | reverse complement strand
AAGATCATGAATGTAAATGTGAAGGCACCTTTTGAATTGGGGAAGCTCGCTCTGCCGATCATGAAGCAACGTGGCGGAGGTTCCATCATCAATATCAGCTCGGTGGCAGGCATTACTCCTGATCCTGGCCTCGGTATTTATTCTGTCTCCAAGGCAGCGCTGAACATGCTCACAAAAGTGACAGCCAAAGAATGGGGAACGGATGGAGTTCGGGTGAATTCAATTTGCCCCGGTCTGATTAAAACAAAATTCTCGGAAGCCTTGTGGCAAAATGAAGAGTGGCTTAACCATTTTGTAAAAGAGTTGCCCATTGCCCGCATGGGTACAGTAGAAGAAATTGCAGGTCTTGCTTTGTTTCTTGCTTCAAGTGCCTCGGGCTATTGCACAGGAGGAATTTATACTGCTGATGGAGGAATTACGATTTAGTATCAAAGTTTTGAGTTATAGCCCCGGCCTTCAGGCCGTGGAAAAGAAATAAATACTCATCGGCTTTAGCCGAAATAGATATGCCTTATACCAAAGTTTTTATCCATTATATCTGGGCTACCAAAAATCGGAAGCCACTCATTAGCAAAGAGCTCAAGCCTCTGTTATTGCAACACATCTTGGAAAATGCTATAAAAAAGGAAATTTTTATAGACCGCATTAATTGTGTGGCAGATCATATTCATTTATTGGTATCATTAGGAACTGAACAAACCATTGCCAAGACCGCGATGCTCATAAAAGGAGAATCATCTTATTGGGTAAACAAACAAATGTTGATCAACGATAAATTTGAATGGCAAGATGAATATATTGCTCTATCGATAAGTTATTCTGCAATAGACAAGGTGAGAGCATACATTTCAAATCAAGAGGAACATCATAGAAAAAAGACCTTTACTGAAGAATATGACGAGTTCTTAAGGGCGTATCAATTTGAAAGCACTTTGGCTAAAGCCAGCGATAATTTAACCAATGACTCCCCGACCTAAAGGTCGGGGCAAATCGAAACAACCTGATATTTCAAAAAAATCTATCCATGGAAAATGTATTTGCTACCGAACGATTGAACTCACTTCTTTCCAAGGTTATTTCTTTTGTTGAGAAAGAACTAATCCCATTAGAAAAGGATCACCATAAGAGAAGTTGGAATGAAACGGCCAAGCTCCTAGATCAAAAGAGAGAGAAAGTAAGAGAGCAGGGACTCTGGGGCTTGCATCTTCCCAAAAATGAAGGAGGACTGGGATTAACTCTCTGCGAATTCGGGCAACTTAGTGAGGCGATGGCGCGAACTCCCTTCTATGGCCATTATACATTCAATTGCCAGCCACCAGATATTGGCAACATGGAGTTACTGAGCAAATTTGGATCTGAGGAAATCAAAAGTAAATTCTTGCATCCATTGATGGAAGGAAAGATTCGTAGTTGCTTCTCCATGACCGAACCGGAGTTTGCCGGATCTAATCCAACACGCATGGCCACCACTGCCGTCAGAGAGGGCAACGAGTATGTGATCAACGGACACAAATGGTTTACCTCTTCCGCTGATGGAGCATCGTTTGCTGTTGTGATGGCTGTTACCAATCCGGAAGCAGTCCCTCATCAGCGCGCATCGATGATCGTTGTTCCACTGTCAACACCCGGTTATAAGTTGATCAGAAACCTTCCCGTCTTTGGTGAGGCCGGAGAAGGATGGTCGAGTCATGCTGAAGTGACGTATACCAATTGTCGTGTGCCTGTCTCCTACCGAATAGGTGAAGAAGGTATGGGGTTCAAATTAGCTCAGGAGCGACTGGGTCCTGGAAGGATTCACCATTGCATGCGATGGATTGGCATTGCTGAAAAAGCATTTGACCTCATGTGTGCTCGTTCTGCGACACGCGAAATAGAAGAAGGTGTGGTACTGGGCGAGAAGCAATTTATTCAAGGATTCATTTCGGAGAGCAGAGTAGAGATTGATGCCTCCCGATTGCTCGTGCTTCGAACAGCGCATAATATTGATAAGGACGGAGCCGCTAATACACGCGATGAAATTTCGGGGATAAAGTTTTATGTCGCCAATATGGTATTGAATGTATTGGACAGAGCCATCCAGGTACATGGTGCACTCGGACTTACCGAAGACACCATGCTGGCATGCTTATATCAACACGAACGCGGAGCCCGCATCTGGGATGGTGCAGACGAAGTGCACAAGCAAAATCTTGCCATTAGCATTTTAAAAAAATATGGATTGGATGTGAAAAAGAAGAAGAGAGGCTAAAAAATTGTAAAGATGTCAGCACCGGAGAACGATATCGCAGTTCCAACGCGGCAAGGAGAAGAACTTGATCTTCGGAAGTTGAATGATTACCTGAAGGTAAATTCACCCGAGCTTGGTACAATTATATGCGTTACTCAGTTTCCCGGAGGTTATTCTAATCTAACCTATTGCATCTCCACCAAAGATTCAGAATATGTACTGAGGCGTCCGCCTTTCGGAGCGAATATCAAATCCGCCCACGACATGGGCCGAGAGTTTAAAGTACTAGCCGCATTAAGCACGAGCTATAGAAAAATCCCGAAGCCCATCATCTATTGCGAATCATCGGAGGTCATTGGATCACCGTTTTATATTATGGAACGAATCAAGGGCGTTATCCTTAGAGCAAGTACAGCACCGAAACTTGAATTGGCTCCTTCTCTATTCAAAACTCTTTCGGAAAATCTAATCGATAATCTCGTTACTCTTCACGCCCTGGATATACATACTACAGGATTGGATCAACTCGGTAAGCCCGATGGCTATGTGCAGAGGCAAGTGGAAGGCTGGACAAACCGGTATTACGCTGCTGAAACTGACAAACTGGAAACCATGGACGCTGTGGCTCAATGGCTAAAGACCCATCAACCAAAAGCACAATCACCTGCTTTTCTTCATAATGATTACAAATATGATAATGTTGTTTTAAATCTGGACAATCTTACCGAGATACTTGGTGTACTCGACTGGGAGATGGCTACCGTTGGAGATCCGCTGATGGATTTAGGAGGTACACTTGCCTATTGGTCGGAAGCCAATGATGATGCGATCCTCAAAGCATTTAACTTTACTTGGCTACCGGGCAACCTTACGCGGAAAGAAGTTATTGAACGATATGCTGAAAAAAGTCAGCGAGATACCTCAGCTATCTTATTTTACTATGTCTTTGGCTTGTTTAAGAATTCAGTAATTGCACAGCAAATCTATACACGCTGGAAACACGGACATACTAAAGATCCACGGTTTGGTGGTCTTTTGTCGGTAATCAAAAGTATGGGTGCTAAGGCAGCGGGAGCCTTAAACTCTGGAACAATCTAGTGCAAGTATTCAAGATTCAGAATTGACTATGAAGCTAATTTTGATTCTTGAATTTGGAATCCTAATATTTACTACAAGACGAAATTAAATTATAGGCAAAATGTATCAACTAACGAATTTACATCCACAAAAAAGAGCCTTCATTACAGGAGCCGCCTCCGGCCTCGGCAGAGCTTTCTGTTATGAGCTCGCCCAGGATGGCTGGACCATAGGAATCAGCGATATTAATCAAGAGCAACTCAGCGTGACCGCAGAGGAAATTAAAAAGCTAGGAGGCAATTCGATTTCATTTCACTTGGATGTATCCAATCGACATCAATATCAGAAGGTGGCAGAAGAATTTTTAGCAAAAACAGGAGGCATCGATCTTTTGTTCAACAATGCCGGTGTGGGTGACGGTGGATTGTTTGAAGAGTATTCACTCGACAACTGGGAGTGGATGACGCAAGTAAACCAAATGAGCGTGGTGTATGGCTGTCATTTCTTTTTGCCCACGTTCAAAAAACAGAAATCAGGACATATCTTAAATACGGCAAGCCTTGCTGCGGTGACGTGCGCTCCTACCATGGGTGCTTATAATGTAACCAAAGCAGCGGTGGTGGCCATCAGCGAAACACTTTATGGCGAACTGCTCGAACACAATGTGCAGGTGTCTTGCCTTCAGCCTGCCTACTTTAAAACCAACATAGCACAGAGCGCACGCGGAGGTGAAAAGGTAAAGAAGAGTACTCAGTTTCTTATTGACAGGTCACGATTGGAAGCCAATGAAGTAGCACAAGAGATTTTACACAGAGCAGGCAAGGGAGAACTTTACATTCTCCTTCCCAAAGGCGCCCGAAAGATGTGGAACCTCAAACGCCTCGCTCCTACCTGGTTTAGAAAACAAGTATGCGATAAGTTTATGGAGGCGATGAAGAGGGCGAGGTGAAAGATTAGACAAATATGGTATAGGGTCGACAACTAAAGGGCAGAGGAGTAGCGCCAAGTCAGCCAAAATAAGCACATATGTGTGAGCGTGCAAGAGACATTTATTCAGAGAGAGAAGTTATACAATGAAAGAAAAAGAAGAAATGATTTGTAGATTCGAGAAGAAATGCCAGCTACCAACAAAATGCATAATCAATGGCGGGGTTCAGTGTAATTTTGTAGTTTAGTCTATTAAATGTGTTTAGTGTAATTATGAGGTATTTAGCGGCAGTATTACTTTGTTATAGTTTCACAGTAGGACAAGCACAAAAAAATAGTATGGCATACAATGAAATTTTAGAAATTCCAAAATTAAACTTTGACACAAATGGTGAGTTGATCATTAAGGCTTCGGCAACTTCTTCACCGCGTGACTTTGATTTCTATGAAGGCAAGTGGAAACTTCAAAATAGAAAATTAAAAACACGTCTAAACAACTGTACTGAGTGGACCGAATTTGAATCCACTCAAGAAATGTATAAAGTATTAAATGGACTTGGCAATATTGATAATTACCTGGCAACATTTGACGGAGTACCTTTTGAGGGAATGTCAGTTAGACTTTTTAACCCAAAGACAAGATTGTGGAGTATCTATTGGGCGGACTCTAATGAAGGCGTATTACAACCTGCAGTTTACGGCTCATTCGAAAAGAATGTTGCTCACTTCTTCACTAAGGACATTTTTAATGGAAGGAATATTTTGGTTGTATTTCGTTGGGATGTTAGAGATAAAGAAAATCCAATTTGGAGTCAAGCGTTTTCAGTAGACAATGGCAAAATCTGGGAATGGAATTGGTACATGTATTTTAGTAAAATGAAATAAAATAACGACTGACCTAATCAGCAGAACTACGAACTGCTAACAAATGATTACGCAAGGATGAGGTGATGTGTGAACTATTGGTTTTTATCTTCGTTCAACGCTTCCCCCTGGTGGTTAATCCTTTTACAACATGAGAAGACTACTCAACATTCTCCTGCCCGCTGCATCAGTGATGTTCTCATGCTTCCAATCCTTTTCTCAGACAAGCAAGCAATCAAAAACGATCTCTAATCCTTTCGACTCGCTCAACTATGACAACGTGGTTGCTTACGACTATAATGGCTCGCCTGAAATGCAAATCGTTATCAATGGACAGTTACTTTCATTAAAGGGTAGAATCTACAAGCAAAAAGAATTATCAACAAAGCAAATAAGGAAATTGAATAAAATATTGGGTGATTCGAATACTTATGGTGGCTCGACAGCCGCATGTTTCGACCCTCATTTTGGAGTTGTTTATTATAAGCAAATTAAAATCGTCAGGCACATTAGCATTTGTCTTGATTGCAATTATCTTATGTCGTCTGCAAAAATTCCAGCAAGTGAAACAAAAAAAGTATTTCCCGGTGATGATACAGATGAGTTCTATTTTGCACAGGGCTTCAGCAAAGATGCAAGACTAAAAATAAGCAGACTTGTCAAAGCGTTACAGTTCAGTCACTGGCAACTGAACAGCGACCTCTTCGACAAATAACCTATCTCCTCGAATTGGAATTAACTTTACCAATAGGAGCTAAAATAAAAAACCCAGGTGAAGGTACAAGTACATTTAAGAGAATAAATAAATGAAAGCAGTCATACATAAACAATACGGGCCACCCGAAGTTGCCAAACTAACGGAGATTACTGAACCTGTTCCTAAAGACAATGAAGTATTAGTCAAAGTGTATGCATCAACGGTCAACCGCACCGACTCCGGCTTTCGCAGTGCAGAATATTTTGTATCACGGTTTTGGAGTGGGCTACTACGACCAAAGTATCAAACATTAGGCTGTGAGTTTGCAGGAGTAATTGAAGAATTGGGAAAAAGTGTAACCTCATTTAAGAAAGGAGATAAAGTCTTTGGCTACAATGACCAAACCTTTGGAGGACACGGAGAATATTTAACGATTGCTGAATATGATGCGATTACCACATTGCCCACTAACTTAACCTTTGATGAAGCCGCACCCATTACCGAAGGAGCTCATTATGCATTAAATAACATTAGAGCGTCCAAAATAGAAAGAGGGCAAAATGCTTTGGTATATGGAGCCACAGGTTCAATCGGCTCTGCTGCCGTCCAACTTCTAAAACACTTTGGAGTAAACGTAACGGCTGTTTCTAACTCAAAGAATGTAGAACTGGTAAAATCTCTTGGTGCAGATACTGTGGTTGATTATCAAACCAGTGATTTCACAAAGACAGATACTAAATTTCATTTCATCTTTGACGCTGTGGGGAAAAGCTCGTTTGGCAGATGCAAGCCACTATTGACCGAAAAAGGAATTTACATATCCACAGAACTCGGAAAGAATGCAGAGAATATATTCTTTGCACTCACCACACCTCTTTCGGGTGGCAAACGAGTTCTATTTCCCATCCCAACAATTACAAAAGAGGATGTTGTCTTTTTAAAAGAGCTTGTTGAAAAAGGAGAATACAAACCGGTAATTGACCGATATTATAAGTTAGACCAAATTGTAGAGGCGTACCGATACGTTGAAACCGGGCAAAAAACAGGAAATGTTGTAATACGAATAGGAGAATGATGCAACTATAAATGACTCCCCTTTCAGACGATGCAATATATTTTTGATCGCATTTCAAAGTAAACTGATCTACTTTTTTCACTTATAATTTAGTTACTATTATCCTTCAAAAATTTCCCTCCTTTCACCCAAGTCTCCTGCCCTACCAGCACGGTAGCATCGGTAAAGAAATTCCATCTCACATAATCACCTGTTACATTTCCACCCAGTTCGGAATTGTCGCCCAGCGATAATCTCACTACACCAGCACCATAGCCATAATAGGGAATCCATGGGTTATCCATAGGAATGGAGAGCAACGGATTAAAACCCATGGCAAATTCCCTGAAGGAATGCCCCGCATCTCCTGCCGCATCTAACTCAGCCTTTACAGCATCAACACCAAGTACAGCTTTGATATCAACTACTTTCCCTGCTCGGAATGTTAAAACGAGTCCTTCCACCTTCTGACCATTCCACATTGAGTTTGGGAAAGCAATAGCTCCTTCAACTGTTTCTTCTTGTGGTGCCACACGAATCGCTCCTGCAGGAAGTTCTATCTCTCTGTCAATTAAGTTGCGCTGTTGTTCCCTCTTGGAAGAAGCATCACCATCTTGCTTGGTGATGGGTCTGAGGCCAATCTTGAATTTAATATTCGTGCCAAGTGGTGTTGTAACTGTAACCCATTCATTGCGGATAGCATCTTCAAAACTTCGCTGTACTTTTCCCAGTTTATGATAATCGGTTTCAAGAAAAACTTTCTGATAAAACTCATTAATGGTGCTATCTATTTCTATTGGTTCTCCGGACAAATTGTACGCTCCTGACCAATGGAAATGTATCGTTCTTCCTTTATTCCGCTTCAGCACATCTTGCATGGCGGCATATTCAATGTGAATTGGGCTCGCGCCCGGCAGCATCATACCGAGATCAACCTGCATAAGGTGATTTGTTAATTCTTCTTTACTTTTCCCTTCCGCTTGCTTTACAAAATCAGTCTCCCATGCAGCCGGCTTTGCAGAAGAATCAACAGAAAAAGTACCAAGATAGATTGCACCTGCCTTGTTGATCTTCTCTGCCAATATGGGAACGAGCGGATCAAAGCTTCCCGGCTGGGCCATCAGTATTACTTTTTCGCCCTCTACTAAATTACTCTGTTCCATCAGCTTGCTAGCGATGGCTTCCCAATCAGGAAAGGGGTTAACCTGAACTGTATTTGATTCTTCCTTTTGCTGACAGGCAAGCCAGTAAAAAGAGATGAGCAACATAACAATTGGTAGGGGTAATTTTTTCATAAACGAATGATTTTTGTGAAATCAAGGTACATCCAAATTTCGTTAGGAAATCCTGTTCATTTAAATAGTTTTAAATTTGTCGACCGATCCATTTCCTCGCATGAATCCTCCTTTCAGTCTACCCATTTCAATTCATGCAAATGATATTGATGAACTTGGTCATGTCAACAATGTAGTCTACCTGCGCTGGGTGCAGGAGGTAGCGGCTGCGCATTGGAATTTTGTAGCCAGTGCTGAATTAAAAACTAAATATTCATGGGTGGTGCTTCGTCATGAAATTGACTATCGTCTCCCTGTTTTTCTTGAAGATAAAATTATCGGATCAACCTGGGTGGGTGATTATCATGGAGCACGCTTTGAGCGTTTTGTCAGACTTTGTCACGCAGGTAGTGATAAAGTAGTAGCCGAAGCCAGGACAATGTGGTGTCTGCTCGATGGCGTCACGATGAAACCAAAACGGATTGATGAGGAAATTCTTCAGCTACTGCGCCTAGCTCAGTAGTTATCTTTTTGCACCTCTAAACTTATTATTGCCCGGTCTGCTGCCGCGCGACTGTGGCCGACCCGAAGAGCTCTTGGGTCTTCTTATTTCTGGCTCATAGGCAGGTCCTTCACCAAGCTCAACCGGTAGCGGTAGTTTAGGAACTACTTTACCAATGAGCGTTTCAATGCTAAAGAATTTACGCTGATCTTTTTCATTAATGAAAGTGATAGCAGTACCTGTAGTTTCTGCCCGGGCTGTTCTTCCGATACGATGAACATAATCTTCAGCATCATGGGGCGTATCAAAGTTGACTACAAGACTAATACCCTCCACATCAATTCCACGCGATAAAATATCAGTTCCTACGAGTATAGTAAGTTGTCTGCTTCTGAACTCTCTGAGTATCTGTTCTCGTTCGCTCTGTTCCAAGTCAGAATGAAAAGCCTTCACTGAAAACCCAGCACGCTTTAATTCAGGGCCAAGCTTCTTCACGTTATCCTTTGAATTAGAGAAAACAATTACGCTACTATACTGTCCTGCTTTCAGAATATGCTTTAGTAAGGCAAATTTTTGAGGATCATAAACCACATATGCCTGTTGTAAGATACCTTCAGCGGGTTTGGAGATTGCAATACTGACTTCCTCGGGAGATTTTAAGATGCGGTTGGCCAACGCCCGAATCTTAGGAGGCATGGTAGCCGAGAAAAGAAGCGTTTGCCTTTCCTTAGGTAAGTAGTTAATGATCTTAATGATATCATCGTAGAAGCCCATGTCTAACATCCTATCCGCTTCATCCAAAATAAGGTGCTGCAAATGATCCAGTCTCATGGTGCCCATGGCGAGCTGAGCAATCAGTCTCCCAGGCGTTGCAATGATGATATCTGTTCCTTCTTCCATGGCACGCTTCTGTTGATCCCAGGTAGCACCATCGCCACCACCGTAGACAGCAATGGAACTGACTGAAGCAAAATAAGCAAGGCCTGCTATCTGCTGATCGATCTGTAATGCAAGTTCACGTGTGGGCGCAAGAATGAGCGTGTTGAAATGTCGGTTCTCTGCTCTCAATATCTTATGAAGGATAGGCAGAATATAAGCGGCTGTCTTGCCGGTGCCAGTCTGTGCACAGGCGACAATATCTTTATTGTCAAGAATAATGGGTATGGCCTTTTCCTGAATGGGCGTAGGCTTCTGGTAATTCATGGCTGAGAGGCCCTCTACTATACCCGGATCAAGGTTAAAATCACTAAAAGTCAAATGGAAGTTTGTGGAATTGGTTGGACTAAAAAAAACCAGGCTTTAGGGGCCTGGTTTGAAATGAATTTCCTAAAGAAATTAGTTGACTACGCGTACGTTAACGGCATTCAATCCTTTTTTTCCTTCCTGGAGTTCAAAAGTGATCTTATCATTTTGCCGAATCTCATCGATGAGACCGGAAACATGTACAAAATACTCTTTGTTCGACTCTGATTCTTGTACGAATCCAAAACCTTTGGTTTCGTTAAAGAATTTTACTGTTCCTTCTTTCATTATTAATTTGTTAAAATATGCGCCAAAGGTAGGAATAATAGTTGACATAATGGCCAAATACCCAGAACACCAACAAAAAAGCCCTTATGACGACACACAAGGGCTTTTTATATTCTTAAAGTAGTCTTAGTTTCTCATTACGCAGCCTTCCTTACCCGTTCCATACTCACCGCTTTGTGCTGAACGAGTTTGATCACCTTTAGCTTATCAAGCAATTTAATAACCTGATAGGTAGGATCTATTTCATGCCAGCGGATACCACCAAAGTTAGCGCGTGAGCCATACTTATGGTGATTGTTGTGGTAACTTTCGCCCATCATCAAAAAATCAACCGGCAAAAAATTCCTGGAAGTATCCCCTACTTCAAAATTGCGATAACCATACACATGAGCAAACCAATTAATAATAGCACCATGTATAGGGCTCATCAAAAACTGGAGTGGCAATAGCAACCATAGCCACCAGGCTGTTGCGAATTGCCAGTAGACAGCTACATAGAGTGCGCCCCAAAACAACCGTGACGGCCATGAGCGGGCAAACTTATCAAAAGCCTCCCATTGAGGAACTCCTTCCGTAAAACGGGTTTCCAATGGAATCTTTTTGTTGGCGATGTCCGAATAGATGGTTTTTGTTTTCCACATCATATTCCAAATTGTTTCATCGTATTTGGGTGAATGGGGATCGTTTTCTGTATCAGCAAATGCGTGGTGCATGCGATGCATCACTCCGTAGCCAAATGGGCTTAAATAATTGGAGCCTTGAAATATCCAGGTCAGAACAAAGAATACCTTCTCCGTAAACTTATTCATGGTAAAAGCTTTGTGGGCAGCATACCGATGAAGGAAAAAAGTCTGAAAAAAGAGCGACAGATACCAGTGGGCAATAAAGAAAATAAGAATGACTTTCATGGTTTAGGTTTAAGCGTGATTAAAGCAAAACATCGCTTTTCAGCGTTATTTTAAACCTAAGACAAGATTGTGATTGATTTGTGACAGAATCCGCAGATTTTTCAGAAATTCTTAGGAGAGTTTGGAGAAATGTCCTTTCTAAGCTCAGAAACAAGGTCTGAAGCATTGCCAAAAATGCTTGCTTTACGGAAGCTTTCCATCAATTGTGTAGGAGTTGGAACATCAAAATAGATCTTAGATGCCTCCTCATTTAACTTCCTCTTTGCGCGGCAGAGCAATTGTCTGCAATGATCCTGCTTCTTATTAAGGAGGGATTGAAGGGCTTCATAGTCGAAATCAAAGACCTCTTTTAACAGATAAACGGCTCGTTCCAGTGGTTCCAGTTTTTGATGAAGTATTGAAAGTGCTTTTGACAGCTCTGCTTCAATGTCCATGTAAGCAAGGTCAGATTCCTTTATTTTTAGGATAAAATCGGGTAATTTGAGTGTCTCCAGGTAGTCTTCTTTCTTTTTGCGTAGTGTACTGAGGTGATTCAGGCAGTTGTTGGTGACGGCTTTGATCAAATAGGCTTTCGTGTTCTTTATTTTCTCCTGTTCAACACTTAGCCATTTCAAAAAAGTATCCTGAACGATGTCCTCCGCGTCTGACTTGCACCTAAGCAAATTCAAAGCGATAGCATGAAGCATCGGCCGGTAAAGTGCAATCGTCTGAGCTTGGTTCATTGGACAGCTTAAGGTACAAAGGTATTGACAATAAATAGAACAAAAAAAAGGCTGGAGTGTTCCAACCTTTTCAATTTATATCGCCCTTACATTAGTTAGTCCAAAAGACCTAATGCTTTCATCCTCTTCTCAATTCTGGTTACCTGGGCCGTAATTTCCAAATCATTGTACATCAGATAAAGGTTATCAAGTACTTTCCCATCATCAGGACTCATCTTCTCCAGTGCTTCCCAATAAGGCAACGCCACTCTCAATTTTTCCTGATATAATTTATCAAGTTCTACTTTCTTTTTAAAGTCATCCTTTGAATTTCCTAATTGATTCATTTCACTTTTAACTTTTTTTGCATCACCATAGATGATCTCTGCTTTGGCAATTTGTGGTTCAAAATATTTAGGATCAAGTTTAATTGCCTCATCATACCAGCTTTGAGCTGACGTTAAATCGCCAAGTTCCATATTGATGACACCCAGATAATACCTTGATTCCTTGTCTTCAGGATTTGCTTTTACCTGTTTTTCCATAGCAATTTTTGCATCTGGCAAACGGTTCATCTTTATGTACATATCAAGTTCATACCGTGGAAAATCAGGATGATTTGGAAATGCTGCCACAGCCTCTTGAGCTATCTTCAGCGCCATGTCATTATCTTTCTTCTTATCGCGGTAAATACCAAAAAGAATCACATACGCATCAGGCGACTTGCCTCCTTTTTCTTGATATTTTTTCAAATAAGCAATTGACTTATCGTCTTCCTCAGCGGCAGGGCCAAAGAATACACCGGCATTCATCAATACCGCGGTGTCATTCGGAATAAAGAACAGCGTATTCTCAACCATCTCAAATGCCTTCTTGTAATCCTTTTCATCCTGGTAGGCAGTTATTGCTTTTGAAAAATAGCTTTGTGCTAAAAAGGGTTTCAGTTGAGTCATCAGCAAAGGAAGTCCGTTCGCATCATTGATTAAGCTTGCACTTTTGCCACCATCAATTTCTTCGCTTTTCATAAATGCTTCTTTCGCAACTTGAAATGCATTTGCTTCCAGCTTTTTAGCTTCGGCATTTTTGGTAGTATCAAAGGCAGTGTAAACAAGTCCTTTTAAGTACCACGCCTTTGCAGCATTTTTACTAGGTTGGCCTTTCTTGTCCACCATGAATTCTTGGCTGGCGACAGTCACGTCAATAATGGCTTTGGCTTCAGCATATTTTGCCTCACGCAAGGCTTTCTCAGCTTTGGTCAAGCTTGGCTTTATCTCCTTCTGAGCCACCGTAGCCAGCGGAACAAAAAGTGCAAGTAGCATCACTATTTTTTTCATCTCGAATTTAGTTTAGGGTTAGTTTATGATCAGGATTAGTTTTCAGGTGGTAACAATATTCCAGGGTCTTCCACATTTTGAATTTTCTCAACGGAAGAAATGGCATCCTCTTCATTAAGTTTAATCAACCGAACGCCTTGTGTGGCTCTTCCCATAATACGCAGTTCCTCCACTTTAATGCGAATACTAATGCCTGACTTGTTAATAATCATCAATTCATCTTTGTCTCCAACTTCCTTGATCGCAACAAGCTTGCCAGTTTTTTCAGTGACATTAATTGTTTTTACCCCTTTTCCCCCTCTACGGGTAATTCTATAGTCATCAATAGAGGACCTTTTACCATATCCTTTTTCTGAAACCACCAGCAAATTGGCATCATCACGAGTAATACAAACCATGCCAATTACCCTATCTGTTCCTCCTGCCTCTAACGTAACCCCCCTAACTCCAGAAGCTGTTCTGCCCATTGGCCGCACATCTGACTCGTTGAAGTGGACTGCCTTTCCCTGACTCTTGGCAATAATAATATCATTATTGCCATTTGTCAATGCCACATTCAAAAGGTGGTCGCCTTCATGAATCGTAATGGCGTTGATTCCATTGGCCCTCGGCCTGGAATAAGCCTCCAGGGATGTCTTTTTAATGGTCCCTTGCTCAGTGCAAAGGATTACAAAGTTGTTATTGATATATTCCTCGTTGTTGAGATCTTTTACATTAAGTACAGCGCGAACGCTATCACCTGGTTCAATATTCAAAAGATTCTGAATAGCCCGTCCTTTTGAGATTTTATTTCCTTCTGGAATCTCATAAGCTTTTTTCCAATATACCTTACCTAAAGCCGTGAAAATCAGCAAGTAATTGTGAGCATGTGCAATGAATAAATGCTCTGTAAAATCATCTTCTTTGGTAGAGACAGCCTTCGATCCGATCCCTCCTCTTCCCTGGGTTCTATACTCCGATAATGATGTCCTCTTGATATATCCCTGATTGGAAATAGTGATTACCATTTCCTCGTTGGGGATCATATCCTCTACGGTGATGTCTTCTTCACTATGCACAACTAAGGTCCTACGGGCATCTCCGTAGCGTTCCTTTATCTCTAACAATTCAGTTTTTATCACTTCCATTCGCATGGGTTCGCTGGCAAGCAATTCGTTCAAATGAGCAATAAGCGCTTTCAGCTCCTTATACTCATTTTCAATCTTTTCGCGCTCAAGACCTGTTAAGCGTTGCAGACGCATTTCTAATATTGCCTTGGATTGGATTTCGGAAAGGTTGAATTTCTCCATCAAACCCACCTTGGCTACCTCAGGGTCTTTTGAGCTGCGGATCAAGCTAATTACTTCGTCCAGATTGTCGAGCGCAATAAGATAACCTTCTAAAATATGCGCCCTCTTCTCTGCTTCGTTTAGATCAAACTTTGTTCTTCTTATTACCACTTCGTGTCGGTGGTCTACAAAATGAACAATTAAATCTTTCAGGTTAAGTGTTTGCGGACGTCCTTTTACCAAGGCCACATTATTAACACCAAAAGAGGACTGAAGTGCTGTGTACTTGAAGAGATTGTTTAAGACAATATTCGGAATAACATCTTTCTTTAAATCATAAACAACTCGATAGCCATCCCGATCTGATTCATCTCGGATATCACTGATTCCCTCTATTTTCTTGTCATTGACCAATGCAGCCGTCTTTTCAATCATCAACGCTTTGTTCACCATGTAGGGAACTTCCGTCACAATGATTTGATCTCTCCCATTGGCTGCCGTTACGATTTCCGCTTTTGCCCTCACGATGACACGGCCTCTTCCTGTAAGAAATGCCTCCTGGACTCCGCTGGATCCATAAATAATTCCACCTGTCGGGAAATCGGGAGCAGTGATAAATTTCATCAACTCCGGTATTGTAATACTCCTATTGTCGATATAGGCGATGATACCATCTACTACCTCACTCAAGTTATGAGGTGCCATGTTGGTGGCCATGCCCACAGCAATTCCTGAAGAGCCATTGATAAGCAGGTTGGGAATCTTACCCGGAAGAACAGTTGGCTCAGTTAGAGAATCGTCAAAGTTGGGCTGAAAATCTACGGTCTCTTTATTGATGTCGGCCAAAAGCTCTTCTGCAATTCGCTTTAGCCTCGCTTCGGTGTAGCGCATTGCCGCAGGCGAATCTCCGTCAATGGAACCAAAGTTCCCCTGGCCATCTACTAGCGTGTAGCGCAGGGACCAATCCTGAGCCATTCTCACCATGGTATCATACACTGAAGAATCTCCATGCGGGTGAAACTTACCGAGAACTTCTCCGACAATTCTAGCTGATTTCTTATGTGGCTTGTTATAGTTAACTCCCAATTCCTGCATGCCAAAGAGTACTCTTCGGTGAACCGGTTTTAGACCGTCACGCACATCGGGTAGCGCACGCGAGACAATAACAGACATCGAGTAATCGATGTAAGCACCGCGCATTTCGTCTTCAATATTGATGGGGATTACGTTCTGTCTGCCGGAGGGATTGTCTATTTCTTCTGCCACTGTTATTAACGCTAAATGAAATTAAAATTCAGGGCTGCAAGGTAAATAAAATTGGCTTAGGAAACGATCTTGAAAACTCGAAAAAGGTGCCTTAAAATGAAGATTTTGCCACTTTTTAATGAGGTCGCAAGGAGGTGCATTAGTAAGGGTTGAGCTTCCTTTTATTCTTGCCCTTATACTTGATCAATGTGGGGTCATTTTCACCATACCCCGGGTTTTGTTTTTTGTAGATAGGATGTACTCTGCTCCGGTATTCTTTGTTCCCATGGGCATGATTGATCTGTATCCTACATTCCTTGTGAAAGCATTTTTTAAGCTCGGGAAGAGTGTAGGTAACTCCCACATTCACATAGAAGGCATTTATCTGATGATCTATCCCTGCACTTCCCGGAATATTGAGTGTGTACTTCTTGTAATCAAATGAAGGTCTTACAAAGCCGGTAAGGTATTCTGACAATTGCCGCTCAACTGTTACTCCAAGATTAATATAGATACCTTTCTTGATCGAGCTCTTATCAAAATTTCCACCGGGTTTAAAACCACCAATGTTTGCATCTGCGGTGAATAGGTAGTCATTTAAACGATAAAAGGAGACTCCTAAGAGACCAAAATACTTTTTCATAAATCCGGTTGAGCCGCTTGGTTTAAAATCAGCGATATTATCTCCCCTAGAGATTGGATGAAATTTACCAATGCTCATGAACTCGTAAGAGTAACCACCTCCAATCCTGTACTTTTTGTATTCGTAATGAAGAGTCGCTTTGAGTGGGATGTTTAGTGCGTTTCCTTTAAAGCCAAGCTTACTAGTAGCAGAACTAACAATGAAACTACCCGGTACTGTAGGTGAAGAATCGGTTGATACCACATTAACCCAATTAGTATAGCGAATGGCCGCACCCGTGCCGATTGGGAAAATAGCGGGTGACTGTCCGGGAGCTTGATAGACGTCATAGCCGTCCAACTTGTGACTAAAGAATGTATTGCCGTAACCCGTACTCAGCCCAAATCTAAAATTCTTGAATATCGATCGAGCCTTATTTTTCCGTTCCACATAAAATTTTTCAAGTGGAAAAGTGGTCTCCGACTCATCCTGAGCCAGAGAAAGCTCCGGAGCTAGGAAAATCAAGGCCAATAGAAATATTATCGTGTGGGATACTTTCAGAACGGGAAAAAGCTTAAGATAGAAAGTGTCATTTGGAGGCTAAAGATAGGGATTAACGTGATTAAGGGCATCTCTAAAGACCCTTTCTTTTAGGGCCTCAACTCCTCTCACTTTTTTAGATATCCCCTTAATTGTATCCATAACTCGGATAGCCACTTTCCAGGGAACTAAAGGTGTGAAACAGCGTCTGCCCTTTCTTAACGTCATAGACAAAATCATGATTGGTTAACGCACCTCGACCATCCATTATTTTCAATGTGACATTATTCCTTCCTTCCTTCAGGGGCACGCGACAATAATAAATACTGTGAGGAAGTGTTTGCCAATTGCGGGTATCTGCCTTTTCAGTAATGGCATTGAACATTCCCAAAACGGAGCCAAGTGTCTTATCTTCTTTCCTCATTTGGTATTCTGATACCTTCTTCATCGCCACCCGGATAAGCGCCTTACTAAACTCGAGTGCCATTCTTTCTTCCAGCGCCTTAAAGGCGATCTTATTTACGTCCTCCATAAGCTCCAATGATACAATCGTATCTCCTCGCTCTACAGTAGCGCTCGCAAAGTGAGTAGGTCGCTCAATGTATTTGGGGAATGCCACTCTGAAAAATTCAAGGCTTGCCAAACCTTTTCTGTCCTTCTCATCATAGCTTTCCACATTAAAAGGAAAACTTAAGCCCATCTCCTCATTGGCAAAAACGATGAAATTGTCCCTCCTTGAAATCATAAAATTGATTCCCCACTCTGCCTTAACAGGGCATAATCCATTATGCCAAAAAACAATCAACTCTCCTCCTTCGCTTGGCTGGTAGCTGTAGCTCTCTTTTCCAAATTCAATTTTTAATTTCTCAAATTCATCGGTCATGCCACTAAGCAGGGCTGTTCGCAGCAAATCTTCTTTTAACTGATTGGGAGCTTCGGTTCCAAAAAATGTTTTATAATCTGATGAATAGATTTCATACGCGTTCTTGTAGGCAATGAATGCATTGTTGTAATCTTTATCCACTTCGTAGGTGATCCCCATCAGAGTATTAACAAAAGCATCACGTTTGTATTTATCATCAGAATCGTAGCGATCACTTAACTGCTGAAGACGAATATTTAATCTACGGCATTCGACTAGCGCTTCATCCGTTTTACCTTGTTTTAAAAAATTCAATGCCTTGAAATACAAAAGCATTAAATGCTCATGGTCTTCACCTTTATAGGCGGTGAAATTAGGATTAGTCAGGTATGAAGCTGCCTCGTTGAGGTAATTGATGCGATAGTCTTCTCCGAAAATAAAAGCCTTTTCAAAATGCTCATTGCTTTCGTCATACCGACCTAAAAGTGACAACACGGTTCCATTATTCACAGCATAAAGAAATTCCCGCTTTCCTCTTGCTTCAGAAGCGTTTGCACGAAGAGCTTCAAGCGCCTTCTCCAGATCACCATTCTCAAATTGTTGATTAAAGGTATAGTTTGCTTGGTAATAGGTGGCGCAGGACTGAAAGAAAATCAGAAAAATGACAAAGCCCCATCGAAAAGACAGTTGCCTCATGTTTAAACTAGTTCTTGATGAACTTCTTGATTTCCTCCTGTCCGTACCAAATCCTCTTATTGGTCTCCATGTCGGTCAGGAAGAGTGTTGTAATATAATTGACCACTCTTTTCTTATTGTACACATCCGTTTCGGAAGTCATCTCGCCAAAAAGCATGAGATCCGCGCCCACTTCCTCTCCCCATTTAGAAATTGTGGCTGTACTGGCAAAATCCTGCTGCTGAGCGCGTTCTTCTCTTAACTTATCGCGGAAACTATCAGACTCCACCAAATCTGCTACTCCTGAATTATAAATGGCTAACTCTAATTTTTTAATGTAGGTATCGGCATTAATATGTTCGCTTGTTTTGTTCCGAACTAAGCCCACGATGATAGCTGGCTTCTTCGCGGATGCTTTCTCATATTCTTTAAACTTCTCACTGCCCAATAATTCATTGATCATCTTATCAGCCACCTGCCGTGAATCTGTATCATTCCAGCGACCGCTCAGATCGATTGATTGATCAGGGCTTACTCGGGAGACCGTGCGTGCACAGGAAGAAAAAAGAAACAATAGTAAAAAGAAAAAAAGTAAGGGGTTTTTCATAGTATCATATGACCAAATTTCCTGCCAGATAAACGAAAAAATAGACTGCAAGGTTAATGCAATGCCTTTAATCCGCTAATAACTTCCTTAGGATTGGAAGAAGAGAACACACAATTTCCTGCCACCAAAACATCGGCCCCGGCTTTCAACAACAACGATGCATTTTGAAGATTCACACCGCCATCTATTTCGATAAGCGCTTTGGATCCTGTATTCTTAATCAGGGCTTTAAGCTCTGTCACTTTCTTGTACGTATTCTCAATAAATTTTTGCCCCCCGAAACCCGGGTTAACTGACATCAGACAAATAAGATCAATGTCGGTCATGGTATCTTCCAAACCGGCAACCGGAGTATGTGGATTGAGGGCAACTCCAGCTTTGATCCCCAGGTTTTTGATTTGCTGAATATTCCGATGCAAGTGATGGCAGGCCTCTATATGAACTGAGATTACCTCCGCTCCAGCTTTGTGAAATGCTTCTACGTATTTCTCCGGACTCACAATCATCAAATGAACGTCCAATGGCTTCCGGGCGTGACGTTTGATTGCTTCCACTACCGGAAGCCCCATAGAGAGATTGGGAACAAAGACACCATCCATGATATCCACATGAATCCAGTCGGCCTGGCTTTCATTGATCATTAAAACTTCGCTTTCGAGATTAGCAAAGTCCGCTGCAAGAATGGAGGGAGCAATTAGTGGATTCATCGGTCAAAGATAACTGTGAATCTTTGATAAGTAAAAAGGCTGCTAAAGTTTTACAATTCGTATGACTTTCGAGTCGGACTGCGTTCTTAACTTGAAAAAATAAATCCCCGGTGACAGGCCTGAAAAGGCGTAGTAATACGGATTATTCTGCCAGGTGATCACGAGCTGCGATTCATTCAAAACTCTTCCCTGTGCATCATAAATGGTAACATCGAGAAAATCGCCTTGCGGATCTCTGAGCGTGATGGTAATCGTGTCACCTATAACAGGATTTGGATGAAGGTTTATCCATTCCTGTAAGTCCTTAGATTCCAAATAGTTTCTGACAGCATTAAAGTGCGGTAGTCCATAGCCCTTCTGATTATCTGGATTCATAAACTGGTTGGCTGATTTAATAATAACTTCATAAACCTCCTGTGCCGTAAGTTGGGGATAGGCTTGCCATACACCTGCAACCAGACTGGCTACTAAAGGGGACGAGAACGATGTTCCACTATTTGAACTAATCACACCATTCGGTTTTACTACCGCTGTGCCAGAACCTAAGGCTACTACGTCCGGCTTTACTCTTCCATCGGCAGAAGGACCGATAGAACTGAAACTGCTCTTTGAAAACTGCTGCGTAATGGAGCCAATAGCAAGTATTCCGGGTGCATCGGCCGGAGGTGTCACCAATTGCCATGAATTGCTTCCTTCATTTCCTGCACTGCACAGCATTACCATTCCTTTGCTTATTGCTTTTACAGCTGCTTGTGTGACAATTGCAGTTTTGCCATCCATATCAGTTGGCTTATAATTCATCGATGCATCATCAAACAAATTATAACCCATCGATGCATTGATGATATCTACACCTGCACTATCTGCTTTTTCGGCAGCAAACAGCCAATTGAATTCTTCAATTCTATATTCACTTGTAAAATCTTCAGTAACAAAAAGCATATAGTCAGCTTTGTATGCCCCTCCAGTAAATCCCTGAGTTTCTGCCGCCATCACTGACAAGACTTCTGTACCATGATCATCGTATTGATAAACATTGGTATTGTTGGCTACAAAATTATAAGTGAATTTAACTCTCCCCTCCTGATATAACCCCTGAAAGGGGGCAGCCACATTAACTCCAGGAAATCCACTATCGAAAACAGCTATGGTTTGGTTTTCTCCCCGATAGCCTTCCCGTTGCATTTCATCTAAACCAATTTGTCCAAGCTGAGAAATTGTAGCCGATTCTTCTGAAGTTTCACTCCTGTTCTTCCATTTCTTTGCCCTGCCACCCGTCAATTTCACACCTGGGGCCACGAGCTCAACTTTTAATACAAAGGGAAGCGATTGAATAGAAGGAATAAATAAAGTATTCGCTTCAATTAAAAGACAGTTCATCCATCGGGAAGTAAAGAACACTTTTGCTCCAACTCCTTGAACCCCTGCAACATAAGTTGGATTAACCGGAAGATCTTCGTCAATAACCGCGATCTGTTGATTGCCTCGCCTTTCAATACTCTTTAGAGATAAAAACTGTTGCGGGTCATTAATTGTAAATGGAGTATTGTTTTTATCTTTAAAAAAAACGATATATCGATTACTCTGAGCAACCACGATCGTTGACCCAATCGACAACACCAATAAAATAATCCCCCTAAAGGCCTTCATATTCTTTTAATACTTGTTGGTAAGCAAGTCCTTTCTTCACTTTTTGCTGACCTAAGCAATTCAGATCGGTACAATACTCCAGTTGCAGAATTTCACGATAGACCAACCCCACACCTTCAGCATAGATTTCAGATCGCTTGTCCTGAAAAACGATAATATCATTGTTATCGTTTTGCGAAATAGTAATCGTGTTAGGAAAAGACTTGGTTGAACTGATCGAATAAGGTTTTGCAACTTCAATTAATGCGTACATATCTTCATCCAGAATGTTTGGTAAATTGCCATTCCATTCTTTTCCTTCAGCTATGGGAGCTTCCACTTTGAGATATCCAATATTTTCCTCATTGACAATAGCCTGAAACTTAGTCACACGTGCTGACCAGGTAGGAAGATTAGACCAAGGACTTTGAGCATCATTCCTTTTATATCGTTGAATGACGTAAGTGAAAGTTCCATCTGTCTCTGGAATTGAATCTGAAACAACGGTTCTCAATTCATAAGTTGATTTACTTTCACCTGAAATCTGCTGAGACACTGTCTCTTCAACAGAATAAATATGAGAAGCCCCCATCTTTAGCGGAAAATAGTCCTTTACCGTGGCAGTAGGTGTGGCGTCATCTGTCGAGCAGGACATCGACTGACTAAAAATAATCCAACAAATCAGCCAATATCTCATTCCTTTTCTATTAGAGTTTCAAAGTTATTTTTTCTTTTTGATATTCGCGCCCATGGCCCTTAAAACAAAAGTGAAAGTCGGTAAGATCACCAACCTCAGCGATGCGCGGTATTGCGCAGGGATGGGCGTTGACCTACTTGGATTTCCGATAGGTTCTACTCAAGGTATTGATGCCAAAAAGTACAAAGAGATAACCGATTGGGTATCGGGGCCATCATTTGTGGTAGAGTGGCCAACTGAAACTATCGATAATATGGATGAAGTCATCAGTTCTTATAACGCTGATTTTATTGAAATAAGTGTGC
>JANNRV010000017.1:0-2276 GCA_031401775.1 Bacteroidia bacterium | reverse complement strand
AAAGGCATAGGCCCCACCCATCGTGCTGGATTCTGCAAAAATGGGGAAGGTCCAGGAGATAATGGCTGCCATGATCCAATGTGTAAAGCTTCCCAGCGCTTGGCCCTTTGCCCGCACACTATTCGGGAAAATTTCTGAAATAAAAACCCAAATCACCGCTCCTTGAGAAAAAGCGAAGAAAGCGATGAAGCCTACCAGACAAAACATAACGAGGTAGCCACCGAAATCCTGCGTGTAAAATGTCCATGCCACAAGGGCCAATGAAATTACCATGCCTATAGAACCTATAATCAATAGCTTTTTACGCCCGAATTTATCGATTACTGAAATGGCCAATAGGGTAAATATCATATTGGTAAGGCCAATTGAAATTGATTGGAGAAGGCTGGTATCCTTTGCCAGCCCCGTCATTTCAAAAATGCGGGGGGCGTAATACATGATGGCATTAATACCAGAGAGCTGATTAAACATAGCCAATCCCACGGCATAAAAAATGGGTAAGCGATATGCTTTTGAGAATAAGCGTTCCTGAGCTACTCCTTCTTCACGATGTAGTGAGTTCTTTATACTTATCGCTGCCTTCTCTACATCAGGTTCGCCAATACTTTGCAAGACTAGTTTAGCTTCTGTTATGCGCTGCTGCTTGATCAGCCAACGCGGGCTCTCGTTGACGAAGAAAACCATGATAAAAAAGACAAGTGCCGGTACCGCTTGTATTCCAAGCATCCATCTCCATGAATCTTCACTGATTCCAAAAAGAAAGTAGTTGGAGACAAACGCAATCAGAATGCCACTTACCACATTGAATTGAAATAGGGCAACGAGTCTTCCACGTCTATGGGCAGGAGCTATTTCTGAAATATACATAGGCCCCACCACCGAAGAAGCCCCTACACCAATTCCTCCTAAAAACCGGAAGAAAACAAATAGTTCCCATGATGAGGTAAGGGCCGAACCCAGTGAGGTAAAAAGATAGAGTAAACCAATTGCCTGAAGCACTTTTTTGCGCCCCACCATCTCTGCAGGTCGGCCGGAAATGACGGAGCCGAGAACTGTTCCGATAAGAGCAGAAGCAACCGTGAAGCCATGCCAGAAGTGGTCAAGTGCCCATAGTTGTTGTATTGATTTTTCAACACCGGAGATAACGGCAGTATCAAATCCGAATAAAAATCCGCCCAAGGCGGCAACGATAGAATTACGAAAAGCAGTATTAGAAGTTGACATAAGGCCAAGTGATTTTCCGAAGATAAGGAAATCACAGCAGAATTATTCCGGATTCAATTTAGGCTATGCCGTTTTTTGCAATGACCTCATGTGTTTCGTGCGGTCATAAGTCAATTTAATCTTTTCGCACGGCAGTCATGCTTCCAAGATTAACCTCTTTTAGACCTGCTATCTTCTTGTCTGTTTCCGGACCTGGTATTTCTAAATGAGTTTGGACGTCTGCCATGAGAGTTATTCCTTGGAGCGCTTTGTCTGGGCCCTTCTGAATGGCGGTGTACACTCGTGTTACTCATAGGGTACGGATGATCTTCAACTACAGGAATGGGCTTGGCAATCAGTTTATGAATATCTCTGAGAAATTCCTTTTCTTCTGCGTCACAGAATGAAAGGGCAATTCCACTAGCACCTGCTCGTCCTGTTCTTCCTATTCTATGAACATAAGTTTCAGGAACATTGGGTAACTCATAATTTATAACGTGTGATAAATCATCAACATCAATACCTCGAGCTGCTATGTCTGTAGCCACCAAGACCCGAGTTTTCCTGGATTTGAAATTGCTCAACGCACGTTGCCGTGCATTCTGAGATTTATTCCCATGAATGGCTTCTGCTTGCACACCTGCACGAATTAAATCTTTTACAACTCGGTCGGCACCGTGTTTGGTTCGCGTAAATATCAAGGCCGTCTCAATAGAACGATCTTTCAGCAAATGGATGAGCAATGATTTTTTATCTGATTTCTCCACGAAATAAACGGATTGGTTAATCGTATTTGCAGTAGATGAAACTGGTGTGACTTCTACCCTTACAGGGTTTGTTAGAATCGTACTGGCTAATTTTGAAATTTCTCCGGGCATTGTGGCGGAGAAAAACAAGGTCTGTCGCTTCTGGGGAATTTTTGCAATAATTTTCTTTACGTCATGAATAAAGCCCATGTCTAACATGCGATCAGCTTCATCCAAAACAAAAGTTTTTACATGCTGGAGGTGAACATAGCGTTGATCCATTAGGTCAAGTAGTCGACCAGGTGTAGCAATCAAAATATCTACCCC
>JANNRV010000016.1:0-14324 GCA_031401775.1 Bacteroidia bacterium | reverse complement strand
ATCATTTCAGATGATGGTTATATCGTTACCAACAATCATGTGATCGAAGATGCTACTTCCATCGAAGTGGTTATGAATTCTAACCAACGGTTTTATGCCAAGCTCATTGGAAAAGATCCTAGCACCGATCTTGCCCTCCTTAAAATTAAAGCACACGATCTTCCTTTTGTTCGCTATGGTGATTCCGATAACATAACACCGGGTGAATGGGTGCTGGCCATTGGAAATCCCTTCGATCTAAATTCAACTGTAACTGCTGGCATTATTAGCGCCAAAGCCAGAAACATTGGTATACTTCGTGATCGCAACAATCTTCAGGTAGAGTCTTTTATTCAAACTGATGCTGCCGTCAATCCAGGCAACAGTGGTGGAGCACTGGTCAACTTAAAAGGTGAATTGATAGGCATTAATTCTGCCATTGCAACTTCAACCGGTAGCTATTCGGGTTACTCTTTTGCAATTCCAGTCAGCTTGGTAAAGAAAATCATGGATGATCTCTTAGAGTTTGGTCAGGTGCAGCGTGGGTTGCTGGGTGTCCAAATTACTGATGTCACAGCCGAACTTGCCGAAGATCAAAATTTGGATGTTGTTCAAGGTGTCTTTGTAAGTCGTGTCAATCGCGGAAGTGCTGCAGCTGAATCAGGTATTGAAGAAGGTGATGTTATCACGGCTATCAATGAACACCCTATCGGGACTGTTTCTGAATTGCAGGAATGGGTCGCGCGCAACAGGCCGGGACAATCCATTAAAGTGACCTATCGGAGAAATGGAAAAGATAATCGGATCAACGCAACACTAAAAAATTTCGAAGGCTCGGAAAAAATGGCCGGAAAAAAAATCGAATACAAGATAGAAGGCGCAACTTTTGAAGAACTTTCTTATAAAGAACTTACTAAGTTGAGTTTGGATGGTGGAGTGGTTGCGAAATCGATTATGGAAGGCAAATGGAAAAAATGTGGCATGAGGGAAGAATTTATTATCACTCACATTGACAAGGTTTCAGTAGACAACGTAGCAGACCTCAACCGGATTCTTGAATATAAGCAGGGTGGCGTGCTAGTAGAAGGAATCTATAGAGGCGGTGAAAAAGGGACCTTCGCATTGGATTGGTAATCCATTTTAGAATCCTGCAATCCTGATTAACTTTGCGGCCTAATCATCTCAGCCCATGAAAAATTTCGGTATCAAAGAAGCACTTCAAACACTTGGAATAAAAAGTACTAATGCCGGTGTCTCTACGGGAACTAAATGGCTTAAATCCACAGGGCCGGTTTTAGAGTCCTACTCACCCGTAGACGGGAGATTGATCGGAAAAGTAATCTCAGGAGATGAAAAGACTTTTACTAAAGTCATTGAACAGTCTCAAAAAGCCTTTAAGGAGTGGAGACTAGTTCCAGCACCCAAACGTGGTGAAGTAGTTCGTCAAATTGGTACTGCATTAAGAAAATATAAAGAGCCCCTTGGAAAATTGGTTTCCTATGAAATGGGGAAATCGTATCAGGAAGGATTGGGAGAAGTGCAGGAAATGATTGACATCTGTGATTTTGCTGTTGGACTTTCCCGTCAGCTTCACGGATTAACCATGCATTCCGAAAGACCCAATCACCGAATGTATGAGCAATATCATCCGCTTGGAATTGTTGGAATAATCTCTGCATTCAATTTTCCAGTGGCAGTATGGTCATGGAATACAGCGTTGGCCTGGGTGTGTGGAGATACTTGCATTTGGAAACCCTCGGAGAAAACACCTTTGTGTAGCATCGCCTGCCAAAATATTATAAGCGAGGTTTTTAAGAAAAACAATGTACCGGAAGGCGTTTCGTGTCTCGTAAATGGAGACTATAGAATCGGCCAGCTCATGGCTTCTAACGAGTTAGTTCAATTAGTTTCTGCTACAGGTTCGGTTCGAATGGGCAAAGCGGTTGCTAAAACAATAAGTGAACGACTGGGTAGAGCGCTATTAGAGTTGGGTGGAAACAACGCCATCATCATTTCAGAAAATGCAAATATTGATGTCGCCATCATAGGTGGAGTATTTGGAGCAGTTGGCACTGCAGGGCAGCGCTGCACTTCAACAAGAAGACTCATCGTACACGAAAAAGTTTATGATGTCGTGAAAGAACGTCTTAAAAAGGCATATAGTCAATTGAATATCGGTAATCCATTAGATCAAAATAATCATGTTGGCCCTTTGATTGATAAGCTTGCAGTAAAGTCCTATCAGAATGCTTTAAAAAAGATAAAAGAAGAAGGTGGCTCATTTGTAGTAAACGGAGGAGTTGTGAATGGGAAAGGATATGAGTCCGGCTGCTATGTAAAGCCGGCCATTGCAGAAGTAAAAAATCATTTTAGTATTGTGCAGCAAGAGACCTTCGCTCCTATCTTGTACCTTATCAAGTACAAAACCATCGAAGAGGCAATCGATTTACAGAATGGCGTGCAGCAAGGATTATCCTCTGCTATTATGACCAGCAGTGTGCAAGAAATGGAAAAATTTCTCTCCGGAACTGGATCTGATTGCGGTATTGCTAATGTCAATATCGGTACATCCGGGGCGGAGATTGGTGGAGCATTTGGCGGGGAAAAGGAAACCGGTGGCGGCAGAGAGTCAGGTTCAGACGCTTGGAAGGTCTACATGAGAAGGCAAACGAATACCATTAACTATGGTACGACATTACCCCTCGCTCAGGGAATCAAATTTGAGATTTAATCTTGTTGTTGGATTGTATCTTGGAATTCATTCTTCTTTAAGTTAGATTTAATCTTTAAATTAAGATCCATGGCTGGAAAAAAGTATCGTAGCGTTATGCTAATTGATGATAATGAGATTGACAATCTCATCAATCAAAAGATGCTTGAAGCAGCCTCCATTACAGAATACATCTACACCCATACAGGAGCAAAGAGTGCCATTGAATTTTTAAGAAATATGGAGAAGATCGACTTAGCGGACAAGGTACTCCCCGATGTAATCTTTCTTGATATTGACATGCCCCTTATGGATGGATTTCAGTTTTTAGATGAGTTCGAAAAACTAAGTACCTCTTCAAAAAAGAAGTGCAAAATCGTGATGCTCACTTCCTCTATTAATCCCCAGGATTTCAATCGGTCCAAAAAATACGTGAATGTGAAATTGTACCTGAACAAACCACTTTCACATGAAAGTATAGCTGCTTTGAATCTCTAGATCTTGGGACTAGGCTTCAATTTCAGTTAAGGCGTTCACAAATTTTTCATCCATTTTTATCAAAGTCGTGGGGGCGAAATAATCAACTTTGATTGTTCTAAATTTGTTAATAAGTGATGCAATCTTTTTAGGTTTATCTTTCTTCGATTCACTTGTACCAATCTTTAGTATCTTCAGGAACACAATCACATTTTTACATTCGTTGTTTTCCACAACCCTGATCTGGCGCTGAATGCTGTTGGATAGCTGATTAAACAACTCAAAATCCCGCATCATACAATAAAGGAGGCATTGTATTGCCTTTACTTCTACCATAGCCAGAGGCAATTTCTTAAGACTTATTTCATTAAGCAAACCGTTTATTAGTTTTGCAGCCTCCTCGTACTTTCCAACATAATAGTTGGCTAGCGCTCTATAAACGATGTAAATTGTATGTTTAGGAATATCTAAAGGATCATCCTCGAAATCAACAAAAATGCTTTCATTCTCAGCATAAATTTCTCTTTCTGTTCCTAATCGTAAATGGCGCTCCAGGCGTGATACCAAAAATTGAGTGGTGAAAGAATACTGAGGATAATTAACCAGAAGATTGGCACCCGCATCATTCACCTCTTCATAATATTTTTCTGCCTGGCGATATACTTTATAATGATTATAATACTCAAGCTTCAAGAATTCAAAAACTAAATTGATATGGTAATAGAGCGGATCAATTGTGTAGGTATTAAAAATCTTCTGCACATGGTCAAAAATATCGTCAATGGTCTCTCCCTCTTGCTGAACATTATCTTCTTTTTCCACAAAAAGGCGATGAAAGATGATCATACAGCTCTGATAAACATACAAACGATGTGAATCATATAATCGAGCAACATTTTGCATTTCCTTTGCCAGTAGGGTCAATCCCAATTTTTCGATTTCTCCTCCGGACAGGTAATAATATCCGTATTTCTTAACATAGTCAGCCATTAGGTCTTCCGCTTTATCCACGGCCAGCATAAAAGCCACATGACGGTTGTAGAGCTGAGAGTATTGAAAATGCTCAGGAGAGTTAACATGAATTTTCTTGAGCGATTTATAAACGATCGTCAACTCATTGGGGAGATCAAGTTCAATTAACTCGCGCTCCATCTTTTTTAATGTGGTAATTGAAATTGTCCTTTTCTTTGTAAATAAGACTTCGTTCAGATTCGCCACTTTGCGTAGGATATCTGTGCGGGGGCTCTCCATGGCCTGTAGCAGATGTTCTTCAATCTTTTGATTCAACCTGGAGCGTAGTGTATAATAGGCATTGGAATTCACTTCAATCTCTACCATGATCTTACTATCAGATAGCTGTCGCTCACGCAAGGCTTTAAGTACATAAGCGGATTTCTCTGCATTACCTTCAATAAGTGAATCATGGATTCCTTTATAATCCTTTTCGGAAAGCTGCTTAATAATATTCTTGAGTTTGGCCATGAAGAAGCAATTAGAAAACGTGAAAAGTTACAAAAATAAAAGGCTCTGCAGCAACACTATGGATTGGACAATTTGCATATTAAGCCGTGCCTAAAATCATGTTAATTTGTTGAAATACGAATTTCAAATATATTTGCCTCCATTCGGGGGATTAGCTCAGCTGGCTAGAGCGCTTCCATGGCATGGAAGAGGTCATCGGTTCGACTCCGATATTCTCCACAAAAAGCTAGCCCCCAATGGGCTAGCTTTTTCATGATGGGATACTTCGTTTATATCCTCTATTCTGAGAAATGCGGCAAGTACTACATTGGCCTAACAGAATCCTTGGAAAAAAGAATAGAAGAACATAATAGTGGAAAAGGTGGAGCATTTTCTAGTTCGTGTATGCCCTGGAAACTGGTTTACTATGAGGCGATATTCTCCACAAGCTGGTCTTGAAGACCAGCTTTTCTTGTTTAGGTCTTAATGTTTTCGGCAAGCTGACGAATCTTTCTTACACGTTCTGGGTCGACTGTCATTAGCTGGTATTCGCTTCCACCTTCCTGTCCCATTTTATCAATTGCTGGGTTACGAAATTGCATTGCACTATCCCGATGAACCACAGCAGAAAAATGAATTTCTCGTGCGCCAGATTGGGTTACGATTTCTTCAACAGTATTTTCATTTACTCCTGAACCCGGCATGATTGCAATTCGGCCATTGGCACGAATAATTAATTCAGAAATTAAGCCGACACCCTCAATTGCCTTCAGCTTTTGCCCTGAAGTCAAAATCCGATCAAAGCCTGCTTCTATGCAATCTTCTAACGCTTCAAACGGATCTCTTGTCATATCAAAAGCTCGATGACATGTAACTTTAAGGGGTCTGGCCTTATCGATTAATTCCTTGCAGCGTTTTTTGTCGATCGTTCCATTTGCATTCAAGATTCCCAACACAATTCCATCTACGCTCAAACGCTGACATTGATAGATATCACGCTTCATGGAATGAAATTCATAATTAGAATAGAAAAAATCGCCACCCCTTGGGCGAATCATCACATAAACATCCATGCTCACATTTTGTCGAACGTTTTCGATAACACCAAATGACGGAGTGGTCCCGCCTTCTCCCGGATTATCACAAAGTTCAATGCGATCAGCCCCGCCCTCCTGCGCTTTTAATGCAGACTCAATGTTATAGACTACTACTTCACAGATCATAGTCCTAGTAATAACTCTTTGCTTCAAAAAGTTGATTTTGAATTTCTGATGAATAAACAGCAAACGTAAATCCTTTCTGTAGCGCAAAAGCCCCATGCTCCCCATTCTTATTTATGGCAAGAAAACCAACTTGCATGTCCATCGATTTTTTTGGTTGATTTTTTACTATTCGCTTCACGGCCAGTTCACAGGCCTGTTGTGGAGAATTGCCCTGCCTCATCAACTCTACAACTAAGTGTGAGCCACAAATTCTAATTACTTCTTCGCCAACTCCAGTAGAAGTGGCTGCGCCAATTTCATTATCTACAAACAATCCGGCTCCAATGATCGGGGAGTCTCCAACTCGTCCACGCATTTTATAAGCCATGCCGCTGGTAGTACATGCTCCGGATAAATTTTGATTAGCATCAAGAGCAAGCATACCGATCGTATCATGATTCTCAATATTCGCGATGGGCTTATACTCTGCTTTCTTTAACCATTCTTTCCACGCTTTTTCAGACTCTGCTGTAAGCAAATTTTCTTTTTTAAATCCGTTGGCTAATGCAAACCGGAGTGCGCCATCTCCGATCAGCATAACATGAGGAGTATTTTCCATTACTTGTCTGGCCACCGAAACAGGATGCATAATATGCTCAAGACCTGCCACCGAACCACAATTGGCAAATTCATCCATGATGCATGAATCCAATGTGACATGACCATCACGATCTGGGGCACCGCCATAGCCAACAGTCGTTATGGCAGGATCTGCCTCAGGTACTTGCACTCCTTTCTCAACTGCATCCAGTGCTCTTCCTCCACTCGACAAAACTTTCCAGGCTTCTACATTGGCGGCTTTGCCGAAATCCCAGGTGGAAATAACCAGAGGTTTGGTAACAAGGGGCAATAGATTCTGACCAAAAATCTTAGAGGCAGGTAAAATAGCAGCTAGGGTCGATCCCAATTGTAGAAATTTTCTGCGTGATGTATCCATAGATTTTATAATTAGTCCAGAATTCTCTTAGCTGCTCGCAACCTTTTATAATAATAATCAGAATATAAATTAGTTTCAACAACTCCCAAGGAAGTGGAAGCATGAATAAACTTAATGTTATCCTTTCCCTTTATTTCTGTGACAATACCTACATGAGTAATCTCACGCTTTTTTTTCCCTGTGGCAAAAAATACAAGGTCTCCTGGCTTCAGTTCAGTAATTTTCACCTTACTCCCCAGCAAAGCCTGTGCATCTGCGGTGCGGGGAAGAGTAATGTCTATTGCCTTGTAAGCGTTTGTAGTTAATCCCGAACAATCCATACCTGACTTGGTAGTACCGCCCCATTTATAGGGCGTGCCCGTAAATGTCCGGGCTGTTTTAATCACTTCTCCGGCTTGTCTTTCACGAACTTTGGATTTACGCGAAGCCGAACACGAATTAAGAAACAAGAAAATCAGGAAAAAAAGTCCAATTCGGTGAAACTGGAAATGCGTATTTTTGTTGTTCCTTAATAAGATCATGATCACAACAAAGTTAAGGTATTGATGGCATACACTAAAGAAACAACGACTATTGCTTCTCCTGGAATTTTGGGAGATGTTTTACTGAAATTTGAAAAAATTGTTGGCAATGCCAATGTCATTTTAAATGAAGAGCAGCGTCATGAATATTCTCATGACAAAACAGAAGATTATTCCTTCATGCCGGATGTGGTTTTAAAACCTGGCACTACTCAAGAGATAAGCGAGCTATTAATACTTTGCAACACCCATCGGATTCCCGTTACTCCCAGAGGAGCCGGAACCGGACTAAGCGGAGGTGCACTTCCTATTAAAAAGGGAGTTGTCATTTCCATGGAACGATTTAATAAAATCCTGAATATTGATGAACTCAACCTTCAAGCTACGGTTGAGCCGGGGGTAATTACCGAAGTTTTTCAAAACAAAGTAAAGGAAAAGGGACTCTTTTATCCTCCTGATCCGGCTAGCCGAGGATCTTGCTTCCTCGGAGGAAATCTCGCCAATAATTCAGGTGGTCCAAAAGCAGTGAAGTACGGAGTCACTCGCGATTATGTAATTAATATGGAGGTTGTCCTTCCGACCGGTGAGATTATTTGGACAGCTGCCAATGTGCTAAAAAATTCCACGGGATATAACCTGACTCAGCTCATGTGTGGAAGCGAGGGCACGTTGGGTATCATCACAAAAATTGTGTTTAAACTGAAAGGCTTCCCGCAGAAGAATGTATTGATGATGATTCCATTTAGCACTAACGAAGAAGCTTGTCGGGCTATCTCTGCCATCTTCGTGGCGGGAATAACACCTTCCGGAATGGAATTTTTTGAACGTGAGGCAGCTGCTAAAACATTTGAGTATTGTGCTAAAGTTCTGAATAGTCCTGTCACCACTACGTTATCCGAAAATATGAATGCCTATTTACTCTGTGAGTTGGATGGCAACGATGAAGAAGTACTCATGCGCGATGCGGAACGTGTTATGGCAGTAGTAGAAAAATTTGAGGTGGGAGAAGTTCTCTTTGCTGAAAGCACTGCGCAAAAAGATGAACTCTGGAAGATTCGTAAAAATATTTCACCCGCTGTCAATTGGTATACATTGACCAAATCAGATGATGTAGTAGTGCCTCGATCAAATTTACCCAAACTCATCACCGGCATTAAAGAAATCGGTAAGCAATTCGGATTTAATACGGTTTGCTTCGGTCATCTGGGTGATGGAAACCTTCATGTGAACATTTTAAAAGAAAATATCAGTGAAGAAGACTGGGAACATAAAATCCCTAAAGGAATTGGCGAAATATTCAAGCTCACGGTAAGCCTTGGGGGCACGCTCTCGGGTGAACACGGTATTGGCATTGCCAAACGTCCTTATATGTCCATTGCTATGAGTGAAGTAAATCTTAATCTGATGCGCGGAATCAAGAAAGTATTTGATCCGAATGGGATTCTCAATCCCGGCAAAATATTTTAAGCTTAAAATCTAAGATGAAATCTCTATTAATTTCTATTACAATTTCCATTCTTCTTACTGCCTGTGTAGGTAAAGAATTAAAAAAAGATACGGCTCAAACTGACACTACTTCTGTCGCCACACGGGCTCAGTTGACAGACCAACAGATGGCTGATGGTTGGAAATTATTATTTGATGGTCAGACAAAAAATGGTTGGCAGATTTTCAAAGGGCGAAAGAATAATACCTGGGAAGTTCTTGCTGGAACACTTCATTGCAAAGCCCTTCAAGAAGGCGTTACCGGTGTAGGTGACGAGCGTTCTGATATTATGACAACGGAGGAATTTGAGAATTTTGAATTGGCTTTCGACTGGAAAATTTCACCGGAAGGCAACAGTGGAGTAATGTATCGTGTAACCGAAGAATTTGAACAGCCTTACTATTCAGGTCCGGAGTATCAACTTATTGACGACAAGGGCTATCCCGGAGAATTGCATGACGGTCAACGAACTGGTGACAATTATGACATGCATATTGCAGAGAATAAAGTTTTGAAAGCGGTTGGCGAGTGGAACACTTCAAAGATTTTGGTAAACGGTAATCATGTCGAACATTGGCTAAACCGAACCAAAGTAGTAGAGTATGAACTTGGGTCTGCCGACTGGAATAAGCGCAAGCAGGCGAGCAAGTGGAAAGACGCAGCAGGCTATGGTTTATCACAAAAGGGCCGCATTGTTTTACAGGACCATGGCAATGAAGCATGGTACAGGAATATTATGATCAAAGCATTATAAGTCCCAATAGACAGAATCCCTTAAAAGCAGTTGGCATTTGTCTTCCGGTTTTTTTGTTAACTGCAAACTTCGTTCTAACTTCCCTCCTGTTATCTGAATCTATTTCATGTGTGGCATCACCGGTATTTTTGCTTTTAATTTAGTAGGGAAATTTAACCGCATCAACATTACTGCGGCCACGCAATCTCTATCCAAACGAGGTCCCGACTTTCAGGATATATACTTAGATGATTGGGTGGGGTTGGGTCATCGGAGGCTATCTATCATCGATACAAGTTCAATAGCTAATCAACCCATGTGGGATGAAAGCAAGCGGTATTGCATTATTTTCAATGGCGAAATCTTTAACTATCGAGAACTGAGAACTGACCTCCTGAACAGAGGAATAACATTTTTTTCACAGTCGGATACAGAAGTACTCCTTAAACTGTTTATTCTCGAAAAAGAAAATTGTCTAAACAAACTCAACGGATTCTTTGCATTCTGCATTTATGATAAACAAGAGCAAAGCTTCTTCATTGCACGAGATCGGTATGGTGTAAAGCCACTTCTCTATGTGCATGATGAAGATAAGTTCCTCTTTGCATCGGAGATGAAATCAATTATCAGTTATGGAATTGAAAAGGAGCTCGACTATACATCTCTCCATACCTACTTGCAGCTCAACTATATCCCTGCTCCCAACACAATTTTTAAGAAAGTAAAAAAACTCTTGCCCGGCCATTTTATAAAAATTGTCAATTGTCAATTGTCAATTGTCAATTATTATTCTATTCCTTACGAAGCTTCACAAACTGAGGCAAATCCGATTTCTTATGAAGACGGAAAAGAAAAATTGAAAAGATTATTAGAAGCATCGGTTCAACGAAGGCTAGTCGCGGATGTTCCCTTAGGAGCATTTCTAAGTGGAGGAATTGATTCTTCTGTAATCACCGCTCTAGCTAGTAAACATAAACCTGATTTACACACTTTTTCAATCGGTTTTCAGGATGAGAAATTCTTTGATGAAACTCACTATGCGAAATTAGTAGCCAAACATTTCAAAACTAATCATACGGTTTTCTCCTTGACCAATGATGACTTGTACGCTCATGTTCATTCCGTACTTGATTATATTGATGAACCCTTTGCCGATAGCTCTGCCATTAATGTTTACATCCTGAGCAAAGAAACAAGAAAACATGCAACGGTTGCTTTATCTGGCGATGGCGCGGACGAACTATTGGCAGGCTATAACAAGCATGAAGCTTTTAATCGAATTATAAATAAAGGATGGAAAGAAAATGCCGTGACTTCTCTTTTACCTTTCTGGAAACTTCTACCTAAATCGCGCAACAACCCCTTGGCCAATAAAGCCCGACAACTGCAACGGTTTGCCGAAGGCATGGAGCTCTCATCAAAAGATCGCTATTGGAATTGGGCTAGTTTTGCAAACCCAAATCAGGCATCAGAATTACTATCTGAAACCTCGCGTCAACAATTCACTGAAACCGAATACAATAATTTTAAATCTGAATTATTACAAACTATCCCAGATAAAGAAAGCATTAATGATATTTTATTAACCGACATGAAATTAGTCTTAGCCAATGACATGTTGACCAAAGTGGATTTAATGAGCATGGCCAATGGTCTGGAGGTACGCACTCCCTTTTTGGATTATGAAGTAGTTAATTATCTTTTCTCGCTTCCTGCTTCTTTTAAAATCAATTCGAATATCAGAAAAAGAATTCTTCAAGATGCCTATAAAGAAATATTGCCTGCTGAGCTCTACAATCGCCCTAAAAAAGGATTTGAAGTGCCTTTGCTAAAATGGTTTCGCAGAGAAATGAAATCTCTGATCATGGATGGTCTCTTATCCGAAAAACTAATCAGGGAACAGAATATTTTCAATTATACTGAAATTGAAAAACTAAAGCGAAAGCTCTTCTCTTCCAATCCGGAAGATGTACATGCCCGTATCTGGGGGCTGATCGTTTTTCAATGGTGGTGGAAAAAATATTGTTAGACTATTTCTTAACTTCCTTCGCCCACATATCACGCAACGTCACTGTGCGATTGAATACTAACTTATTGGAAGTCGAATCCGTATCCAGACAGAAATAACCGATTCTCATAAACTGATAATGCTCTGTCAATTTCGCTTCTGCCAATGAAGGCTCCGCATACACTTTAGGAAGAATTTTGAGCGAATCAGGATTGAGATAGTTTTTGAAATCATCCTCAATCTGATTAAGGTCTTCCGCTGTAAAGAGTCGGTCATACAATCGTACTTCCGCTTCGAGAGCGTGCGCCACACTTACCCAATGGATGACGCCTTTTACGCTGATGCCCGAGACATCGAACCCACTTTTACTTTCAGGGATGTAGGTACAATGGAGTTCGACCACATTGCCGGCAGCATCTTTAATAACCTCTTCGCATTTGATAATATAGGCACTTTTCAACCGAACCATCTGACCAGGTGCCAAACGGAAATATTTTTTTGCCGGAACCTCCATGAAATCATCTCGCTCTATATAGAGTTCTCTACTAAAGGGTAAATCTCTATAGCCTGCTGGTGAAGCAGCATTCGGATCTTCCGGAAGATTTTCACTTGGCAGCAATTCAGACTTGCCTTCAGGATAGTTGGTGATTACAATTTTTAATGGATCCGAAACAACCATCCTCCGCAAGGCTTTCTTGTTGAGATCTTCCCTCACACAGAATTCCAATAAGCCGATGTCGATCAGATTCTCTCTTTTAGCGACACCAATCTTATCACAAAATTCGCGGATGCTTTCTGGAGTATAGCCTCTTCTCCGCATGGCGGCTATTGTTGGCATTCGTGGATCATCCCATCCGCTTACGTTTCCATCATTTACAAGCTGTAGTAGCTTACGTTTACTCATCACGGTATAAGTCAAATTAAGGCGCGCAAACTCGTACTGTCTTGAAGGAAATATTTCTAGCTTCTCAATAAACCAATCGTACAATTCACGGTGAGGAATAAATTCAAGCGTACAGATGCTGTGAGTAACTTTCTCTATCGCATCGCTTTGTCCGTGAGCGAAGTCATACATAGGATAAATACACCAGGAATCTCCAGTGCGGTGATGGTGGGCATGTTTGATCCGATAGAGAATCGGATCACGCATGTGCATATTGGGACTTGCCAAATCCGCTTTCGCACGCAACACTTTCTCTCCGTCTTTATATTTGCCTTCTTTCATTTCAGCAAAAAGAGTAAGGTTCTCCTCTATTGAGCGACTGCGATAAACATTCGCAGTTCCCGCTTTTATAGGTGTTCCCTTTTGTGTAGCGATGTCATCACTGCTACTATCATCTACATAGGCCAAGTCCTTTTTAATCAACTTCACCGCAAATTCATAGAGATTGCTAAAATAATCAGATGCATAAAACTCGTTGGTCCAATTGAAGCCTAGCCAACGCACATCATTTTTAATGCTGTCTACATACTCAGTCTCCTCTGTAATCGGATTGGTGTCATCAAAACGGAGATTGGTTTTCCCACCGTACTTCAAAGCTAGTCCAAAGTTGAGGCAAATGCTTTTGGCATGACCTAAATGAAGGTATCCATTTGGCTCAGGTGGAAAGCGGGTAATAATGCTTTGGTATTTACCAGATTTCAGATCGTTTTCTACGATTTCCTCCAAGAAGTTCAACCCTTTCTCTTCTGACATACGAGTATTTTGAAAAGCCATAAAGGTAGAAAGGCTTTCTGAAATTTGGGGAAGAAAGCTAAAAGAGTTTGTTCTTCACGAAGCAACGAATCGGTTCTAAATTAGGGTGAAAGCATGCTTGATATCAAACTGACGTCAGTTGCCAATATCCAATTTGGAAGGTCATAATCGAAACTATACTCATGTGAAATCCGTATATCTTAAATATTTTGTAAGTTTGTCCTAGTCAATGAGTTCCATACGCCCCATAGTAGCAGTATTTTTGGCCAGCCTCGTGCTGATCGCCTCTATAGGCGTTACCGTTAATTTGCATTTATGTGGAGGCAATGTTCAATCCATTGCGCTTTTTGTAAAGGCCCAGCCCTGCAAGATGGAGATGCCAAAATCCTGTCATGGAAATAAAGCTCAAGCCAAGCAAAAGGGATGTTGCGAGGAAGAAAGTATCCTTTTGAAGGGCAAAGAGACAGCCGCTGAATTAAAAACCGTTACTGAGCTAACCCCATCATTTAGCTTAATCAGTGTTATTCTTCCTGTTTTATATTCCATCAACGAAGTCAATTCATTTAGTGCTTCACCCCGGTATGCTCAATACAAGCCGCCAATAGTAGAACGAGACATTACCATCTTCGTTCAATCTTTCCTGATCTGATTTCATAGCTGTCTAAAATTTCAGTCGAACCGTTCGATTAGAAATTTCCATTTGTCATGCTCCTATTGGTCATGACTCATTTCACAAGACTATTTAGCTATGATTCAAAACTTAATTTCAATTTCACTGCGCAATAAATTTTTCGTGTTGCTCATCGCAGCCGGATTATTTTCCTGGGGGCTCTATTCCGTTCAGGTAAATAAAATAGATGCGATTCCTGACCTCTCCGAAAATCAAGTGATCGTGTTCACTGAGTGGATGGGTCGCAGCCCACAGATCATGGAAGACCAGATCACCTATCCATTGATTACCAACTTACAGGGGCTTCCGAAAGTAAAATATGTGCGCGGGGCATCCATGTTCGGTATGAGTTTCATTTACGTCATTTTCAATGATGACGTAGAT
>JANNRV010000015.1:0-29038 GCA_031401775.1 Bacteroidia bacterium | reverse complement strand
ATTTGGAAGAAGATTAGATAATTAAAACAAGTAAGTTATCCTGTATAAACACTAATATTGCAGGGGTTTCAAAACAAGCCAACCTTCTATGATTGTTAAATTACCTCTAATATTTATAGCTGCTTGCCTTGTAAGTTCCTGCACACCTTCAAAAAAGGAAACCAATACTAATTTCGCTCCAGGTGAGATACCACCCGGTATGGTATGGATTCCAGGTGGAGAATTTACGATGGGCGGTACTGAAGCGGAACCCCCCACTAGTGCACTCCCTGTTCACAGTGTTAAAGTAGATGGATTCTGGATGGATGAGACAGAGGTAACGAATGCTCAGTTTAAAACTTTTGTGGAGGCCACAGGCTATAATACTGTGGCAGAAAGACCTTTGGATTGGGAGGAACTTAAAAAGCAGGTCGGCCATTTTATTTCTCAGTTCGTTGAGGTAAGCAAGGTATTCCTCCTTCGAGTTTTCCAATACCTCTTTTCCGATCCGAATACCTACCCTGCTGGTAATCTCTTTTCTGCGCACAGCAGACAGCCTGCGCCAAGCCAGGGCAATTTTGGGGTCTACTTCAATCACGATCCGTTCCATAGCATTTCATTTAATAGCCAGCCTGCCGTGGCAGGTTCAGCACAACAAAGATAGAAAATTATGATGTTAAAATTTAGCAGAGGTATAGCAACCAAGCGGTGAAGACGATTTAGAACGCTAATTCTCAACGCAACTATTTTTGTACTTTGTGTAAGTTTAGTTTCTTCTTTTAGAAAAGTTAGATTTTAGAATGTATGAAAAGTATTTTCAAAACGCTGACATTTTTAGTTTTGCTTTTCTCCGGGCAACAGCCAATGAGGTGTGGTATTTTTAATATGGCTTCTCGTAATTGTTTATCAAAACCGTGAAGAAACAATAGTTACATCCGCATCCTTCCAGGCTTTGGCAAAGCGCTGTGAGGTGGCAGCCACTTCTTTTGTCTTACCCTGCTTCAGTTGACTTTGTAACAAACCTTGCAGTGCCCAACCGTTCTCGGGGTTCTTTATTAAATCTTCCTGAAAAACTTTCTCTGCCTCTACATACTTTCCAGCTTCCAACAAAGCTGCACCCAAGTAATGACGGATAGGTAGCCGCCAATCGGGTGGTTCATTGTAACGGAAATCATCCTCTGCCTCTACCGCCAGCTTTAACATATCAATTCCCTGCGCTGTCTTTTTCTCTGACAATAAAATTTCACCTTTCAACAAACAGGTTGCCACATTTGAAATCTGACCCAATGAATTATAAAATGCGTACATCGTCTTTAAGGTATCCAGGCGATTCAAGGAATCCAGTTTTTTAAGTTCTTGTCTGGCTTCAAATAATTTTCCGTTCCTCAAAAACGCAAGGCCTCGTGCGAATCTACCCATGACCAGTGGCTGAAGGTAGCGTGCTTCCGGAACAGGAAGGGATAATATTTCATTCCATTTTCCAAACCGCACAAAAGCATTGAGCGGCTCAGGGAGAAAATAACCATAATACATTGGTGCAAAGGTTTCAAATCCCTTGACACGATAGGCCAGTTTGATGGTGGCTTGTACTGCTTTTTCACTTTGTCCATTCATGTACGCGCTGAAACCAATGAAATCAATATTGTGTGGATAATATCCAAGCCGATACATGCCCTGATCATCGGAGGTAGCTAAAAATTCTTCATCTACTTTCACTGCTTGCATATTGGAGCTAATGGATTTAGCATAATTGCCCACCCGTGCATAAATGTGCGAAGGCATATGAACAATGTGCCCGGCTTTGGGCATCGCGTTTTCTAAAAAAGCAGCGCTGGCAAGGGCTGCCCCCGGATTGGGAGAAGCTTCCACCAGGTGAATATAAAGATGATGTGCCCCGGGGTGTTTTGGAAATTTCAACAGCGTCTTCTCCAAAATACTAACTGCATCTTTGGTCAATTCTTTGGGCGATCCATTCCGCTCCCAATAATCCCAGGCAATCGAAGTCATTACGGCATCGATATATAAGGTTAATGCTTCCGGATGCTCCGGATATTTTTTTACCAACGTTGACATGGCGATCCGGTAGGTGGTGTTCAGCGAATCACGATTATCATAAGCTTTACCATTAAAGCGCGCTGCCATGGCATTGATAAAATCCAGCTCCATGGGCGAGGTAAAAAGTTTTAGCTTTTTCGCTTGGTTAATGGCATCCAGGGCCATCTTTTCTCTGTCCCTTGGATTCCAGTCGTTGAGATTTGGGCCGAGGGCCAAGGCTTGTCCCCAATAAGCCATGGCACATCCCGGATCAAGTCGGCTTGCCTCCTTAAACGAGCGAAGCGCTTCAATATGATTGAATGCATAAATGAGGCGCAGACCCTGATCAAAATATTTTTGGGCCTCGGGGCTATTCGTAGAAATGGCAAAGTGCAAATCACCAAGACCTTCATGAAGCTGAATGGGCAAGTATACCGTGTCGGCCAAGAAAAAAGAGCCGCACATCGATATCCGTGAACTTCCTATGGAGGTAATCGATGGAGGTGCCTCCACTTTTCGCCATGAAATAAATAGAATTAGCGATAGCGCAAGCGAACTGAAGACGAGATAAAATTTATACTTCTTCATGGTAAACTATTTTAAGGGTATTTCTAAAAATCTTGTTATGTTGAATTTGTTGAAAAATATTCTCTAGTATGGATTCTTTAAATCGGCTTCGATAAACTCAGCCTGACACCCTCAGCCTGACACCAAATTTTAGCTTTTAAGTTTAGGAATTTTGAAGGGCTATTCCAAATACTTTATTAGTAATCTGATCGCTCTTAAAAACTACATTCCTTAATCTGACATTAATCTCAATAAAGAGCATCTCTAAAAACCTTGTCATGTTGAACCCGATAGCTATCGGGTCGAAACATTTCATAGTCGTATTCTCTAAAACGGCTTCGATCCCGATAGCTATCGAGCCTGACAATACATTTGGGTTTTTAGAGATACCCTAAAGCCATTTGAGAGCTGGACTCGATCATTAATTATGGAAAATAAAACTTCTTGCCCCGTACAGGGAAGCAGAAGTTCTCCGTATTTTTAATAAGGTTTTCAAATCTCACTAAATAATACGTTAATGCGCAATCCATTATTTCTTTTTGGAATTTTTGCAGCCATCGGGATACCTTGCCTGATGCTCAGTGGCTATTTTGCCTACACGACCAGTCAGAAGGTCAACTCCTGGGAGACACAGGATGGCGTCATTGCAGGATTTAATCAGGGCAATTATCCCATCATAACGTTCGACTATGGAGGTAAGCCTTACGAATTTGAATCCAGCTATACCAGCAGTGATATGGAAAGTGAACAACCGGTTACCGTTTTCTTTCCGCCCAATGAACCGAACAAGGCAGAGATCAAATCTTTTTTTTCTCTTTGGTTCTTGCCGCTCTTCCTTTCCATCTTCGGTATCATCTTCGGAGGTATTGGGGTGGTTGGCTTTATGGTGCAGAAAAATAAAGCGGATGCCAAAAATGAATTATTCGTTCTGCAAAAGGGAAAAAAACTTTCCTTGCCCAACGCTAAGGTTGTCTGGAATACAAGCTATAAAGTAAATGGAGTGAGTCCGTTTGTCATTTCTGTGCCATGGCTAGATCCTATCAGTAATTTGATGTATACGTTTACCAGCGACAATATTTGGTATGACCCGAGTCAAGTCATTGCAGACAAACAGCAAATTGATGTTTACATCGATCAGAACAACCCCAAACGTTATTATGTTGACATTACCTTTTTACCAAAAAGTGCGAATTGATAAAATCTGACCCACGAATCGTTAACTCATTTTATCAGTCTGTGTGATTACAAAGACTTTGCGATCTGTTTATTGATTTTCTTTACGAATCCCGGTCCTTCATAAATGAAGCCCGTATAAATTTGAATAAGGTCAGCACCGGCCTTTATTTTCTCCACTGCATCTTCAACATTCATGATCCCACCTACTCCGATGATCAGATACCCAGGGCCAAGTTCTTTTCGTAGATAGGTGATTATTTCATTCGATTTTTTAGACAGAGGTTTTCCACTTAGGCCTCCCGCTCCCATCGCAAGCACTTTCTCGTTTGGTGTTGTCAGCCCCTCTCGTGATATCGTAGTATTGGTAGCAATCACGCCATCGGTTTTTGTTTCTTTTAAGATTTCAATGATATCATCCAATTGCTCCGTACTAAGATCAGGAGCTATCTTAAGTAAAATCGGTTTTGGGTTTGGTTTGGCAAGACTTAATGCCTTCACTTGTGAAAGTAATTTTTTTAACGGCTCTTTTTCTTGCAACGCGCGCAGATCAGGTGTATTGGGTGAACTCACATTCACAACAAAATAATCGACATAGGGAAAGAGTGTTTCAAAGCAAGAATTATAATCTTCAAAAGCATTTTCATTGGGCGTAATTTTATTCTTACCAATGTTGCCACCCACAATTACGTTTGATTTTCTTTTCTTCAATCGCTCCACGGCAGCGAGAACTCCCTCGTTATTAAAACCCATGCGATTGATGATCGCCTGATCTTTTGGCAACCGAAATAATCTTGGTTTATCATTGCCGGTTTGTGGCTTCGGAGTAAGTGTGCCGATCTCGATAAATCCAAAGCCAAAAGCTGCCATCTCATCAATGAGCCTCGCATCTTTATCAAAGCCCGCTGCCAGCCCGATAGGGTTTTTAAAATGAAGTCCCAGAATATTTCTTTCAAGTCGTTTGTCTTCAATGCTGAAGAACAATTTCAACAAGGTTGTAAACCCCGGAACCCTACCTATCCACTGTAACAGCTGGAATGTAAAATGATGAATGACTTCAGGATCGAAAAGAAAGAGAATCGGTTGAATAAAGAATTTATACATCTATTTCTTCTTACTCTTTTTGGGCTTGATGGAGAATTTTCTAAATCCCTTCGCTACTATTTCTTTAATATAACCTTCAGCTTGTGGCGACATGTTTACGGCTTGTGCATTGACACGCCAGATGAGAAAATCACTTTTGTCGTTTAAGTCGATAACCAAATTTCCCTGACGGAAACTATTGGCATAATGGCGGTTGGTTTCAATACCCGGTGTGCCGCCAAAAGGTCCCAGATCACCCGTCTCGGAAAGCTCTATAGCCCCTACTATATAGGAAACGATCAGGTCGCCTGTCGTGTCAGATTTCTTCAATCCTTTTTCCTCCAATTCTTTGGTTACAGAATTTTTGACCCAACCATGCAGAACCTTTTCGTCAAAAACACGCTCATCCTTGGGAGTAGTGATCTCCGACTCACCAAAGACAAAAGTCCTGTACTTGGTTAAATCCCGATTCTTGTCGTACTCGACTTTAATCTCCTGGGCATGGAGGTCAAAAGCAGTCATCAAAAAGAAAATAACTATATAAAATTTCATGGGGTAAAGATAGTAAAATGAGAATAGGCCTACTTTGTCATGTTATCGAAACTAATTTTAATCTACTTGTTTGGCCTCACCCCTACCAAGATTTATATGATCGAAGAATCCGAATTACCCCTCTCCGGCTAGGAGAGGGGCAGCATAATTGTTCGTACACGATAAACTCTAATGGGGTGAGGCCGCAAGAATGGGTTTTCAAACCCAACATGACAAAGTAGGATTAGGGATTAAGCGAGATTAGGGAATGAACAGCTAACTTCGGGGATGAAATTCGGTAATCACCTGTCGTAGATAATCCCGATCAAGATGAGTATATATTTCTGTCGTGGTAATTGATTCATGCCCCAACATTTCCTGGACTGCACGGAGATCAGCACCACCTTCGATCAAATGAGTAGCAAAGGAATGGCGGAAAGTGTGCGGGCTGATTGTTTTCTTAATACCGATCTTTAGCGCAAGGTTTTTAATGATTGTAAAGATCATCACCCGGGTGAGCTTTTTCCCCCTCCGATTGAGAAAAGCATAACTGTCAAATCCTTTTTGTACAGGCACATGTACTCGGACTTCTTCCAGATAAATTTTCAAAAACTTCAAGGCATCTCTCCCAATCGGTACCAGCCGCTCTTTGTTTCCCTTGCCAATCACCCGAAGAAAACCCACATCAAAATAGACATTGGGTATTTTTAATTCCACCAACTCACTCACACGCAGTCCCGAACTATAGAGGACTTCCAACATAGCTCTGTTCCTCCCTCCCTCCGGTGTTGAGAGGTCAATGGCTTCCAGTAATTTTTCAATTTCAGGATAACTCAATGTGTCTGGGAGCTTTCTTCCAATCTTTGGGCCTTCAATCAATGCCGTAGGATCTTTCTCTACCAACTCTTCAAAAAGAAGGTATTTATAAAAAGACTTTAGTCCGGAAAGAATTCTGGCCTGACTGTAGGCACTCATCCCCAACTCGTTGATATGTTGCAGAAATCCCTGAAGATGCTTAGAAGTAATACTCAACGGAGAAACCTGTAACGCACTTAGCTCGACATACTGTTGAAGTAGTGCGACATCGTGAACATAGGCTTCAATGGAGTTATTAGATAATGACCTCTCCAATTTGAGATAATTACCAAACTTCTTGCTGTAAAGCGCCCATGAATTTCCTGACATACTCCTTTTTATCGCCTGTTAAATTACCGACATTTGTAAAGATCGACAAGCTTTTCCAATCATGACCAAAAACGTATTTACTATTATCCTCATTTGCATTTCCCTTTTTTTCCTTCAATCATGTTCCGATAGCTCACATGCATCGGTCTGGAAAGCCAATGGTGTTGATTTCAAAAAATACAAAACCTATGCATGGGTTGCGCCCGGTGACACTACGCTCACTATGAGGCGAGATGATAAATTATTTGCAGGCACTATCTATCTATATGCCAATGAGCAGCTTAAGAAAAAAGGAATGGTGATGGTAAAATCAAAACCTGATGCTGTATTCATGTTTGATACTCAGGTGCAAGACAGGACCAAGTATACCCAAGCCCCTACCCTAAGTGTCGGTGTAGGGTACGGAGGGCCTGGATATTATGTTGGTGGAAGCGTCCCCGTAGCAGGTGGCCAAATAACTGCTACACCTTTTCAAGAAGGAAGGTTAATTATTGAAATGTTTGACACACGCTCCACGGAACTTGTATGGCGCGGATGGGCACAAAAATCACTTGACTATTCAACGGACTTGAATAAAGTCATCAAGTATGCCGTTAAAGATATTTTTTTCAGACTTCCCGTAAAGCATAAAATCTAGATTAGATGAAAATCCAAATCATTAACGGACCCAATCTCAACCTCCTGGGTAAGCGTGAACCGGAAGTTTACGGCAGCAAAGGATTTGATGAATTTTTTGTTGAACTGCAAAAGCGTTTTCCTAAAGAGGAGTTAAGTTATTTCCAATCTAATATCGAAGGTGAACTCATTACTAAACTTCATGATGCTGGTTTTACCTGTGATGGCATTATACTCAATGCCGGAGCCTACACCCATACTTCGATAGCCCTTCATGATGCGATTGGCGCAATAAAAACTCCTGTGGTGGAAGTTCACATCTCAAATGTATATGCCCGGGAGGACTTTAGGCACAAGAGTCTGATCACTTCAAAATGTGTCGGGTTGATTACAGGCTTTGGTTTGGAAGGCTATGCAATGGCAATTCGATATATTTTAGATACAAAACGTACGATCTAAGATCAAAGAAGAATGATTTCATTTTATCCGGGCCCTTCTCGCGTGTATGATAAAATCTCCAAGTATGTAAGGGCTGCCCATAAAAAGGGTATCATGAGCATGAACCACCGAAGTCCGGAGTTCATTACACTTTCCAAAAAAACGATTGCTCTTCTCAAAGACAGGCTCGTCATTCCCAAAGAGTACACTGTCTTTTATACGTCTTCCGCTACTGAATGCTGGGAAATAATTGCCCAATCTGCAGTTGAAAAAAATAGCATTCATATCTTTAATGGAGCCTTCGGAGAAAAATGGTTCGATTATACAAAGCGACTCAGACCGGAAGCGCAATCATTACTTTTCGACCTCAACGAATTGCCGATAATATCTAGCCCTTCTCTTGCTGAGGCGGAAATTATTTGCCTTACGCAAAACGAAACTTCCAATGGCACACAACTTCCAGTTTATTTTATCGCTACGATTAAAAAAAATAACCCTAACTCAATTATTGCAGTAGATGCGACCTCGTCCATGGCAGGTAGTGATCTCAATTTTATTACGGCCGACATCTGGTTTGCTTCTGTTCAAAAGTGCTTTGGCCTCCCCGCGGGTCTTGCTCTTCTCATTTGCTCACCCAAGGCCATGGATAGAGTGAAGAAAATCAATGAGCAATCACATTATAATAGTCTTACGCTCATGAATAAGATGATGGCTGACTGGCAGACGACACATACTCCCAATGTCTTAGGTATCTACCTACTAAATAGGGTGCTCAAAAAAATGAAACCCATCGCCAAGGTTGATCAAAAAATAACCGGAAGACAAAAAGATTGGATCACTTTTTTCAAGGATTCAGACAAACTCCAACTCCTGATTTCCAACCCGGAAGTTCTCTCAAAAACCGTTATTGCCGTAAAAGGAAGTCCTGAATGGAATGAAAAAATAAAAGTTAAGGCAAAAGCAAAAGGCCTATTGCTAGGTGAAGGATACGGGAGTTTAAAGAGAGAGACTTTTCGAATTGCCAACTTTCCTGCCTTTCGCAAAAAGGAAATTCGGAAGTTGATGAGTTTTCTTTTGCCCTATTTATAAGCAATAGTTGGGTCTCAATTATTGCTGTTACTTCGTTTAAGGAGGTCAGCAGGCCAACTTTTTACTCAGGTCTTAGAAAGATTAAAAGAAATAGGTTGAATAAATTCAAAAACTTATGATCTTTACCTCACAGCGCAAGTATAATGCAACTGAGATCCAATATTCCTTTGAAATTTTTTGCGCTAATTCTTTTTACGCTTCAGTTTCTGGCACCTGCTCTGGTTATCAGATTTACTTCCACCAAGGTGGTTCAGGAGAAAACATCATTTGTTAGTTCGTCCCATCTTCAGAATCCTTTTCTTTTCGTTTTCTTCGAAGAACTTTGTGAGAATGAAGAAGGTAAAGAATTTGGCAGCGAATCCGATTCATCAAAGGCCGGATTTCTTACATTAAGTAATTATCAATATCTATTCGGATCAAAACTGGAGGTTATTCTTGCCTCCTGTCAAGTCTCCACACAATTCGATTCACGCCCTCCGCTTTTTCTGGCGCATTGCAGATTTTTAATTTAGCTTTTAGACCCATTCCGGTTTAGTCCTGCTGATTAAACCACGTTCCCTTTGACCTTTTTGTCATTGGATTCTTCTGTTTATTTTTTATTAACTTCATTCATGTTAATACTGCTTTTTAAGTCAGCCCTTTTCCTAGCGTTAGGCATATTTATCGTTCCTAAAAAATGGAAAGGCTACGTAGCGCTCGTTCCCATTCTTTTACTGATTGCTATTAGCACAAGCTGGGCCTGGGTGGCACTTTCTACCGGAGTACCTTATCAATTTCACTTTCTGGATGGCTATTGGAGTGGTGATCTTGTTTTTGTTGTCGATAACATCAGCGCGTATTTTATTCTGATGATCAACTTAACGTGTCTTACCGGGGCTATTTATAGCCTTGGGTACCTTACCCCTTACTTCGATAAAAAAGGTGGAATGTCTATCTCCTTGCACCTTTTCTCTTTTGTTGGATTGCATTTCGCCATGCTTAATGTTGTTATGCTACGCGATGCTTTTTCATTTTTAGTGGCGTGGGAGATGATGTCCTTGTTTTCTTTTATCCTCGTCATCTTTGAAGGCGAGAAAGAGACTACGCTCAAAACAGGTATCAATTATCTGATACAAATGCACATGTGTTTTGTACTGTTGTTGATCGGTTTTTTATATGTGAGCAGGATCACGGGCGCCTTTGGCTTTGATACACTGGAGCTATATTTTTCAATGCACAATAACCTTTGGCTCTTTTTACTTTTCTTTTTAGGATTTGGCATCAAAGCCGGATTTATGCCTATGCACACCTGGCTGCCACATGCCCACCCTGCCGCGCCATCTCATGTTTCAGGAGTGATGTCAGGAGTAATGATCAAGATGGGAATCTATGGAATCCTTCGTGTGCTCACCCATGTACAAAGCCAGTTTCTCGAAATTGGTTTCTTCCTGCTTGCTATTAGCATTGCTACTGCACTTACCGGAATTCTATATGCTATTTTTCAAAAGGATATCAAAAAGACGCTGGCTTACTCGAGCATAGAAAATATCGGAATCATTGGGATGGGGATCGGAATATCTTTTGTGGGCAAGGGATTTGGCAATGACTTACTAGCGACACTGGGTATGGCAGGTGCACTGTTACATATTTTTAATCATTCACTTTATAAGTCACTTCTCTTTTACTCAGCAGGAAATCTGTACCACGCTACCCACACTCGCGACCTTAATAAACTGGGTGGCCTCGCTAAACTCATGCCTTTCACAGCAACTTTTTTCATGATTTGTTCACTTGCTATTTGTGCCGTCCCACCACTGAACGGCTTTGTCTCTGAGTTCCTCATATATATAGGTGTATTTGAGAATATTGCCATTAGCGATTTCAGTGGATCACTCATTAACCTGACCATTCTGATGAGCTTAGTTGTAATTGGAGGACTGTCGGTATTTGCTTTTACAAAAACTTTTGGCGTGGCGTTTCTGGGGAGCAGAAGAGATTCAAAACATCACATCATCAAAGAAGTTCCCCCAATCATGCGCATTTCAGGATTTATTATTCTGCCGATTATGCTTTCAGTGAGTCTGTTTCCAAATTTCTACTTGACAAAGATTTCTATCATTGCCTTTACATTTACAAATCTCAATCTATCGGAAGTTGTGATTCAAAATTCATTAGGGTCATTGCGGTATATTGGGCTCGGCAATCTTGCCGTGATAGCAATGTTTACCATTATCATTTTGATCAAACAGACTATCCAATCCACCGTAACACTAGCTTCAGGGCCAACCTGGGGATGTGGCTATACCGGTGGTGACTTCAAACATCAATATACTTCTACGTCTTATGCGGATAGTGTGCGCGAACTCGTTGGCCCCCTCGTAGCAATTGAAGGAAAACACACGCCCTTCGAAGAGAAGGAGATCTTTCCAAAACCAAGACACTTTGCTACTCACACAGAAGATTTGATAGAAGAAAAAGTAATTATGAAACCCGTCCTCTATATCACGCGCGAGTTACCAAAGGCAGGATGGGCCCAGACGGGAATGATCAATCATTACCTGGTCTATCCGCTGGCTTTCTTAATCATCATCGGTTTGTTAACACTCATCGGGATACTCTAACTACGGAAGAATGATATTACTATTCAAGATAGCATTGCTCTTTACCTTCGGAATGTTTGCCATTCCGAAAAAGTGGAAGTATCTGCTAGCCTTGGCTTTGCAAGTGATGCTCATTTTTCCAAGCACAGCCTGGGCCCTAGAGGTTTTGAATAATGACACAATCAACTTTGATATGGGAGTGGATACCTGGAGTGGGCCAATTCAACTCACTATTGATCCGCTCAGTGCTTATTTCATACTGATCATTAATTTGATTTGTCTTTGCGGAATGATCTATGCCAGTGGCTACTTGAAACCTTATCTTCCCAAAAAGCGATCCGTCTTTATTTCTCTTCACCTGTTTAGTTTTATTTGGCTCCACGGTGCCATGTTGCTAGTTGTTTCGATGCGCGATGGCATTGCTTTCTTATTGGCTTGGGAGCTAATGTCACTCTTCTCTTTTGTGTTAGTCATTTTTGAGGCACAGAAGGAGTCAACGCTCAAGACAGGCATTAACTATTTGCTGCAAATGCACCTGAGCTTTGCCTTAATCATGTTGGGCTTTTTAATTGCGGCCAATCAAACAGGAGATTTGAGCTTTGCAGGTGTTGGTAAATTCTTCACTCAAAATCCTAACACTCCTTTATTTCTGGTCTTTCTGGCCGGTTTTGGAATCAAAGCGGGATTCATTCCCTTCCACACCTGGCTGCCGCGTGCGCACCCAGCAGCTCCCTCCCATGTTTCCGGTGTCATGAGTGGCATCATGATTAAGATGGGCATCTATGGCCTCTTTCGGATCACTTCCATGATTCAAAGTAATTTGATGACGATTGGAATGATTGTGTTAGCCGTAGGAATTGTGTCTGGGCTTCTAGGTGTGGTGATGGCGATTATGCAACATGATTTAAAAAAATTACTTGCCTACCACAGTATCGAAAACATTGGCATCATTGGCATAGGCATGGGAATGGGAATCCTTGGAAAAGCCTCGGGGGATCATTACCTCATGGTCTTCGGATTTGCTGGAGCACTGCTTCATAATCTCAATCACGCATTGTTCAAATCCTTGCTCTTCTTCACCGCTGGAAATATTTATTATGCAACACATCAAGTGAACATGGACAAGCTGGGTGGACTGGCAAAAGGAATGCGATATACTTCTTATGCTTTCTTAATTGGTGCATTGGCCATCAGTGGTATTCCTCCATTCAATGGATTCATTTCGGAATACCTTATTTATAGTGGCGTTATCAATCATTTATCAAACTCTGTATTCATCATCTCCATATTGAGTGTGGCAAGTATCCTCAGTCTGGTACTGATTGGAGGGCTGTGTATTTACTGCTTCACAAAAGCATTTGGCTTAAGTTTTCTTGGAACGCGTAGAGAAGAACATTACAAGGAACCTTTCGAAGTGCCTACGATCATGTTGGTGCCTGCGGTTATCCAGGTCTCCTTTATACTGGCTATTGGATTGATGCCAGCTTATTTTGGTGCAAGTGTAATTGGCATTGTACAAAATCTGCTCAATGTGCCAGAGGCTGATTTCACGACTAGCGCCATCCAATCACTTACGGTAGTTGGTCACGTCAACATGCTGCTGATCGGTTTGGTCGTTGCGATCATACTCCTTAGGGCCTGGCAGCAATCGAAAGTAAAACCGGCCTCGCGCCCGACCTGGGGTTGTGGTTATACAGCAGGAGATTTTCGGCATCAGTACACATCTACCTCATATGCCGATAGCCTTAGGGAGTTGGCCAATCCGGTGATTGACTACAAGAAAATTTACGCTTCCTTTCCAGCGGAAGAGATTTTTCCTAAAGCAAAAAAATTTCATACTGAAAGCAAGGATCTTGTAGAAGAAAAAACAGTGCTGAGTTGGGTACATATAATTATCAATCACCTTCCGAAAGCAGGTATTGCTCAGTCAGGATTGATCAACGATTATCTGGTTTACCCCATGCTCTTCCTGATTTTAGTTGGTTTACTCATCGCCTTAAATATTTTATAATATGCTCTCATTATTCTTAATTCTAATTGCCGCTGTATACTTTCCGGGGGTCATCGTGAAAGTGAAAGCTATCTTTGGTGGACGCAAAGGTCCTGGAATATTACAGCCTTGGTATGATATTCTTCGGTTGTTGAAGAAAGGAAGCGTCTATAGTTCTTCCTCAAGCTTTGTATTTCAAATCGCTGCACCTATCTATCTCACTACTGTTTTAGTAGCAGCACTCTTTATTCCCTTTGAAGAATCTATTGCGCTATTCTCTTTCACTGGCGATTTCGTTCTCTTCGCCTATCTCCTCGGTTTAGGAAGATTCATGATCATTCTCAGTGCTTTGGATGTGTCAAGTGGCTTTGAAGGAATGGGCGCCAATCGAGAAGCATTTTATTCTATGTTGATGGAACCAGCCTTTTTTATCTTAATGGGCTCACTAGCGATGTTTACAGGATATACTTCCTTCCATGACATTTTTGCCAACCTTCATTACAACAGCTACTTCTCGGCTATCATCGGTATCATCGCAGGTTATGTCTTAGCTAATATTACCCTAGTAGAAACGAGTCGTTTGCCCATAGATGATCCGTTAACACACCTCGAGTTGACCATGGTACATGAAGTAATGGTACTGGATCATAGTGGTTTTGATTTAGGAATTATCAAGATTGCCAATAACATAAAGTTTGTACTCTTCAGTACCCTCAGTGCAAATTGCATTATTCCTCAGTCCCTCGATTTATGGTTGCGAATTGTAATTTTCTTATTGACGCAAGTTGCTTTTGCAGCAGGCATAGGATGGCTTGAATCGTTTAGAGCTCGGAATAAAATGGCGATGAATGCTCAATATATTCTTTCCATCAACGCAGTTGCATTGATATTAATTTTTGTTGCCATGATCATTAAAAACAAAATATAGCCATGATTAATTTTCTGATTATCATCTTCATCATCTCACTCATCTACTTGTCCAAAGTAGAAATGGTGAAAAGCTATTTTACCCTGATGGCCATGCAAGGTATTATACTTTTTGGTCTCGCTTATCTTGAATTAAAGGAGATTGATCTGGTCCATCTTCTTTTAATCCTGCTGGAGACATTGGTATTCAAAGCCATTTTTGTTCCCCTATTTTTACAGCGAATTACCAAAAATCAAATCCACCGGCATCACAACGGGCCGATCAAAGGATACTACTCTGTCTTGATAACTGCAGTTATTATTATCGGTTGCTTCATGATTTCGTATGTAATTCATGACGAGCTCACGGTCGATGCTGATCACCAGGTAAAGTATTTTACGGCCGCGATCTCATCTATTATGGTTGGGCTGTTCATTGCTATTAACAACAAGGATTTGGTAACACACCTGATCGGTTATCTCGTTATTGAAAATGGAATATTCCTTTTGTCTCTGGCACTTGGTTCCGAGATGCCCATGTTTGTAAACTCTGCCATCTTACTTGATATTTTTACCAGTGTACTTATCATGGGCATATTCTTCAACAGAATGAAGGATTATTTTCAAAATGCAGATGCTGGAAAGCTGTCCCATCTTAAAGATTAAAAGTCATGATCTACATTTTCTTTATTCTTACCGCAACGCTGGCCGCCCTCACATACTTCATCAGAAACAAGGCGCTTAGTCATGTAATGGTTTTTGGCTATGTCACCCTTATGATTGGCCTTGGTATTTACCTTATCCCCTTGTTGGGGCAATCCTTAAACGAATATTTCTTAAGTGACAGGCTGGGAATGATTTTTTACTTTGTCCTCATTCTAGTGAGTCTACTTTCGGCTATTCACTATGTGAAATTTGTAAACGACAGAAAAGTCAAGGAAGCCGATGTTGCCTTACACAATGCAGGCAGTATCTTTTTTACAGGCGCCATCATTGGTGTTTTATTTACTTCTCATTTTGGTATTCTGTGGGCATTTATGGAAGCCACTACCTTGGGCGCTTCTGTATTGATTTATCACAACCGCAACCAGGATGCGCTGGAAGCAACATGGAAATATTTGTATGTATGCTCCATTGGTATTGCAATAGCCTTTGCCGGAGTTCTCTTCCTTGGGTTTGCTGCTCAACAAACCGGCCATATTGACTTTACATTTTCAGCCATCAAAGCGGAAGCCGCTGACCTGAATACGGTTTGGCTCAAAGCTTGTTTTCTTTTAATCCTTACCGGCTTTAGTGTAAAGATGGGACTTGTCCCGTTGTTCAATGTGGACATTGATGCTAAAGATGCTTCCCCTTCGCAAGTGGGTGCTAGTCTTTCATCGGTGTTGATGAATGCTGGCTTTGTTGCCATCTATCGATTCTATGAAGCCTTTTCCACTACAAGCATTTTGCCATGGATGAATAAATTGCTCATGTTGACAGGATTGCTTTCATTATTCTTTGCAGCCGTTTATGTTCTACGTGTAAAAAATGTAAAACGAATGTTTGCCTACTCCAGCATGGAACACGCCTCCTTAGTTATAATTGCTTTCTCCTGTGGGGGTCTCGGCTATTTCGCGGCTGTGTTGCATTTGATCATGCACTCGCTGGTGAAGTCTAGCCTCTTCTTTCAGGTTTCCCAGATGCACCGCATCTTCAGCAGCAAGCTGGATGAAAACATTGGAAGCTATTTGCGGGTAAATCCTCTTGGTGGTTTGGTTATGCTGCTTGGCTTTTTGTCCATCATAGCCATGCCGCCTTCTGGTATGCTCATATCAGAACTTTACATGTTCCAGGCCTTGATTGCTAAAGATTACTGGTGGGTTGCCCTCATTGTATTGATGCTGGTATTAATTATTATCTATGGTCTTGCGGTAAAGATGCTAGGGATCATCTTCCTTAAAAAGAATAGCCCGAACATTAATCTGCAAGGCGCTACACCTTACGAATCGGCACTCCAATTAGCACTAATTGTCATTGTCTTTTATATCGGGCTTTTCAGGCCACCAATCATTGTTGAAAGTATTCAGTTGGCCATCCAATCCTTACCCATTTAATATGGAAACAGCAACCGCATCCCCTTACGCTTCAATTAAAAATCAGGAATCAATTGGCCTTTCAAAGATTCCTCTTCTTAGCTATGGAGATTTTTATACAGAGGTAGTAGGACTGATGAAGGAACCCCAGGTTCATTGCGTGAATTATTATGCGTATCCTGATGATGAGAAGCTAAAATTCATTTGCTGCTTAGCTGATGATCTTGCCGGAGATATCAAAGTCTATTCGCATGAGATTGAGAAAAAAGAAAAGATTTCGCTCACCTCAATTACGAAAGAAATCTATGCCTTTCATATTTACGAACGTGAAATCTCGGAAAACTTTGGAGTAGAATTTAATGATAATCCCTGGTCAAAACCAGTTCGCTATGCCTTTAACCGTGCGGATCGGAGCAAATTAGTTAACGACTATCCTTTTTATAAAATACAAAGCGAGGAGTTACATGAAGTTGGTGTTGGGCCGATCCACGCGGGTGTGATTGAGCCGGGGCACTTTCGCTTTTTATGCAACGGAGAAACGGTGCTTCATCTTGAAATTCAATTGGGCTGGCAACACCGTGGCATCGAAGATTTATTTCTTAAAAAATCTGCTTTAATTCAGCGAACTGTACTTTCAGAAAGTATTGCTGGTGATACAGCCGTAGGACATGCTGCTACTTTTGCCGGGATCATGGAGAGCCTTGCGGGCGTTACCATTCAGGATCGGCTCCAGATTGAAAGAACCGTTGGCTTGGAATTAGAAAGAATAGCCATGCACATAGGCGACCTCAGCAACATGTGTATCGGGCTTGCTTATCAATTGGGTGCGTCAGTCTTTGGCGCACTTCGAACTCCTACTATCAACTATTCACAACTTTGGTGTGGCAATCGTTTTGGGAAAGGATTGATCCGGGTGGGTGGCACCCATTATCCACTTAATGATTCACTAACAGATTCGCTGGAGAAATTCCTAAAGAATTTTGAAGGTCGCTTTGTAACGATGACCGAAAAAATGTTTTCCCTCTCCAGTGTATTGATGCGCATGGAAAATATTGGCACCGTAACCAAAACTCAAATGGAATTGATTGGAGCTGTAGGGATGTCCGCTCGCATGACAGGTATTTCACGTGACCTTAGAAAATCTCACCCGACAGGGGCGTATCAAAAATTAAAATACGAACCCGTGGTTGATATCGCCAACGGTGACGTTTGCGCACGAGCCGCTTTGCGGAGAAAGGAGATCATCGCTTCAATAGAACTCATTCGGCTTCTCATTGCTAAGCTGAAATCAAATAACGAGGCAAGCGCTGAGCCAATTTCAGAAGGAGATATTAAATTGACACCCAACGCCCTATCAGTATCTCTTACGGAAGGCTGGCGGGGTGAAATCTGCCATTGTGCGGTTACCAATGCCCTAGGTAAGATCCACCATTATAAAATAAAGGACCCTTCGGTTCACAATTGGATGGCGCTAGCCCTTTCGCTACGCGACCTGGAGATTTCTGATTTCCCCATCAACAACAAGAGTTACAACTTAAGCTATTGCGGTCACGACCTATAAAACTTCATTGCTATGTTTTTTGATGAAATAAAAATACTTCAGCAACACGGGAAACAGTTTATTCCCGATGTTACCAAGCCACAATTACCCGGTCCGTATAAGGGGAGGCCTGAAATCAGTGCAGACAAAGTAGATGAACAAGCATTAGCCGCCCTCTGCCCTACCGGAGCGATTGGCACCGGACCGGTAAGCATCGACATGGGTAAGTGTGTTATGTGTGGTGAGTGTTCATTCGCCTATCCTAACAAAATTAGATTCACCACGGATTATAAGATTGCAACCAATGTTCGGGAGCGTTTGATTGTCAAGGAAGGAGATATCAATCCAATTATATTGGATGAGAATAAAATTCGAGCGGAAATACGATCGCTCTTTGGCCGGTCCTTAAAGCTAAGGGAAATCTCAGCAGCAGGCGCCAATGCAGATGAAGCCGAACTTAATGCTTGCGGCAATGTCAACTTTGACATGGGTCGGTTTGGAATTGAATTCCTTGCCTCTCCTCGTCACTGCGATGGAATCGTCATTACTGGACCTATTTCAGAAAACATGGCCGAAGCAGTGCAAATATGTTATGATGCCGTTCCTGATCCGAAGATTATAATCCTTGTTGGCAGTGATGCCATCAGTGGAGGAATTTTTGCAGGAAGTGGAGCGTTGAATAGAAGTTTTCTGGATAAGTATCCCATCGACTTATATGTTCCGGGAAATCCACCTCACCCACTCACATTTATAAATGGCATTTTGGGAATGATTAGAAAAATTAATTAATAAGCTGTCACACTTTCTTTCTACACGACAATAAAAAAGTTATGCAAACATTAGAAATTCCAAAAGACGGGTTTGAAGGTCTGAAACAAAACTGGAGAAATGATGCCATATCCGGGTTTATGGTTTTCCTCCTTGCATTACCCCTTAGCCTTGGTATCGCTAAGGCCAGCGAGTTCCCTCCCGCAATGGGGGTGCTCACCGCCATGATCGGTGGTCTTGTTGTCAGTCTGGCTGCAGGATCTCGTCTCACGATTAAAGGACCCGCTGCCGGCCTTATCACAATATGCGCAGGAGCGGTTACCGAACTAGGTGGTGGCATGGAGGGATGGCGACTCGCCTTGGGCGTGATAGTAGTAGCGTCCATTTTGCAAATGGCTTTTGGATTTCTAAAGTTTGGATCCCTCAGCGATTTCTTTCCTCACTCGGTAGTGCATGGCATGTTGGCCGCCATTGGATTAATCATCTTCTCAAAACAGATTCACGTTTTGTTGGGCATCGATCCGTCCACTCTCAAAGGTCTTGATACAATAGAATTATTTGAACGTATTCCTGACTCTCTATATCATGAAGATCCACGCGTCACTTTGGTTGGTCTCACCAGTTTGATTATTATTTTCGGAATGCCCTTCTTAAAAGGAAAATATGTAAAGAAGATTCCAATCCCTTTAGTAGTGTTATTAGTAGCTATACCCATGACAACCTTCATGGACTTCAGGCATACTGAACCGGCATTTGATTTGGTCTCAATTGGAAATTTCTGGGGCAACATTGGTTTCAATGCCGATTTCTCAGCCATTGGCACATTTGTCTTTTGGAAATACGTGATCATGTTCTTGCTGGTAGGAAGCCTCGAATCACTACTCACTGTAAAAGCGATGGATAGTCTCGACCCCTGGAAGCGGATTTCAAATCCGAACAAAGACCTGGTCGCAGTTGGAGGTGGGAATTTTATTGCAGGTTTGTTTGGAGGACTTCCTATGATTTCTGAAGTAGCCAGAAGTTCTGCTAACATTAACTTTGGAGGAAGAACGCGGTGGGGCAATTTCTTTCATGGAGCATTTCTACTGTTAGCTATGCTCCTCTTCATTCCTGTAATTGAAATGATCCCCAACGCAGCCCTTGCTGCTTTACTGATTTCAGTGGGTTATCGTTTGGCTTCGCCCAATGAATTTTTCAAAACCTATAAGATTGGGGCCGAACAGCTCACCATTTTTGTGATTACTATCATTGCTACACTTGCCACAGATCTATTAATAGGCGTTGGTGTGGGCATCCTCGTGAAATTCTTCTTTCATATCTTGAATGGCGCTTCTATTAGAAGTTTATTTAAACCACATTACGAAATTTCCGAAACCGATTCGGTCTATTCCATAGCGATAAAGGAAGCTGCCATATTCTCCAACCTCATTGGGTTCAAAAAAATGTTGACTCAAATTAAACCGGGCAAAAAAGTAATACTCAATTTTTCTGAAGCGAAAATAGTGGACCATTCCTTTATGGAATTTTTGCATTACTTCGAAGAGGAATATCATCACAACGGAGGGCAAGTGGCCGTTCAGGGCTTTGATTATTTTCAACATTTTTCAAATCATCCCCTCGCAACACGTAAACTCTCACCAGGAAGTCAGACTAAGTTGGAAATAAAATTAAGTCCTCGTCAAATTGAGCTGCGTAAGTTTGCAGACATGCATGAATTCGCTTTTTTCCCACAGAAGGTGAAGACATCATTTAAGTACAAGGAGTTTCCGATTCAGATCGGAAACAAAATTCCCTATGAGGAAAATATCTTATCGCAATACAGTGACTTCGGTAAGATCGAATCCTCAGACATCACCTTACAAGAAGGTGCCCTTCAGGATAAGAAAGAAACCCACATCACCATTGTTCAGGTTTCTGACTTTGATTTTACCGTTCCCGACTTTGCACTGGAGCCCGAAGGTCTTTGGTCTAAATTATTTGAAGGAGTTTCCGGTAAGGACATTGACTTTGCAGCCTACCCTGTTTTTTCAAAAAAGTACTATCTGCGTGGCTACAATGAGAATGCTGTCACTCATTTCTTTAGTGAGCCCTTAATTCACTTTCTCGAAAATCGGGAAGAGATGCACATTGAGTGCCATAAACACAGGATGATCTTTTACAAAAAAAGAGATCTACTGGAACCGGAAGAAATCAAGTATGTGGCCAAATTTGCTGAAGATTTTCTTCAACTCGCGCAAGCGAATGTATCCGTGTAGCTAAGGGTAGTTCTATAAACCTAAACGTGCTGTCAGGCTGTCCCGATAGATATCAGGATCGAAGCCGATTTAGAGAAGCCATTCTAAGAACTATGTTTCGACAAGCTCAACATGACAAGGTTTTTAGAACTACACTTAAGAGTATTTATTATCTACCAATAGGAATGTTCAATGCCTGCCGTTTTTCTTATTCTAAATATCGTACTGATAGATGGGATCCAAAGGTGTATTCGGCTCGAGTTTTACCAGATCTTTTAGAATGCCATCCGTCAATCGATATACCCAACCATGAAGGGTAGGTCGGTTTTCTTCTTTCCATGCATGTTGTACAATAGAAGTCTTCGCCAGGTTCATGACCTGCTCTTCTACACTTAACTCAGTCAATCGATCGGTTCGTTTCTCCATATCAATAATAGCTTCAAGTTCATTTCTATGACGACTAAAGGTATCCTTGATATTTCGAAGCCACTTGTTGATCAATCCAAGATCATTACGTGTCATTGCAGCCTTCACACCTCCGCAGCCATAGTGACCACATACAATGATATGTTTTACTTTCAGTACCTGCACGGCATATTGCAGTACACTGAGTAAATTCAAATCAGTATGTATAACTAGATTGGCAATATTACGATGCACAAATATCTCTCCAGGGGCAGTATTGGTAATCTCATTGGCGGGAACCCTGCTATCGGAACAACCAATCCATAAAAATTCAGGCGTTTGAAGATTGGCCAGACGAAGAAAAAAATTCTTATCTGCCTGCACGTGTTCTTTTGCCCAGGCCTTATTCTCCAATAAAAGTTTTTCGTAGGTTTTCATATTTGTTGCTTCTGTATTTTGTGGTTAATTTCATTTCATCGGTTTCGCATAAGTTGTATTATTCAGCTTGCCTAAAAAAGGAATTCATTGCTCGGTTTGATTTCTTAAATTCCAGAGAGATATTCTTTGAAGTAGCCTCACTCCGATAATCTTCAAGTATAGCCATAATATCCTGATCAATAAACTCAGCATTGGCTCCATCAACCATCAGACTCGCTCCGGCAGGTATTTTCTCTAAAGCTCTTCGCAAAGAAGACTTATTTAAGAAAGAAACGTCTTTCGTAAATTTTATAATAAAATTATTACCATCATTCATGAGAAAGATAGCTGACTTAAAATTTGTCTTGATCACGAAAAACAGAGAAACTAATAATCCAATAAATACACCAACAAGTAAATCAGAAAACAGAATGGCGATAATCGTGACAACAAAGGGCAAAAATTGAGTAACCCCCTTCTCATAAATTTCCTTTACTACTTTGAGTGAGGTAAGCTTATAACCAACCATCAGTAAAATTGCAGCAAGGCTCGAAAGAGGGATGAGTTCAAGAAACCTTGGAAATAGTAATACAGCGCCACCCAATAATACTCCGTGGGCAATTGCTGATAGCTTCGATCGGGCACCGGCCGCTACATTTGCAGAGGTGCGCACAATCACGGAAGTCACGGGAAGGCCGCCTAATACTCCGGATACTACATTGGCAACTCCTTGCGATTTCAATTCATGATTCAAAGGAGTAATTCGCTTGTACGGATCGAGTCTATCCGCTGCTTCAATGCTCAACAGCGTTTCCAAACTTGCGACCAATGCCAGCGTGATAGCGATAGTATAAATTTTTGGATTCAGAAGCTGTGAGACATCCGGAAAAGTAAATAAGGATGCAAGACCGGTAGTTTGTGATATTTCGGGAAAAGAAACCAAATGCGATTGCATTATTTGGTAGTCCATAAAATATAATGTATACAACGTATTCAACAAAATACCTGTCAACACCACTAAAAGTGGGCCCGGTATCATCTTAATTACTTTGTGTCTCTTGAAAGCCGGTCGGTCCCAAAGAATTAAAATTAATAAGGACACTATAGTCACTATAATTGCTCCGGGGGTAAGGAAATTCCATGCCTGAATAATATCCGTGAATGTATTCTCGCCATCAGGTTGCAAAAAACTCTCATCGCCTTCGAAGTCAACATCATACCCAAAGGCATGAGGTATCTGTTTCAGAATTAAAATCAAACCAATAGCAGCTAGCATTCCTTTAATTACAGCAATGGGTACGAAATGACCTATGACCCCTGCCCTCAAATAGCCGAGTAAGATTTGGAGTAGCCCTGCAATAACAACACTGCATAAAAAAGCTGGGAATGAATTAAGATCTTGTATGGCCATTAATACAATGGAGGCGAGGCCTGCAGCCGGACCACTTACACTAAGAGGAGATCGGCTTAGCGCTCCAACGACAACACCACCAACGACTCCTGCTATGATGCCAGAGAATAAAGGAGCACCTGATGCCAACGCAATACCCAAGCATAATGGTAAAGCCACTAAGAAAACAACAATTGATGCTGGTAAATCGTAAATTAAATTATTAGATAACTTATTGTCTGGGTTTTCTCCCATAATAGAAAATTGGAAAGTAGAATAAAAAAGAAATTGAAAAGCGAAGAAAATTAAGTCCTAAGCCTGAGGTGGAGGCGGCACTACTTCCCTAATGTGGCCCTTTGCGTCTGGCCTAAAAGATAGCATACCTTGTAGTAAAATGGAACGATTGGAATGCTTCCAATGAAAAGGCGTTTCTAAAAATTCATCGGCACTGTCAGTGTCCGTTTTTTGAGACTCCTCCGATTCGGCCTCGTTCATCTCAATGGCGAAAACTGAGAAGGTTCCTTTTTGGGGAATATCAAGAATAAAAGTCAGCTTCAGCAGCAGCACTAACACTAAGGCCCCTTTTAAAAAATTGAATATACCTTTCTTCACAGCCCGAAAATTAACACAATTAATAGAATACTACACTAAAATAGTTACCAACGGATATCATTAGCACCAGGTTTCAGTCAAATTTGATCAATTGCTTTGATTACTTTTGAGGATATATTTTAACCATGAACATCAAGGATATTTTTTCCGTTACACTGATCCTCTTCTCAGTCATTGACATCTTAGGTTCTATTCCTTTTGTGATCCTCATCAGGCAGCGCGAGGGAAGGATTTACGCAGAGAAGGCTACCTTCATCGCAGCAGCCCTCATGATTGTGTTTCTTTTTTTGGGGCAATCTATTTTAAAACTTTTTGGCCTTGATGTTGGGTCCTTTGCCGTGGCAGGCGCTATTGTTATGTTCATCATTGCCATGGAAATGATTTTAGGAATCAACCTGATCAAAGACGATCCTGATGCAAAGGGAACAGGATCTATTGTACCTATCGCATTTCCCCTAATCGCGGGCGCAGGTACATTAACTACGATTCTATCGTTAAGAGCTGTCTATGAAGAGTCCAGTATTTTGATTGGGATAGTTCTCAATCTTATTTTCGTCTATATAGTACTACGCTGTAGCGGGTGGCTGGAGCAGAAGATAGGCAAATCCGGTTTTGTCGTATTGCGAAAAGTGTTTGGCGTAATCCTTTTGGCGATTGCAGTGAAGATTTTCAAAAGTAATCTCGGTCTGGGATGATCTAATTTTAGTAACTTTAACTTATGAAACGTATTACATTGGAATTTCCTGATTCAATCGACTATAATGAGTTTGACCTGAAAATGATCTTGGCTTGTCAACTTTATCAGCAGGCAAAATTATCAGCAGGTCAGGCAGCTGGGTTAGTAGGCATAGAAAAAAGACAATTCCTGGAATTGATGGGTAAGTATGGTTTTTCAATTTTTAGTACATCAATTGATGAGCTTCGAAGGGATATTGCTCATGCATAAGGTTGTAATTTCAGATACAAGTTGTTTGATCGTCTTAGAAAAAATTAATGAGCTAAGTCTGCTTCAAAAAATATACGAGGAGGTTATAACTACACCTGAAATAGTAAAGGAATTCAAAAAACCTCTGCCTGATTGGATAAAAATCGCGTCAGCTAAAAACCAAGTCATACAAAAAGAATTGGAAGCCACGCTGGACTTAGGCGAAGCCTCCGCTATCGCTCTCGGTCTGGAAACACCTAACTGCTCGGTTATTCTTGATGATTTAAAGGCGCGCAAAATAGCCGCATCCCTAAAACTTGAGTATACAGGTACGCTGGGGATAATTGTAAAAGCAAAACATCTTCACATTATCCCTTCCGTGATACCGGTCATTCAAAAGTTACACTTGGCAGGCTTGAGGTTTTCAGAAGCAGTAGAAAAAGACATACTCAATCAAGCAGGGGAATGATCCGGATCTTTACCGATGGAGCGGCACAAGGCAATCCGGGACCGGGAGGCTACGGCACCATTCTTAAATTCAATTCTCATGTAAAAGAACTCAGCGAAGGGTTTCGGCTTACAACCAACAACCGTATGGAGTTATTAGCCGTGATCATTGGCCTTGAGGCAATTAAAAAAGAGGGTATTGCAGTTACAATCTATTCAGATTCAAAATATGTGGTGGATTCTGTAGAGAAAGGCTGGCTATGGACCTGGCAGAAAAAGAACTTTGCTAAAAAAAAGAATGCCGACCTCTGGCAGCGGTACATTCCTTTACATCAAAAGCTAAAACCAAAATTTGTTTGGATTAAAGGACATGCCGGTCACCCTGAGAATGAACGCTGTGACCAACTTGCGGTGCAGGCTGCTGAAGGGTATGATTTACAAACTGACCTTTGGTACGAAGAGAACCGGGAGAGCGATTAGACCTCAATACCACTTATTGGAAATATTTCTGCACTCGATTTAAATCCCCGCTTTCCCCAACCGGGAAAACTTTTTATCAGCTTCTGCTTGCTAGATGGTATACTTCGTTAAAATAGACATAAATTAATCACGCAAAGACTAACCCTGCACTATGTCCATTAAAGTGGCTATCCGGCATCAAACGTTTTACACCTACGATCGTCCGGTTAATTCATCTCCTCATACCTTCCGGCTAAGACCGGCTGCACACTGTCGAACACCTATCCTATCGTATTCTTTAAAGATTAAGCCTGAAGACCATTTTATCAATTGGCAACAAGATCCATTTGGAAATAGGTTGGCACGAGTTGTCTTTCCAAACAAAACCACCAAACTCCATTTTGAAGTAGAAGTGATCGCAGATATGGTGGTGATCAACCCCTTTGATTTTTTTGTTGAGAAATATGCAGAGGCATTTCCGTTCACGTATACTCACCAACTTAAAAAAGAACTACTCCCCTATTTTGAATATGCGGAAGATGGACCTCTTCTTTTACAATGGGTAAAGTTGATCGATGTCAGCAAAAAGAAAGAGATCATTCCTTTTTTGGTTGGGCTCAATCAGGAATTATGGAAGCACACGCAATACACTGTTCGGCTGGAGCCTGGGATACAAACATGCGAGCAAACGCTTGGACTTCGCTCCGGTTCATGCCGAGATTCTGCTTGGCTGTTGGTACAAATTCTTCGCCATCTTGGTTTGGCAGCGAGGTTTGCTTCCGGCTACCTCATTCAACTAAAAGCTGATGTAAAAGCACTCGATGGGCCGTCAGGTACAGAAAAAGATTTCACCGATCTGCATGCGTGGGCGGAAGTATTTATTCCCGGAGCAGGTTGGGTGGGTCTCGATCCTACATCGGGATTATTTGCCGGTGAAGGGCACATTCCACTTTGCTGCACGCCTGATCCGGTAAGCGCGGCACCTGTTACAGGAATGACGGATGTATGCGAAGTAAAATTTGATTTTAAGAATGAAGTGTATCGAATGCACGAAGATCCTCGTGTGACCAAACCCTATACAGAAGAACAATGGGCAACAATTATTGCGCTCGGTAATAAAGTAGATGAAGATCTACTAGCCGGAGATGTGCGCATGACGATGGGTGGCGAACCCACTTTTGTTTCTGTAGATGATATGGAAGCAAAGGAATGGAACACCACTGCCGATGGACCACAAAAAAGAAAGTTAGGTGGGCAACTGATCAAGAAACTAAAAAATTCGTTTAGTAAAGGTGCGTTCATTCATAAAGGCCAGGGCAAATGGTATCCGGGCGAACCGTTGCCGCGTTGGCAATACGCAGCCATCTGGCGCAATGACGGTTTGCCGATTTGGAAAAATGAATCACTGCTTGATCTGGAAGATACTGCGACAAACTTCACCATAGACGATGCGCATCGTTTGGCCAATGAGTTGACAAAGTATTTGAATATTCCTCAAGAGCACGTTCATCCGGCCATGGAAGATGCCTTTTACTTTTTATGGGAAGAAAACAAAGTGCCTATTAACATCAATCCCTACAAATCCAATCTTAATGATCCGCTGGAGCGGCAAAAATTAAGTCAATTACTCGCAAAAGGCTTGGGTACTCCGGCAGGCTATGTCATTCCCATGGAATGGAATCACTGGAACAATCGGTGGATTTCTTCTGCCTGGAAATTCAGAAACAATTACCTCATTTTACTTCCGGGTGATTCTGCGATTGGTTTACGGCTACCCTTGAAATCATTGGCCTATATCAGTGATTTGAAAATGCAAAAACCTGTCGAGCGAAGCCCGTTTGAAGAACTTGCAGCATTGGAAAATTTTTCAGACAAAGTTAAAAAGCGTCACGATCTAGCTATTCCGAAGGAAGATCTGCCGAAAGAGTTTTTTCAGGTTGCGTACCCAAAAGAAGAGGAAACTGAGGAATCTAAAAAAGATAAAAAAGAAAAACCCAAGGAGGAAGTAGTTCCAATGTTTGAAACCTTCATCGTTAAAACAGCACTTTGTATTGAACCTAGAGACGGCAAGCTTTATCTTTTCATGCCTCCACTTAAATACCTGGAGCATTACATCGACTTGCTAACTTCCATTGAAGCTGCCGCAGAAAAACTAAATCTGAAAGTAGTAATTGAAGGATATGAGCCACCCTTTGATCATCGGGTTACAAAATTATCGGTATCGCCTGATCCAGGTGTATTGGAAGTAAATGTTCATCCAGCCAAAAGCTGGAAACAGCTTGTCAATAATTACGATGTATTGTTTGAGCAAGCGCGGCTCAGCCGCTTGGGCAGTGAAAAATTTATGCTCGATGGAAAGCATACGGGCACAGGAGGCGGTAATCATATTACGATAGGAGGCAGCACTCCAGCTGATAGTCCCTTGTTGAGAAGACCCGATCTTCTCAGAAGCTTGATTACTTATTGGCAACATCATCCCGGGTTGTCCTATCTGTTTTCTTCGCAATTCATTGGTCCAACAAGCCAGGCACCTCGGGTAGATGAAGGTCGGCAGGAAATATTGTATGAGCTTGAAATTGCCTTCAGTCAAATCCCAGAAGGAAAAGAAGTTCCTTTCTGGCTAGTCGATCGATTATTTCGAAACTTACTAATCGACATCACAGGCAATACCCATCGCGCTGAATTTTGTATCGACAAGTTATATTCTCCCGATAGCTCAACGGGAAGATTAGGTATTCTGGAACTGCGCGGTTTCGATATGCCTCCAAGTAAAGAGATGTGCATTGTGCAGTTGTTACTCATCCGATGCATTGTGGCGATGATGTGGAAAAAGCCGTACAAACAAAAACTAATTCGCTGGGGAACTGAATTGTATGACAAATACATGATTCATCACTACGTGCAGCAAGATTTGGAAGAAGTAATGCGCGATCTGCAAGAAGCAGGGTATCCCTTTCAAACGGCTTGGCTGGAAACGTTTTTTGAATTCCGTTTTCCCATGCACGGCAAAATCATGCTGCAAGACATGGAACTACTCTTGCGTCAAGGCATTGAACCATGGCACGTACTGGGCGAAGAATCGGCCAGTGGGGCCACAGCACGATTTGTAGACTCATCGGTTGAGCGTATTGAAGTGAAAGTAAAAAACTTCAACGTTGATCGATACATGGTTGTTTGTAATGGGGCGTCTGTCCCTCTCAAAGAAACAGCAATAAAAGGCGAGTTTGTAGCGGGAGTTCGATACCGAGCCTGGAGTCCTCCATCGGCATTGCATCCTACATTGGGCACTGATGTTCCTTTAGTATTTGACATCGTTGACAAATGGAATCATCGCGCGATTGGTGGATGTACGTATCATGTTGCTCATCCGGGTGGAAGAAATTATGATAGCTACCCGGTCAATTCATATGAAGCAGAGGGCCGCAGGATCAGTCGCTTTTGGAATCAGGGGCACACGCAAGGATCATTTAGTCCGTCACCTGTTTATGCAGGTGCCGAACGATATTTGGAAAAGAGCTTAACTCCTAAGAACTTCGATCCGCCAATGATGAAGATCAGTCCGGAGTACCCCACCACATTAGACTTAAGGCAATTTTA
>JANNRV010000014.1:0-11660 GCA_031401775.1 Bacteroidia bacterium | reverse complement strand
TGCACGAAATTCGAGTAGTGCTTGATGATCCGCTCGATGTTCGAGGCCTGGGCGAACTCGGTGTCGCGGAGCTGCACCACGATCTTCGTCCCGCGCGACAGATCGCTCGCCGGCTCGATCTCGTAGCCCGTGCGCCCGTCGCTCGTCCACAGCCAGCCGGTCTCGCCGGGCAGATACGACCGCGTGAAAACCGTGACCTTTTCCGCGACCATGAACGCCGCATAAAACCCGACGCCAAACTGCCCGATGAATATATGCTTTAGCGATGTCCAAGTGTGGTGTGCCGGAAGCAGCCATGCACTTCCTCGAGCCCATATACATGAAGTCTCAAGATGATCCCGAAACAGCAGGAATCTTAGGCGGCATTTACAAAGAACTATTTATCAAAACTAAAGAGCCGCGGTATGCCGTGCTCTCCCGGGATACCTATTTAAAAAATTTCACCTTCACGAAGAGTTATTATACGGGTATCAACGCAGCAACCATGTCTGCTATTGCCGGTCAATCCAGCCAAGGCAAGCAAATTGCGCTGGAAGTGATCAGCTTATTGGAAGGTAGTCATGATAGTTTCTGGGAAGTAGCCACGCTGGCTGAAGCATTTCTGATTTCAAAAAATAGAGAGAAAGCGAAAGAACTTTATACCCTCGCCCGGGGAATGGTTACTTCCGACTGGGGAAAGATCAATAGTATCTATAATCAGCTTTGGCTGTTGAATCATTATGTTGCTATACCCAACGAATTGCTAAAAATATTCAAGCCACCGACCGTTGCCGCATTTGTTGGTCACATGATCGATCATCCAAGACGAATGCAGAGTCGTTTTCCTGCTAGCATCGAAGCGAAAGTTAAAGAGTCGTTAGCCAGCAGTATCGCATCGGTCAATGCAAAGATCGGTTATTGTTCATTGGCTTGTGGGGGTGATATTCTTTTTGCTGAGGCCATGGAAGAAGCCGGAGGTGAAGTCAATTTATTTTTGCCCTGCGACAAGAATGATTTTCTGGAGGAAAGCGTACGATTTGCCGGTGAGCATTGGGTGGAGCGATGTGAGCGATTGATCAAGAGATTTCCCGTGACGTTTATAACGGAGGAAAACTACAAGGGCTATGATGATCTTTTTTTTCTTCAATCCGGAGTTATTTTCGGTGCCGCAATCATGAGGAGTGATTCCAGTCACACCAAACCTTATCTTATCACCTTGTTGTCTGCTATGGATTTAAAAAGAAAGCAAGGTGGCACGCGTGATACACTAAAGATGTGGCCCTATCCTACTACCATACTTAATGTTAATCCGGATAGCTTCAATAACTCTTCTCCTGTTAACCCGGTAGCTGTCTCACTCGAACCACTAACAGAACAGGTAAGGGAAATAAACCGACCCGTGGCCTATCTGTTCATGGCTGATTTCCCTGACACTTCTTCGGATCAAAAAGAGTTATTATTGAAATCGCTTCTGGCCAAAGTCGAGGGTCAGTCTCCCCTACCGATAGGATTGATTTGGAATGGCGATGTTCTTCTTGTAGCCTATAGCACCATAGAAGGTACAACGGAACTCACAAAGATTCTTTCCGGCCTCTTGAGCCGCTTTAATAAAAAGGGCAACCTGAAAATTAGTTTGCATGTTGGACCGGTGACGATCGATCCTGTCGAGAGCGGCATTGGGAAAAAGATAGAAGGAACGGCTGTTGCAATCGTACGCCAACTCCACACCTATGCTAGTGCCGATGAAGTATATGCCAGTGCACCTTATGCGATGGAACTTGCCTTGAGTATCCAAAACTATTCCATAGACTTTGCCGGAAAGTTCATCCTGCCCGAAACCCATCAGGAGCAGGAGATCTTTAAAATCGGATCAGTCTAATCATTTCATACCGAATATGCTTCAGCTTCTGAGGTGCTCAAGAAGCCTATTTTCTCATCACAGGCGAAAATTGGGATTAAAATCCATATCTTAATTTTTGGAAAGCGAGGCGTTTTGATAATCCAATTGAAACGGCACGCCATTTAAGACTCAGTTCATATACGATGGAATTGTTATAGAGAAAATCAGTATACAAAAGCAAAGATTACATCACGGTGTACATAGGTCTGCACATAACTCTTGAGCCAGGTATCGGCCGATTGAGAATCTGTCCGGCATGGGTGGCACATAGCTGAATTGGGTAAGGGCATGTTTCGCTTCGGTAAGAATCTGGCGGGTAATCATAGCAAGTCCATTTTTGTAAAATATTACAAATCTGGAATCCATAATTTCAGGTGATTCAATCGATAGGCAACTGAATAATAAACTCAGTGCCTTCACTCTCTCTCGTGTTTACTTTTATCTCCCCACCATGTGCCTTTACTATATCATAACTCAAACTGCTAACGAATTAGGGGCGGACGATTTTCTAACCAAGCCACTCGATTTTGTCATCACTGCGCAGGCTAGACTATACCACAGTGGCGAAATGATTTCTGGAAATATTGGTTCTTCCACACTTCGCAGGTTAGATTTTACTATGATAGGCGATGTGGTGAATACCGCTCAACGGCTTCAATCGGTGGCGGCCCCAGGCCAAATCATTATCAATGAAAACGCTTATGATAAAATAAAGCAATCGTTTAACTGCACCAAGGTGAGTGAAGTAAGGTTAAAAAATAAGGCAAATCCAGTCACGATCTATAATGTAGTGGATTGAAAGTGAATGGTTTTCATGGCCAGGGTGGCTCATTAAACTCCCGGTAAGCTTATCGTCCGGTGACCTTAAAAGTGCTATTTTTGAGTAATGCCTGATGCAATTCCAATCTTATCCTACTCTCCTTTCTGCAAGACGATATCACTCCTTAATTTTCTGCCATGCCGTCATTGATTCCGGGATACTCTAGCGACATCTTCATCAGCTATCGGCACAAAGACAACAAGGGCGATCGATGGGTAACCGAATTTGTAAGTGCATTAAAAACTGAATTGGAGGCGACTTTTAAGGAAGATATCCATATCTACTTTGACACCAACCCATACGATGGGCTGCTCGAAACGCATATTGTAGACAAGAGCCTCGAGAACAAGTTGAAGAGCCTCATCTTTATTCCTATTGTCTCCCAAACCTATTGCGACACAAAAAGTTTTGCCTGGCAGCATGAGTTGTGTGCATTCAATCGCGTGGCGAAGGAAGACCCGTTTGGCCGGGACATAAAACTTAACAATGGAAATGTAGCCAGCAGAATCCTTCCCATCAAGATCCATGACCTGGAAACGCATGACATGGCCGTGTTCACAAATGAACTGGGCGGAATACTCCGATCCATTGAATTTATTTTTAAATCACCGGGAGTAAACCGGCCTCTGCGCGCGGATGACCGAAGAGAAGATAACCTGAATCGTTTGTCCTACCGCGATCAGATGAACAAAGTTGCCAATGCCATTAAAGAAATTACAAATGGCATTCGCTTTCCCGACAGGCCGGGTCAACCCAACCAGCAGAGCGGAGAGGCTACTCCCCTTCCGGTTCCAGTAGTTGAAGATAAACCCGCAATTGGCTTGAATAATAAGTCGATCGCTGTGCTTCCTTTCGTGAGTTTAGCGCAGGATACCTCACAAGATTATTTTGCCGATGGCATTACAGAAAACATTTTAGTGCAGCTCGCCAGCCTGAAAAACCTGCGTGTGATTTCGAGAACTTCGATCATGCGTTATAAAAAGACAACTAAATCGGCTCCCGAAATAGCAGCTGAACTCGGTGTGAAATTCATATTGGAAGGAAGTGCACAATCACACGGCAATAAAGTGCGTGTCAATGTTCAATTGATTGATGCTCAGAAGGACGATCATATCTGGTCGAAGGTATTTGTGGAAGATAAAGATGATATTTTTGAGATTCAGGGTACCATAGCCGAGGTGGTGGCGAAAGAACTTAACTCCTCCATTAACCCACAACAAACAGAAAAGCTCAAAGAAGTTCCGACAAAAAACCTGGAAGCCTATGATCTCTTTCTCAAGGGTCGTCATTCTTTTAATCAATGGAGTGTTGATGGCTATCGAACGGCCACAGAATATTATAAACAGGCCATTGTTAAAGATCCTGACTTCAAAGAAGCGTATTCCAATCTTGCCAGTTCCTATTCCGCACGGATGTCCTGGAATGGAGACCTTTCACCACAGGAAGCCCAAAAGCACATTGAGTTCTATTTAAACGAAGCCTGGAAAAGAGGACCTACCGATAATGACTATCTCACCAAAGCCTTTGTTGAATTTTTTATCGTAAAGGATTTCGAGTCGGCAAAGAAATTTCTGGCAAAAGCCATCGAACTGAATTCCAATAATGCGATGGTCTTTTATATCAATAGCTACTTACTGAACATGATGGGCCGCTTCGAAGAGGGACTTCAGTTGGTCTACAAAGCAAAAGCCATCGACCCTTTAACAGTTGCCTATTTCAACTACCAGACCATCAGTTTATACCTGTTAACCCGATATGATGAAGCTCTTGATACGCTGAAAGAAGCTTTGCAATTGTATCCTACTGTACTCCGTCTTTATGATTTCATGGCGAGAATTTACGTAACGACCGCACGGTATGAAGAAGCCATTGAAACCATCCATACTGGATTTCGTACATCCAAGATAAGACCACCTTCCATGGTTGCTTATCTTGCTACAGCTTATGTTGGCATTGGAGAAACGGATAAAGCAAAAGAACTTCAGGAGGAATTGATCAAGCGGAGTGATGTACACGAGAAAGGTGTAAACATCTATTTGGTTCATACCTCCCAGGCACTCGGGGATTTTCATTCAGTGCATCAGTGGTTAGAGAAAGCAAAAAATACAAATGACGTTGACCTCATCTGGTGGAATGTTGACCCGCTTTTAAAGAACATCCGGGAGCAATCACACACTGCAATGCAATCATCCCGTGAGCCTGATTTTGCAGGTGCAGAGAAACACATTATAAAGAGGCTTGAAAATGAAATGCCGAAACTCCCGTATCATAATATTGGACATGTGTATGATGTACTAAATGCATCGCTGGTCATTGCCCTGGAGGAGCGTCTTGGAGAAGAAGAAGTTAAGCTTCTTCGGGTGGCTGCACTTTTTCATGATGCCGGATTCATTTACTCTCCAAAGCAGCATGAAGAGAGAGGTGTTGCGATGGTTCGTGAAGCCTTGCCATCCTATGGCTTTAATGAAGAACAAATTGAATCAATTGGAAATATGATTTTAGCAACCCACATTCCACAATCACCCACTACCCTTCTCGAAAAGATTTTGTGCGATGCCGACCTTGACTACCTAGGTCGTGAAGATTTTTATGAAATAGGCGGCCGGCTTCTGGAAGAATTAACAGCACAAGGCGTGGTGGAGACCGAACGGGAATGGAACCTGGTTCAAAAGACTTTTCTGGAATCGCATCGCTATCATACGGAATACAGCAAAAGAATTCGTCAAAACTCAAAGAAGGAACGAATGGCAGAAATCATTGCTAAGCTGAAGCCTCGCTCATAAAAATTACTTCCGGGCATTCGCTTTTAAGAAATCACACACTTTATTCATCACACACTCCGGGCATTTAGGATTCTTGGGTCTGCAAATTTCTCTACCCAAAAAAGAAATGGCCATACCCACTTCACCCCAATCTTTGGGTAGTAACAGCTCCATCATTTGCTTTTCTAATTTCTTGGGATCTGAACCCGTAGCAATTCCAAGCCGTGGAGCCACTCGCACCACATGAAGGTCTACTATAATTCCTTCTGCCTTCCTACCCACTTCACGCATTATCACGTTAGCTGACTTTCGTCCAATGCCCGGCAAGTCAGTCAATCCATCCAGGCTTGTAGGGATGTTTCTATTTTCTTTGATCCGCCCCGACAATTCCAACAACCACTTCGTCTTGTTTCTAAAGTTTCGAACCTTACTGATAAAAGGAAAAAGAGATTCAGCGTCCGCCTTAGAAAGTGATTTCATGTCAGGGTACGCTTTAAAAAGTTCAGGTGCGAGCTTGTTGATATTCCGATCGGAATCCTGCGCAGAGAGCACGACACTCACAAGCAGCTCATACAAATTATTATAGTTCAGCGGGTGCTTTTTGCCTTTGTATTTCTTGATCAGAGGCTGTATTTCTTTTTGCCAATTATGCGTAGCCATCGGAGTTTGGATTTAGCCGTATAAAAATAAGGATTAAGCCGTCAAATACTGCTCATACAGCCTTCCTTCGATTCATTTTCCCAATACTTAAGAATTGCATTTTGCCACTTTCCAGCGGATTTTAGATGTCTTTCCATTATCCAAAAAATTTCTGGCCCGAATCTTATGGAATCTGACTCCAGCATGCATCCTACCATCAACTAAACAACTTTCAAATGAAAACCATAAACATCATCAGCCTTCGTTTCTTGCAAGTGACTATTGTCATGCTAGGCATGACCATAGCCACAGGCTTCAGTTCCATTCATTCCGGTGAGCCATTGCCTGAAAAAACTGTAGCAAAGGACCAACAAATTATGCTTGCCTTGTTATTGGACACCAGCAACAGCATGGATGGACTGATCAATCAGGCCAAATCGCAACTTTGGAAAATTGTAAACGAACTGGCAGCCGCAAAATGTGGAGACGGTTCGCGGCCCAGCATTAAAATTGCTTTGTATGAATACGGAAACGATGGCTTGCCATCAGATGAAGGATACATTCGCCAGGTGAGTGGCTTAACGGATGACTTGGATTTGATCTCCGAAAAATTGTTCGCGCTTTCTACCAATGGAGGTAATGAGTTTTGTGGGCAGGTGATCAAGACTTCCTTGAACCAGCTTGGTTGGTCATCCTCCCAGGCGGATTTAAAAATGATTTTCATTGCCGGTAATGAACCGTTCACACAAGGCTCTGTCTCCTATCGAATCGCCTGCTCTGTTGCAAAGGAAAAAGGCGTAGTTGTGAACACGATATTCTGCGGAGATTTTGAGGAAGGTATGCATACCAATTGGAAGGATGGAGCGGATATGACGGGTGGAACCTACATGAGTATTGAGCAAAACCGTAAGACCGTCTATATCTCCACCCCCTATGATTCAAAAATCGATGCATGCAATGAACGACTGAACAAGACCTATATCTATTATGGCGCATCAGGCGAACAAAAGAAAGCAGCACAAGCTACTCAGGACAGTAATGCAGAAAGCTATGGAATGGGTAATAAAGTAGAAAGAGCTGTTTCAAAAAGTTCACATGCTTATAAAAATTCATCCTGGGACTTAGTGGACGCAGCGAAGGAAGATGAAAGTGTAATTGCTGCTGCCCCTTCTGAACAATTACCAGAGGAAATGCAAGGAATGTCTGCTCAACAGCGCAAAGGATATGTAACGCAAAAAGCCAATGAGCGTAAGAATATTCAGAATGAAATCCAGGAATTGAGCAAAAAGCGCCAGGAGTACATCGCTACGCACAGTCAAAAAGAGAATGAGGAAACGATGCTGGATGCCGCCATGATCAAAGCCATACGGGAAAAAGCTAAGTTAAAAAATCTGATTTGGCAGTAGCATCTCACGAAAGCTTACATCAAAATTTAAAAGGTGTTCATTTTGAACACTTTTTTTCTTATTTGGAGTTTTTAATGAATTCAATGCTGTCAACGTACCAAAGTCTATCTTTACGCCATGCCCTCCATCCTATCCAGACACGAATACGACACCTGCCTGCCGGCAGGCAGATCTTCATCTCCTATCGCCATCCACCTACGCTTAAACCAGAAATCAATTTTTGCTTTCCAAATCAGCACAAATACTCTTGGCTAATTTAAGTTCTTTGCTTCGTGTAATGGCTAATGCAGTAAAACCAACAATAAAGAATACAATTAGCGAAAGCACTGAATTTTTCATTCCAAGGATTTCATCAATAAGACCAAATGTAAAGATGCCAATCACGATGGCAATTTTTTCTGTCATATCATAAAAGCTGAAGAAGGAAGCTGTGTCCTGGGTAACTGGCATTAATTTACTATACGTACTTCTACTCAAGGATTGAATTCCGCCCATCACTAAGCCCACTAAGGCGGCCAGTGCGTAAAAATAATATTCAACATTTACTCCTGCTTCACTTTCAGTGGCAATGACGTAGGCTGCTCCACATATCGCTATCCACAGGACTATGATACTCATTAGTACATTTAGGTTGCCAAAAATGCTTGATAGCCTCGCAATTAAAGTTGCCCCCACTACGGCTACTAATTGAATCACTACCAGTGTAATAATAAGCTTGGTAGGCGGCAAGCCTAACATCTTGCTTCCAAACATTGCGGCTGCCAGCATGACGGTTTGTACACCCATACTATAAAAGAAAAAAGAGGCGAGGTACCAATTCAAAACGCCAAGGCTTCTTATCTGCTTCAGAACTTTCGCAAGTTCTTTGAAACCATCGGTTAAAAAATTCGTGCTTGATTTGTCAGTTGAAGGTTTACCTTTTGGCAAATAGGTAAACGTTATCTGTGCAAATCCTATCCACCAGATGCCAACAAGTAAGAAAGTAATCAATGGCCCGGATGTTTTATCCCCTTTTGCCTGAAAATAAAGCACTAAACCAAAACCAATCAGCTGCAGAATAACGGAACCAATATATCCCATCATGAATCCTCTTGCACTGACTTTATCACGGTCCTCCATAGCTGCAATCTCTGGCAGGTATGAATTGTAAAAAACCAAACTTCCGGCATAACCAATTACTGCACCAATGAAACAGGCTATTCCCCATCCGATATTGGAACCCTCAAACCAGAAAAGTCCTATACAAGACAATCCTCCCAGGTAACAAAAAAATTGCATAAACCTCTTTTTGTTTCCCTGACTATCGGCTATGGAGGAAAGAATAGGAAGAAGCAGGGCGATGCTCAAGTAAGCGAACGCCAATGTGAAATCATAAAGAGAAGAGTTTTTGAATGTTCTACCCAGAAAAGGAACATCGTTTTCGCCAAACGCTGTCTTCGTTACCCCCAGAAAGTAAATAGGAAAGAAAGTAGTGGTGATCACCAGGTTATATACCGAGTTAGCCCAATCGTACATCCACCAGGCCCGAACTACTTTCTTATTGTCTAATGCCAATTTCATAACGGGGTCTTCTTGAGGTATGGAACCAAATTAAATCAATCTTGAATAAATCTATATTGCATAGTGAGTTGAAATGTCAATCCATTGGCAAAATCCGTATTTAATTGTTGGCGGTTATCACCCACTTTTAGCAAAACAGTACCAAAGGTAATCTTATCCTCTTCATCATAAACTCTGTAACTTCTTCCCAGCGAATAGCCCATCCTGGTGTAAATACTTAATCCCTTACTGAGATTGAATTTCAAATAGCCGTACAGATCGTTGGTCCCTTTCACAACATATCCACCGCTACCTGTGCTTTCGACTTCTGTCAGATGATACGATCGAATTTGCCCAAAGAAATTCATACCTATGTTTAGGCGATGATGGAGTTTATAATTCATATCGGCTAGAAACGGCAATGTTAAATTCGTTTCAAATCTTTTATTCGGGCTTATATAGTAAAGCCCAAAAAGAGGAACGATAAAAGGACCAAACAATTCAGAGTTGTAATATACTCCAAGTTTATAATTCAAATCTTCTCGTTTGGTATATTTCATCAACAGGATCGCACCAATTTGAAAATCTTTTCCCGTAATACTTTCAAAATCAGAAGCTAATTTTGGTACAAGCAGGTAGGTACCTGACCATTTATCCGAATGCTTCTTTGAGAGGCCCACTCTTACTCCTGTTACTGAAATCTTTTCAATAGGGCCAGCTTCAAAAAGTTTGGTCTCGATCCTTTCATAGATTAACCCCGTCAGTACGGCATCATTCGTATTTATTTGAATTGGAAAAGTAATGTCCAGCCCTAGTTCTTTAATACGTGTACTTGAATCACTGTTTTCAAATTTATTCTGAGCCGTGTTGCCATAGTAAATTTTCGCGATGTCAACATACTTCTGACCAAACGTGGTTCCCATCAACAAAATAAGAGGAATGAGTAGGGTGCATTTTTTCACTGTGCATTGATTATTTAATTCCAGAAAACCATGGTGTGAGGTAGCTTCCACTCGACTCAATGCAAGACGGCAAAGTGAAATTACATTCTTTTTCCAATACCTTTGACTATTTATATGCAACCTGAATTAATTAATCCCAAATGTGTTCTATAGCATCGTAAAATGGATCGTCAGGCTAACGCTTAATTCCTACTTTCGGAAAATCGTGATTACGGGTCGTCATCATGTCCCTGATAAGGGGCCCGTAATCTTTGTTGCCAATCATCCCAGCGCCTTTATGGATCCCATGGTGGTGTCTACTTGCATCGGGAGGTCCATTCATTTTCTTGCGGCCGCAGAGTTTTTTGGCAAAGGGTTCAAATCATGGCTATTTAGAAAGCAACTAAATATGATTCCGGTCTACCGACCTACTATTCATCCAGCAGAAACCCACAACAACGAGGCTATATTTTCAAGCTGCTTTGAATTGCTTGGACATGGGGGAGCTCTGCTGGTGTTCCCGGAAGGAAACAGTGTGACAGAAAAAAGAATCCGAAAATTGAAAACCGGTGTTGCAAGGATGGCATTGGGCGGTCGTGATAATTGCTATAATAAGACTGAAATACTAATAATACCGATTGGATTAAATTATAGTAATCCACACCGGTTTCGGAGTGACTTATTAATTAACATTGGGGAACCCATCTCAACGAGTGGCTTCTTATCAGATAAATCGGAGGTGATTAGACTTACCAATGAAGTGGAAGAACGCCTCCAGAAAACTATTCTACACATTCAAAACGAAGGACTTGATTCAGTCGTAAAAAAAGTAGAATTGATATTAAAAAATAAACTTGAGAAAGATCACAGGAACTTGTTTGTAAAAAAAGAAGAAGAATTTAGTTTTTATCAGAGAGTCATCAAATCCATACAAACGATAAGCGACAATCAACCCGGATTCATTGCTAAACTTGAATTGAAACTTGATGATTACCTAGCTAAAATAAGGGAACTGGGGATTTCCGATAGATCGGTTGCAGAATTGTCCATTCTGGTCTCCTTAAGAGAACTTCTTGAACTGATCATTACTTTTCCCCTCTTTTTGATTGGTTTAATTATCAATTCCATCCCGTATTACATAACGGTCTTCTATTTTAGAAAGTTAAATCTCTTTGCAAGAGAGGGTCATGAGCAACCACGTAAAAAGATTAATCCTGCATTTAAAGGATCCATTGCAATGGGTGTGGGCATGGTATTTTTCATACTATGCTATTTGACTTTTGCTGCGATTTGTAGTTGGCTTACCAAAAACATTTGGCTAGGAGCTTGTGCTCTGATTTTATTTTACTTCTCCGGCTTGTTTACGATGAGATATATCAGATGGTTTTTTCATTTCAAACAAAAACTAAAATTCAGAAAATTGTTCAGCGAAAAGAAAGAATTATATATTGCCTTAATCATTGAAAGACAGAAGATCATGGAAGAACTAGATGTAGTGACGCGTTAAAACACTCAACTATGGATTGCTACTAAGGTATAAGGTTATGCGTAATTACTTTAATTACAATGCTTCTTTAAGAATAAGCCGTGAAGGAAAGGTTGATTCTTTTTCGTTTGGCGTTGCTGCGGCTTCGGTAGGGAAAACGGATGAGGCATTCCGGTATTTTGATTTAG
>JANNRV010000013.1:0-20610 GCA_031401775.1 Bacteroidia bacterium | reverse complement strand
GATTTCATCATTCGAAGCGCGAAGTGAACGAGGGAGCATCCATTTTAAAAAAGGTGTTGCCAGTGGTGCCCTAAACCATTCATGCGGCTCCAATTCCGGATCAATAGAACCGGCAACAATAACGAGACCATCGACTAACTCCGGATAATCCATCGCCATTCGCGCAATGAGGGGTCCACCAAGCGAATGACCCACCAGTATAATAGGCCGGGCATTTTTGTGTTTCTCCAGAATGGGTTTGATCAGGGCAGCTTGCTTCTCCAGCGAAGGCTCGGCATAGCCAAAATCAGAGTGGCCAAAACCGGGTCGATCAACCGAGGCAACCTTTGCTTTCTTCAACAAAGCAGTATCTCCCAGAAAGTCAATAAAGGCACTCAGCGAGCCGGGAGAGCCATGGACAAAGAGAACTAGCGGCAGATGATCGTCACCGGCAATGACATAATTGATCTTTCGCTTTCCTACAATGTAAAAATGTGTGGTGCCCTTCTTTTTTTTTTTCTCAAAGAAGGTATCCAGTTCAGGCTGACTCATGCGAAACTGCATACAGGAGTCTAGTAAGAGCAGTGTTCCAAAAAAAATAAAGAGACTAATGAAATATTTTCTAGTCTTTTTCCACCAGGCACTATTCATTCAATGATTATTGAATGTTGAGGATTTTTTTATACGTAGCAGCATTGGAAAGAACCTCAATAGCTTTGGTTACTTCAGGGTCTGATTTGAACCCCACCTCTACAGCTCCTTTTTCCAAATAATAGCGTGTCGCAATTTCTTCTTCCAAAAGAGATTTGATCTGATCTTTAAACGTATTCAGATCATGCTTATGGCGGTCTCCCAAACGAGCAGTGATTTGATCTAGCTGAGGTTTAAGTTCATTGTAACTTCTTTCACGTTTCGCTTCTTCCGTAAAAGTGGCAAGCTGTACTTCAAGCGGTGAACGATAATTGTACTCTTTATTTTTTATCCATGTCATGAACTCGGTATACTCCTCTTCGGTAAGTTTGAACTCTTTGGCGGGAGCGAGGGTGGAATGTTTTAATGCGTAGTGTGTAGCGTAATCAAAGAGTAATCCATTGGTGAAAATTACCTGTGTAATTGAGGCGGCTTCCTGTACCTCAAGTTTTATATCAGGATCGATGCCACCGCCATCATAAACAATTCTTCCTTTGGAGGTCTTAAATTCTTTTTTGATGGAATCAGGAATTGATCCCACGCTGCCGTCTTCACGTCTGTGGGTATAATCCAATACCTGGATGCACCGTCCTGTAGGTGTGTAATATTTGGCGGTCGTTATTTTAACTTGCGAATTGTAGGAGAGAGGCCTACTCAATTGAACTAAGCCTTTCCCATAGGATTTTTCTCCCACCACTACTGCCCGATCATAATCCTGTAATGTGCCGGCTACAATTTCAGATGCCGATGCACTTCCGCGATTGATCAGCACGGCCACGGGAATCTCCATATCGGTTGCGGGATTTAATGTTTCATAAACAATGTTGCTATCAGCTACCTTCCCGATAGTACTTACTACTTTCTTGCCTTTCGGAATAAAGATGTTGCAGATATTAACCGCTTCAAATAACAATCCTCCCGGGTTGCCTCTTAAATCGAGAATAATGCTCTTGGCGCCTTTTTCTTTTAAAGCAACCACTGCATTCTTAACTTCTTTTCCTGCTTCGGGGGTGAAGTCGGAGAGTTGTACATAGCCAACCTCAGCATTCACCATCCCGAAGTAGGGGACGTTGCTGATTTTAATTTTTTCTCTTTTGAATTCCAGATCAAGGGCTCCATCCGTTCCCGGCCGGTTGACGGTAAGTTTCACGGGAGTCCCCACCTGCCCCCTCATGAGATGGTTGGCTTCTTCAGTAGAAAGTTTAGACAACTCAACGCCATTCATTTTCAGCACTTCATCCCCTATTCGAAGGCCATTTTTATACGCAGGATAGTTTTCATAGACCATGGTAATAACCGTGCGGTGGCCAAATTCGCGAGTAAGTGCACCTATGCCTCCGTATTGCCCTGTGTTAAGCGTGCGATAGTCCTCTACTTCGTCTTCAGAAATAAAGTTAGTGTAGGGATCCAGTGAGTTAAGCATAGCATCAATGCCTGTACGCACTAGTTTATTGGGATTGACTTCATCTACATAAAGAGCATTAACTTCTTTAAATAGGGTGGCAAAAATATCTAGATTCTTAGCAATTTCGAAATAACGTTCTGCTGGAGGTGTGAACGAAAGAAGGGCTAGGAGGGTAGTCAGACTAAGAAATACGATGATTATTCTCTTCATGTGGTAAGTGGTATGAACCTGAAACGAAAACGAAGAGGTTTCGGTTTTAGTGAAAAGTTATAGGAAAATTTATTGTTAATGTTTATCCGGGATCTGCACAATTCGAACCACAATCTCGTGTGTATCACCATCCTTATCCACCAGATTAAATTTCACCATCGGATTGTCACGTTTGATGTTGCTCTCTACGTTAACAATTTCGTTCCCTTGTAAATGCTTTTGTATATCCTTCTGAAGGATGATTAGGGCATTGGCAAAATCGACTTCTAAAGGACTTGGGTTATAGGAGGGAGTCTTCATGCAAATTATTTTTTTACCAACGGATGAGAGCTGAAGCCCACGTAAATCCGCTTCCAAAAGCAGCCAGACAAATTACGTCATTTTCCTTGATTCTTCCTTCGGCCCAGGCCTCACTCATGGCAATGGGGATGGAAGCTGCCGTGGTATTTCCGTAGCGCATGATATTATTAAATACCTGAGAGTCACTCAGGTTGAGTTTTTCCTGAATGAATTGGCTGATCCGAAGATTGGCCTGATGTGGAACCAATAAATTAATATCCTCTTTCTTCATCCCATTGGCTTTCAGTGCTTCGTTGATTACTTCCATAAACCGGACTACTGCATGCTTAAACACCTGACTGCCATTCATGACTACCTTATAGTGAGTGGTGTCAAGTATTTGCTCAGGTTGTCTTTCTTCCCGGGTGCGACTGCTCCCCGGATCTCTTACATAGAGTTCTTCGGCAAAGCGTCCATCAGAATGCAGATGGGTGGAGAGTATCCCTTGTTTATCGGACGCCTGAAGGATGGCGGCCCCGGCTCCATCTGCAAAGATCACTGCAGTATTTCTTCCTCGTGTTGTCATGTCAATGGCAGTAGATTGTATCTCAGCGCCCACTACCAGTATTGTCTTATACATTCCGGATTTAATAAACTGATCGGCAACCGATAGTGCATAAATAAACCCCGAGCAGGCATTTCTAATATCCAACGCTCCAATACTTTCCAATCCTAATTCACGCTGGAGCAGAACACCCGATCCGGGAAAGAAATAATCCGGAGTGATCGTAGCGAAAACAATGAAATCAATATCCTTTTCGGTAAGTTTTGCTCTTTGCAGCGCAATTCGTGTGGCCTTGGCCGCCATATTGGCCACGGTATCTTTAGCAGAATCAATATACCTTCGCTCTTTTATCCCTGTCCGTTCAATAATCCATTCATTGGTCGTGTCAATGAGGGTAGAGAGGTATTCGTTGGTGATGACGGTCTCCGGAACATGATGTCCAAGGCCAACAATTTTAGAATAAGGCATTGTCTTTTTTTTACCGCACGAAGTTAAGGAATTGTTACGAATGAGCGTTAGGGAAAAATGCAGGAAGCCTGGGCCTAATCTTCTCCGTTGCTGCCATCAATTTTGCAGTAATTGTCCATTCCTATGTGTAGGAGCGCATCACCGGCATTGACCACGGGATTATTATTCAATCCAACTACATAACCTGTGGAGGGTGATTTGATTTGTTCTTTGAATTCTCCGAAGGGATCGGTTAATGTTCCAATGATTTGATTTTTGTGAATGAGATCTCCGCACTTGATTTCCGCCAGAAATAAACCTGCTGTGCGTGCTCTTGCCCACGATGAGCTCCAGATGATTTTGTTTTCTTCTTTGACTTCTGGCGCCCAATCGATCATTTTTAAATGCTTCATTAATCGCAATGTGCCGTTGACCCCCTCTTCAATTGCATGCTGATCAAAACGGATGGATTCGCCTCCTTCGTAAACAATGATATGCTTATTTTTTTTTGCGGCTGTTTGTCGAAGTGAATGAGGACGGAAAGGTGCGTCTATGGTAAAAGGTGCGTGAAAAGCATTGGCCAGCTCTACATTGGTGGAATCTTGCATTACACAACGTACTTGTGGATAGTTAGTGCGCATGGCCCCACCCGTGTGGAAGTCAACACCATAATCAATAAACGGAAGAATGTCATGTGTCATATGATAGGCTACCCGTGAGGCGAGTGATCCCGTTTTACTTCCGGGAAAGGATCGGTTGATATCTTTTCCATCCGGCACTTCACGGGAATAGTTAAGAAAACCATAGACATTGATTACAGGCATGCAAACAACCGTACCTCGCTTAACCCGATTGTGACCTGCATCGATTATCCTTCTCACGATTTCCATTCCATTGATTTCGTCCCCGTGCATTCCTGCCGTGAGTGCAAGAACAGGCCCATCTTCAAGACCCCGGTAAACATAAATGGGAGTATCGATTTGAGTTCGGGATGGCAACCGTGCAATGTTGATGACGATCTCTTTGGATTCTCCAGAACGAATGGGTTGATTGGCAATAGCAACTTCTTTCATAGAACTTTAGCGTAAAAAAACAGGTCCATTGTCAATAGACCATTGTCCATTGACCTTATGCATTGATGGTATCTTTCTGAATTTTTTTCTTGCCCGCATGTTTTTCTAAGTACTGATAGATTTTTCCTGCTATGTCAACTTTGGTTGCACTTTCAATACCTTCTAGACCAGGTGAGGAATTAACCTCTATGATGAGAGGCCCACGTTTGGAAGGAAGCATGTCTACACCGGCAACGGCTAACCCCATTTTCTTAGCAGCTGTTATAGCGGCATGTTTTTCATGACGATCAAGTTTTACCACAGTAGCGATACCACCCCGATGTAGATTGGATCTGAACTCTCCATCACGTGCTTGCCTGCGCATGGCTCCTACTACTTCACCGTTTACCACAAACGCTCTGATGTCCGCTCCTTTTGCTTCCTTGATAAATTCCTGAACAATGATGCGTGCCTTTACACCATGGAATGCTTCAATGACGGACTGAGCCGCTTTTTTATTTTCCGCCAATACAACTCCCAATCCCTGAGTTCCTTCAAGTAATTTAATAACTACCGGAGGTCCACCTACTGCTTCGATGACACCTTGTGTATCCTTGGAGTAATCCATAAAAATTGTCTTCGGCATACCCAATCCAGCCCTGGATAATATTTGAAGACTTCTTAGTTTATCTCTGGACCGAATCAATGCTTGCGACTCCACAGCCGTGAAGACCTTCATCATTTCAAACTGGCGAACTACGGCAGCACCATAAAAAGTAACCGAGGCACCAATTCTGGGAATGACGGCATCGAAGTAATCGAGCTTGCGACCGCTATACCACACCATTGGATTTTTCTTTTCAATGAGTAGCACACATTTCATATGATCAATGATCTCTACTTTATGACCTCGTTTTTCACCGGCTTCTTTTAGTCTGCGGGTGGAATAGAGACTGGAGTCGCGAGATAGAATGGCGATGTTCATACGCCTGTTTGTTTACTTTTGAAAGATAAGTCTTTTTCAGTTACATCAATAAGAAAGCGATGGCGTAGGATTTTCCTTCCTAATAAAACTGGAAAGCGTAATTTGTCCCGATCACTCAATGAAAATTCAGCATTGATGGTTTGATTATGGACTTTGATTGTAGTCTTGATGACAAATCGCATTTCTGCTTCACCGAAAGAATTTTTTACTTCACGTTGCGTGAATTTTTTGAATACAAACTTCATTCCTGTAAACTCAGGATGTTCTTCATCAAGAAGTATAAATTCCAATTTACCATCTGCCACTTGAGCAGTTGAGCAATGCAGGCTGCTCGTATAGGCACCCGTATCTATTTTTGCATGAATATTTGTCAGCCCAAGCCCTGGCAAGTCTACGCGATCTGAACGCCCAAGAATTTTCATATCATGAAATCTTTGGAAAACTAAACCAAATTTTCAGCAAATAAAAAGCCTCCCCGGGGGAAGGCTTTCTATTTGAATTTCTGAATGATTAGCCTTTTGTGACGTTGAAAGACACAAGTGTGTTCTCCCACTTGAGGGTTACCGCACCTGCACCCACTCCAATATTTAGAGTTTCAACAAAGGCATCAGGCTTGCCGCTCTTTACTTTCACTCGGAGAACGTCATTACTTTCTTTGTAGTCGTATGCGCCCCATTGCTTTCCGTATTTTTGAATGATAACTACCCACTCTGTTTCTCCAGGGATGGTAAATAGCTCATACTTCCCTGCCGCCAATGCCTGGCCTTCGATTTTGGCTGCTTTGTCTATTTCAAATACAGTGGCTTCATTTGCCCCTGTTCTCCAGACAGACCCGTAAGACTCTTTACCGCCCAACATTTTCCTTCCTTTAGCAGAAGGCGCTGAGTAATTAATTTTAATTTTAACTCCATCAATTGAGCCCTCGGCTGTCATCGGTGGGCTTGGTTTCTGTGCCAATGCACTTAATGATAGTGTAACGGCTACTACAAGCATACTGAAATTCATAAAACGCTTCATACTAATTGGTTTAAGTGAAAATTATTTAAAAAGAAAAAATGCCCTATCCCAACTATGATCAGGACAGGGCACTTTGAATAACCTGTAAACTTCATTTAAAACGCAGGGTATTCAGTTTTAGTTTTCCTAAAAAGCATTTTTCTTTTGTTGTCAAAGAGCAAAATTACCTACCGAATGGATTCAGCGCGTTTAGGGCCCGCTTTCCACCACCCATTTTATTCATGGTCTTCATCATCTTTCGCATTTCATCAAATTGTTTTAGTAATTGATTAATCTGCTGAATGGAGGTCCCACTTCCTTTTGCAATGCGTGTCTTTCTACTATTATTAATGAGTTCAGGATTCTCACGTTCTACATTGGTCATGGATTTAATGATGGCTTCAATAGGTTTGAAGGAATCATCATTGACGTCAATATCTTTTACCGCTTTGCCCATGCCGGGGATCATCCCGAGAAGATCTTTCATGTTACCCATCTTCTTGATTTGCTCCAGTTGAGTTAAGAAATCGTTAAAGTCAAATTGATTTTTGCGAATCTTTTTATTCAGTCTGCGGGTCTCTTCTTCATCAAAATTTTCCTGCGCCTTTTCCACCAAACTCACCACATCACCCATGCCCAGGATTCGGCTTGCCATGCGATCCGGATAAAAGCGATCAATCGCTTCCATCTTTTCTCCAGAGCTGACAAACTTGATGGGCTTCTCAACCACTCTGCGAATGGAAAGTGCAGCGCCACCCCGCGTGTCACCATCCATTTTGGTTAAAACCACGCCATTAAAATCGAGGCGCTCATTAAATGTCTTTGCCGTATTGACTGCATCTTGCCCTGTCATGGCATCCACTACAAAAAGAGTCTCTGAAGGGTTGAGCGCTTTTTTAAGATTAGCGATCTCATCCATCATAGCTTCATCGATTGCCAGTCGACCGGCTGTATCGATAATGACAATTCGGAAATTGTTCTTCTTGGCATGTTCAATCGCAGCGAGTGCAATTTTGACCGCATCTTTGTTTTCAGGTTCGGCATAAACCTCAACACCAATTTGCTCGCCCAATACTTTCAATTGATTGATGGCAGCAGGTCGATAAATGTCGCAGGCGGTTAATAAAACTTGCCTGCCCTGGCGCTTAAGATAATTAGCGAGTTTACCTGAGAAGGTTGTTTTACCGGAGCCTTGCAATCCGGCAATAAGGATGACAGCAGGACTTCCTTCAATCTTTATGTCTTCGCTTGCCCCTCCCATAAGAAGGGTCAGCTCGTCATTAGTGATTTTAGTGAGCAATTGCCCTGGAGAAATTGCCGTAAGTACATTTTGTCCTAAGGCCTTCTCTTTGATCTCATCGGTGACGTCCTTGGCAACTTTATAGTTAACATCAGCATCAATTAAAGCCTTCCGGATTTCTTTAATGGTGCTTGCAACATTGATTTCTGTGATCCTTCCTTGACCTTTCAGCGACTGAAAGGCTTTTTCCAGCTTTAGACTTAAACTATCAAACATGGACTTTAATTGATTTCTTTAAAAGATAAATTCAGGATTGCAAAGTTAACCTGATCACAGAGCCCTTCCAAATGGATAATGCAAGATTGGATTGATCTTCTGAATAGAATCCAAATTACAAGTGAGATCGGAATGGAATAAAGGAATAAACCTCATTCGCGTTAAATTTTTCCTGGGAAGCAGAAAGCTCTAAAAAACCATCAACCTCTTTGAGATTAGCAAAATCACCCGATCCGCCTCCCGTTGTTGGATAGGCTGTAAGCTTTCCTGATTCATTTTTCACTTTCACCTGAAGGAAGTAAGTAAGAGCCGGCTTAAATGAAAAATCTTCAGCAAGAATTGCTAGCGGAAATGAAAATTCTGTTCCGTAACTTTTCTGTATCCAGGGTTTAATGAACCGGTAGAAGCACATGTAAGTGGATACCGGATTTCCCGGCAAGGCAAATACGGTATGTTGATCGGATACGCCAAACCAAAAAGGCTTTCCGGGCTTTTGACTAACGCCATGAAATAATTTTTTGACTCCGAGTGATTCTAATACTTCTGGTACAAAATCGAACTTGCCCTTCGATACTCCACCCGAAAGCAAAATGAGTTTGTGGTGGTTAAGAATTTTTTTGAGTTTATGTTGAAGAGCTTTTTTTTGATCGGTTATATGAAATTGTGTTGAGCTAAGTCCTAGTTCTGCTAATGCTGACTGCAACGCGTAGCTATTCGATCTCCTGATTTGGTGGGCAAGGGGTACCTCATCAACCCCAACCAGCTCATCACCCGTAGAAATAATCGCAATCTTTGGTGATGTATAAACTTTTATTTGAGATTTTCCGATAGAAGCAAATAAAGCAACTTCGGCAGGAGAGATTTTCATTCCGGGAGACAATAGTGTTTCATTTTTTCGAGCATCAATGCCCCTGAAGTGAATATGTTGACCGTTCTGAATCTCATTAGCTTTGATGGTGGCAATTTTGTCTCTGATTTCAAGGTCTTCATATCGTATTACCGTGTCGGTCCCCTCAGGCAACATGGCTCCTGTCATCACTTCAATACATTTGATCTCTTCTGCCCGCTTTAATTGAGGCTTACCGGCAGCCTGAATATCTTGAATGCCGAATGAACGGGTGCCTTTTTGATACGCTTTAAATTGTATTGCAATCCCATCCATTGAAACCCGATCAAACGGAGGGAAGTCTTGATCTGCTTCGATGGATTGGGCCAGAATTCTGCCAGTGGCAAGAATTATTTCTGCTTTTTCGATGGAAGGAGTAAATGGATGTGAAAGAATAATCGAAGTAGCTTCCTCAACACTGACCATGAAATCGTTAATTTTGATTTAATGAAATCTTTAAAAACCCAAATTGTTTGTCAGACTGAGCCTGCCTACCGGCCAGGCAGGCTTGTCGAAGTCATCTTGGAATTCAAAAAGCAACAAATAGGTTTCGACCCGATACCTATCGGGCTCAACCTGACACGGTTTTTAGATACATTTAAGCTAAAGATAAATGAAAAAGCAATTTACCCACATTGATACGTCAGGAAATCCCAGAATGGTGGATGTTTCAGATAAAAAGAAAACAAAACGTTTTGCGAGTGCTCAGGCAAAGGTTCATTTAGGAAAAGATATAATAGCCAGAATCAAAGGTAATGAGCTCTTTACTAAGAAGGGTCCGGTTTTTCAGACTGCGATTATTGCTGGTGTGATGGGAGCAAAAAAAACAGCCGACATCATTCCCTTTTGTCACCCACTTGGTTTAGAGGATTGTCAGGTTACGATTTCAACAAAGGGCGAGCGGGTAATTATCGATACCCAAGCCTTGACCACCGGTAAGACCGGAGTAGAGATGGAGGCTTTGACAGCAGCTAGTATTGCAGCACTTACTGTCTATGATATGTGCAAGGCATTATCACATTACATTGTTATTGAAGAGATAAGGCTAATGGAAAAGACGGGAGGAAAAAAAGATTTTAGCAGAAAGTAACACACCCGGCACATTTAGTACATCTTCTTTTTTAATCACCTATTCCTTGTAAGTAGCACTAAATATGCAGCTTAGCTCCATAAGCATAAGGCATTCCTCTAATTAAAAATGGTGCGAAGTGGGCAAGATTCAAGAATATCTTACGTCACTATTCTAATCGATTATATTGCTGAACTTATTATTTTATCCAATGTTACTTTTAGGATAAATAAATAGTTGGCACTATGAAAAATCTTGGTAAGAACTTATTCCCCGAATTACACCTCAATCCTATTAGCCGTGACCTCCTGCTCGTGACTGGAATGGGACTGTTAGTAGCTATGGCCATTGTCACCTTTGGGGTGATGGTCTTCAGTCAGTATTAGCGTTGAAGATATTGAAGTTAGGGGTGAGCAGAAACCCACTGCTCTCCGTCTTCAAAGACTTCTTTCTTCCAGATTGGAGCCTTTGCCTTTAGCTCATCAACAATAAACTGGCAAGCCTCAAAAGATTCCTTCCGGTGAGGTGTTGAAACGGCCACTACCACCGCAATCTCACCCGGCTTAAGAGTGCCAACCCGATGGCTGATGGCATGGCCGAGAAGATTCCAACGACCAGAAGCTTCATCCACTATTTTTTTGATCTCTGCCACTGCCATGCTTTCATAGGATTCGTATTCCAACCAGCGCACAGGTTTATCGTTAGTTATATTTCGAACAGTGCCAATAAAAGCGTTTAAGCCGCCAGCTCCGAGAGCTGTGGCGGATTCTATTACTTTTTGAATATCAATTGGTTTATCGGTGATTTTAATCATGGAATTTTAATGGTTGTTTAACCCCCTGACACCGGGGGAATCAAGACAATTTCATCGGATTCCTTTAGCTGGGTATCATCTCCGGCATAGCTTAAGTTGACTGCAATCAATAAAGAATTGAGGTCATTAAGAGCAGGGTAATGAACAGAAAGATGTTTCCTGAGATCTGCCACCTGATTACCGTTTACCTCCAGACCTACCTCTTTAGCGCCCAAAATATCACGTGCTATACCGAAGGTCTTTATTTTGTACTTCATAGATCAAATATACAATGAGAATAATGTGAACGTTCATTCCTATATTTCGTTTTTAAATAGAAATGATTTCACCTCAGCTATTCGATAATCATCATCGACCCATCAACTACCTGCGGTTGGCCGTAACCGACCGTTGTAATTTGCGATGTTTCTATTGCATGCCTGAGGAGGGAATTAAGTACCTGCCTAAAAAGGAATTGCTGACGTTTGAAGAAATCGAACGACTGATTGTGCTAATGGCTTCCATGGGGATTTCCAAAGTAAGACTTACCGGAGGCGAGCCGTTTGTCAGAAATGATCTAATGCAACTGATCCGCAGAATTGCCGGTGTGGATGGAATAAAGGACATTCACCTCACTACGAATGGGATTTTAACCGGGCCACATATTGCAGAGCTTAAATCAATGGGTATCGCTTCTGTCAACCTTAGTCTTGATACGTTAGACAAAGAGCGCTTTAAGATAATTACCCGAAGGGATGAGTTTGTCAAAACTCTGGAAACTTTTGATCTATTGATGAAGCATGGAATACCGATTAAGATCAACACGGTAGTAATGGACGGAAAGAATATTGAGGACATTATTCCTTTAGTTGAGCTTACAAAAGTTTATCCGGTCTCTGTTCGTTTTATTGAAGAGATGCCTTTTAATGGTGAAGGCAATCATTACACTTCATTGACTTGGACGTATAAAAAGATAGAGGAGTGCATTAAAGCCAACTATCCCTCACTTCAAAAAATTACGGATCCGGTAAACTCAACGGCTTATCATTATAAAGTTCCGGGGTATGCGGGGCATATCGGCATCATAGCAGCATTCAGCAGAACGTTTTGCGGCACATGTAACCGAATCAGAGTAACGGCACAAGGAGTTTTAAAAACCTGCCTTTATGATGATGGGGTATTGAACATTAAACAATTGTTTCGGGATGGCTTTTCAGACCAGGAAGTTAAAGATGTGCTCTTCAATGCCTTTAGTTCCAGACCCAAGGATGGTTTTGAAGCGGAAGAACGTAGAAAAAATGGTTCACCTGTCATTGAATCGATGTCAACCATTGGAGGATGATCAAAATTATTAATAGGTCGATAGTCCATGGTCCATGGTTGATTGACTATGTATAATATCTTTTCATGGAATTCTACCTGCTACTAACAGCATTTTTTATCATCGCGCTAATCTACTCCTCCGTTGGTTTTGGTGGTGGTACAAGTTATTTAGCCCTTATGGCGGTCATGCTTGTTGACTTTCAAGTGATGCGATCGATAGCATTGCTCTGCAATATCATTGTGGTAGCTGGAGGAACATTCATATTTTACAAAGAAGGGCACTTAAATCTAAAAAGATGTTGGCCGTTCCTCATTTCAAGCATTCCTCTTGCATTCTTGGGTGGGTATTGGCCAATTAAGCAATCCACTTTCTTCATTATTCTCGGGATGGCACTTGTTGCAGCATCTTTTCTTCTTTGGTTTCAGGATATTTTGGTTGAAAAGAAATTGGCAATGCGCCCCAAGTCGGATAATGTATACTTAAACCTTGGCTTAGGTGGAGCAATCGGTTTTCTTTCAGGACTGGTAAGTATTGGTGGAGGAATTTTCCTTTCTCCTATCTTGCACCTGTTTAATTGGGAAGATGCGAAAAGGATTTCTGCTGTAGCCAGTGTTTTTATTCTGATGAATTCCATTAGCGGATTATTGGGACAGTTCTCACGTTCTTTTTCACCCGATTGGAGTTTTACCTGGCCCTTATTGCTGGCGGTATTGGCAGGCGGGCAGATTGGGTCTCGTCTGGGTGCCAGAAAATTTAATCCACTTTATATTAAAAGGATCACGGCCGTCCTTATCTTATTTGCAGGGATTATTATCTTGAAAGATCACCTCTAACAATATGAAAAAGAATACCCTCCTATTTTTTGTGCTATCCAATTTTGCACTTCTTGCCCAAACTGACAAAGACCGCGTGAATCCGGTCATTACAGATTATGGTGGCATTTTTGAGATTCCTTATGCGGAAGAGCGCCCTGACCCCAATCAAGAATATAAGATTGTGATCGAAGTAAAAGAAGTAAAAAACAAACCTGAAGAAGTGAACTGGGCATTGAACAATGTGGCTCGTATGCTTAATCTTCATTCGGTGGGAGGTGTTGCCAAAGAAAAAATGAATGTCGTGTTGGCTATTCATGGCGAGGCAGCCTATACCGTCATGAACAACGAAGCCTATGCGAAGAAATACAAAGTTTCAAACCCTAACCTTGATCTATATTCTTCCTTGGAGAGGGCGGGGGTAAGAATTGTTGTTTGCGGTCAATCGTTAGTTGCTCGAGAGATCGACAGAACCAAACTCGTGCCCGAAGTAAAAATAGGAGTGTCGATGCTCACAACACTCACCAACTATCAAATGAAAGGCTACGCTCTTCTTACGTTCTGAGATCAGGATTTTATTTCTGAAGAGTGATCATAGATCACCAACCACTTTCCGTTGATTTTTTTCAGGACTACTGTAAAGATTCCCTTGATGTCTCCTGACTCACGGGTTAGAAAAAACTTTCCGGTCACAAGACTTGCGTTGGATGAGATGGGCATAATCCGAAGTATCTCAAATCTGGTTTTGCCAATCATTGCTAAATTAGGGTACCTTAGCTTATAGCCATCCAGTGTAGCCTGCCAACCCGAAGTGATTTGGGATCCAATGAATTGCAAGGAATCAGATTTCCAATAGGTCTCCATGAACTTATTAAGGTCGCCTTCATTCCACGCGGCTACCTGCTGATTTAGAACCTCGCGAATTTCAGCTTCACTATTTCCCAAGGCGGTTGCCTCAGGCTTATCTGTATTACATGAGCAAATAAAAAGGGACAGGCAAATGAAGATGGGCAATCGACAAGTCATAGTTGTTTTTTTAGGTTGGAGTGTGGGTAAAAATGGTGATTTGACTATTGAAATACAACTGAGTATACGCCAGCGGGACTTAATTATTACGCAATCCTTACTATTTTGCAAGACTTTAAACCTGTCCATGAAAAAGATCAATTTCAAAGAGCATATTATCCCTCATGCTTTAGCTGCCTTTGTATTTCTGATCGTCACGGTATTCTTTTTTAGTCCGGTCTTTTTTGAAAACAAAGCAATTAGTCAACATGATATCAGTGAGTGGGAAGCAGGTTCCAAAGCCCTGAGGGATTATCGCAATCAAACCGGTGAAGAAGGACTGTGGGCCTCTTCCATGTTCAGTGGTATGCCGGCTTATCTGGTAAATTTGGATTGGAGTGATGGGGTAATTGTCGGTATGAAGAAGGTGATGTCGGTATTTCTTCCGCATCCGGTAGCCAATATTTTTCTTGCTTTCGTTTGCTATTATATAATGCTGCTTTCCTTCAAGGTGCGGCCGGGCTTTGCTGTGGCAGGAGCGTTGGCATTCGGACTTTCATCCTATATGATTATTGGATTATCGGCCGGACATAATGCACGCATTGGTGCCATTGCTTTTATGCCTTTGGTCGTGGCCGGAATTCATTTGGGATTTTCAGGAAAACGTCTTTTAGGATTTGCCGTCACCGCTCTAGGTCTTGCCCTTCACCTTCGCGAAAATCATTTGCAGATGACCTACTACTTGGTGTTGATTGTTTTGGTGTATGGATTAGTTCAACTTGTTTATGCAATAAGGTTAAAGCAAATAGAAGATTTTTGTAAGAATGTGATTCTATTGATACCTGCAGCAGCCTTAGCCGCAGCGACTTTCTTTGGTCAATTCTGGGCGATTACCGAATACACACGCTATTCAATTCGTGGCCCCTCAGAGTTAACCAAGCCAAACGCAGCGTCTCAAGCAAAAGGATTGAGTAAGCAATATGCATTTGCCTATAAGTATGGAGTAACGGAGTCGCTGGTGCTGATGATTCCGGATTTCTATGGTGGAGCAAGCACTAACTCATTTGTACAGGATCAAAATAGTGCTACCTATAAAGCGCTCGTTAATTCAGGAGATAATGAATTGGCCAATCGGCTTGCGAGTTATACCGGAGCGTATTGGGGGCCACAAGATTTTACCGGAGGCTCCTATTATGCAGGGGCGATTGTTATTTTTCTTTTTGTGTTGGGTATTTTATTTGCCGATAAAAAATTTGTTTGGTGGCTTGTGCCATTGAGTGCGTTAAGTCTTATGCTAAGTTGGGGCGATAGCTTCTCCTCCTTCAATTATTTCATGTTTGATTATTTTCCAGGCTACAATAAGTTCAGGTCTGTCAATTTCGCCTTGGTCATCATTCTGTTTTCAATGCCTTTACTGGGAATGATTGGATTGGAAAAGTTTTTTGAGACAGGCCTCACGAAAGAAACACGAAAGAAATTAATTATGGCAGTTTCTATTGTAGGTGGAACCTGTTTGTTGCTTTTGATTTTTGCCGGAATGATGAGCTTTACAAAAGAAGGCGAGGGGCAATTGCCAGCTTGGTTTTCAAAAGCAATGCAGGCCGATCGCAAGAGCCTGCTTCGCGATGATGCCTTCCGATCGCTAGCGTTTGTTGTTTCGGTTTTTATCATCCTCTATTTCAATATCAGTAAGAAAGTACCTGCTATAGCTTTGTATGCATTTCTGGCGATCATGATTACACTGGATATTGCCATCGTTGATAAGCGCTATTTTACGACTGAAAATTATCAGCGTAAACGGAGTACATCCTCATTTGCGCCAACCGCGGCAGATGAGGAGATGATGAAGGATAAAACTTACTTCCGGGTTTACAATTTACAAAACCCCATGGCGGAAGCCCGGACTTCTTATTTCCATCAATCCTTGGGTGGCTATCACGGTGCCAAGCTCAGGCGGTATCAGGATTTGTACGACTCTTGCATAGCGTCAGAAACAAAAAAATTAATTGAAGACGCGCAGCGGGGTAATTTAAATTTTGAAAAATATGGTGTACTCAACATGCTCAACGCCAAATACATTTCATATGGCCCGGATGCCAATAATGTTATTCCGAATGCAAATACCAACGGAGCGGCTTGGTTTGTTAAAGAGTTAGTTAAGGTCAGTACACCTGCAGATGAACTGAAAAAGACGGGGGAGGTAAATACACGGGATGTAGTTATTATAGATGATTCTAAATTCAAGATTCAAGATTTTGATTATGACAGCGCTTGTCAAATCAAGTTGATTGATTCCAATCCGGCTTATTTAAAATATGAATCTGTTTCATCAGTAAGTAGTTTGGCCGTCTTTTCAGAGATTTACTATCCAAAAGGATGGAAAGCCACAATCGATGGAAAGGAAGTTCAAATTCTACGATGTGATTACGTTCTTCGGGCGCTTGAAATTCCCTTGGGAAAACATGTAATTGAATTTAAGTTTGAACCCAAACCATATCAAATAGGAAACAAGATTACGATGGCTTCATCCTGGGTATTGTTATTGGTCGTTCTGGGTAGTTTGGGATTGAGTTGGAGGATAAATAGTTAATCAAGAATGGGAATATATTTGAAATAAGAATGAGTTTATCAAAAAGTATTGCTGAGGACTTTATCATCCGCTTTAACAAGAAGCCTTCTCTTTTTGTTGCCCCCGGACGTATCAATCTGATCGGTGAGCATACAGACTACAATGAAGGCTTTGCTATGCCGGCTGCGATTGACAAATATATTGTCTTTGCCGTAGCGTCCAGTGGCAATGATCGTTGCAATATATTTTCAAAAGATTTGGAAGAAGGTGTGACCTTCTCCATCTACGATTTGAATCCGGGAGAGGTTTGGATCAACTATTTAATGGGTGTCATCGATGCCTTTCAGCGAAGAGGCCTTCCGGTGAGGGGAGTGGATTGTGTTTTTGGAGGAAGTATTCCTGTTGGCGGTGGCATGTCATCCTCGGCTGCGCTTTGCTGTGGATTTGGTTTTGCATTGAATGAAGTCTTTCAATTCGGAATAAGTAGACTTGAGATAGCCAAAATTGCCCAGAGTTCGGAACACCACTTTATAGGCGCTCGGGTAGGCATCATGGATCAATACGGAAGTTTGTTTTCTAAGAAGGACTCAGTACTTCTATTGGATTGCAAAATGCTAACCCATGAATATCTTCCATTTCATTTTCCAGATCATGAAATTCTACTGATAGACACTAAAGTGAAGCATTCAATTGGTTCAACAGCTTATAATGACAGACGGGAAGCTTGTGAACTGGGTGTTAAAATTTTAAACAAGAAGAACCCGGCAGTTCATTCTCTCAGAGATGCAACAAGGGTCATGCTTTTTGACCATCAGGATGAATTAGGAGAAGATGTCTTTGTCAAGTGTCTCTATATCGTGGAAGAAAACCTAAGGGTACAAAAGGCAGCTGAATTCTTGAAAGAGGTTAATTCCAAAGCATTTGGTGATCTGATGTATCAAACGCATTGGGGTCTAAGCCAGGCGTATGAAGTAAGCTGCCAGGAGTTGGACTTCCTCGTTTCTTTAGCTGAAGAGCAGCGTTCCGAAGTTATCGGATCGCGCATGATGGGAGGGGGTTTTGGAGGGTGCACTATTAATCTCATAGCAAAAGGGAAAGTGAAAGCTTTTAAAGAGATGGCCCTTGCCAAATATTTTGCTACATTTAAAAAAGAACCTGATTTTTATTCTGTAAAACTGTCGGATGGCGTTCATTCTGTTTCCCTCTAACTGTCCTAAATCCTAATTGATATCACAATGCAAAGACTTCAAACTGCGGATTACCTCGTATTTTTCTTTTACTTCATCATTGTTTCGGTATATGGGTACTGGATCTATAACAGGAAGAAGAAACTTCAGGCTGACTCTAAGGATTTTTTCCTGGCAGAAGGCTCACTGACCTGGTGGGCGATAGGCGCATCACTCATTGCTTCCAATATTTCTGCTGAACAGTTCATCGGTATGTCGGGCAATGGATTTAAAATGGGACTTGCTATTGCTGCTTACGAGTGGATGGCCGCAGCCACCTTGATTGTGGTGGCCATTTTCTTTTTGCCCATCTATCTGAAGAATAAGATTTACACCATGCCTCAGTTCCTGCGCCAGCGATACAATGGTACAGTGAGTATGATCATGGCACTCTTCTGGTTATCACTTTATGTGATTGTTAACCTGACGTCAATCTTATTTTTAGGTGCCTTGGCAGTAAGTACCATCTCTGGATTGAACTTTACCTTGTGCATGATTTTTCTCGCAGGTTTTGCCATCATCATTACATTGGGTGGTATGAAAGTGATTGGTTATACCGATGTGATACAAGTATTTTTTTTGGTGCTGGGCGGATTGGCAACAACATATCTGGCGCTCAACCTCGTTTCGGAACACTTCAATACAACGGGTATGATGAAGGGGCTGGGATTTCTAATGAGCGAGTCGAGTGATCATTTTCATATGATTTTTGATCAATCGAATCCTAATTATGTCAGCCTTCCCGGGCTCACAGTATTGATTGGAGCTATGTGGGTGGTTAACTTAAACTATTGGGGATGCAATCAATACATAACACAGCGCGCCCTTGGAGCTGATTTACCGACTGCACGCACAGGGCTGCTCTTCGCTGCCTTTCTAAAACTTTTGATGCCTGTTATTGTGGTGCTTCCCGGTATTGCTGCCTATGTACTTTGGAAGAATGGAATGTTTCAACAGGAAATGTTGGCCAACGGTGAAATGAATCCAGATAGAGCTTATCCGGTATTGTTGAATTTGTTGCCTACCGGACTGAAGGGACTTTCTTTCGCGGCACTGACGGCTGCGGTAGTGGCCTCCTTAGCGGGTAAGGCCAACAGTATTTCTACCATCTTTACGTTGGACATCTACAAAAATTTTATTAACAAAGAGGCAAGCGAAAAAACATTGGTATGGACAGGCCGCCTAGCCGTTGTTGTGGCAATGGTGTTAGCGATAGTCATTGCACCTTTTTTAGGTATTGATAAGAAGGGTGGCTTCGAGTTCATTCAGGAGTATACTGGCTTTGTTTCACCTGGAATTTTTGCCATGTTCATTATGGGATTTTTCTGGAAACGAACGACAGTGAACGCTGCCTTGTTTGCCATCATTGGAGGATTTGCACTTTCCGTGTTCTTCAAGTTTCTTCCCGATTATGCCGATCTTTCATTCTTACAATCCTCCGGTTATGCCGCTTTAAATCCTGCTTCAGGAGTAGTAGAAATACCTTTTCTCGATCGAATGGGGTTTGTGTTTGTGATTTGTGTGGTGGTGATGGTTCTTATTAGTTTGTTAACACCAGTACACCTTCAGCCAAAAGATACACTTCATGTAGACGTGGCCATGTTCAAAACCACTACCGGATTTGCTGTAGGTGCACTTTTGGTTCTGGTAATTTTAGTTGTACTCTATACTGTGTTCTGGTAACAGTTCTTTTTACCTCTTGGCATAAGCCGCTCCAACTTGGTAGGGCGGCTTTTGTTTTTAAATTTGAAGTATGAACCGAATCGACCGTCTTACAGCAATACTCATTCAACTTCAATCCAAGAAAATTGTGAAGGCAGAAGAAATTGCCAATCGGTTTGAGATAAGTCTACGTACGGTCTATCGGGATGTAAAGGCATTGATGGAGGCGGGAGTGCCGATAGGTTCAGAGGCAGGGACGGGTTATTTTATTGTAGATGGATATCATCTTCCTCCCGTTATGTTCAGTCAGGAGGAGGCTAGCGCAATGATGATGGCGGGTAAGTTAGTGGAGCGGATGACGGATCAATCGGTGCAGATAGCGTTTGATGGAGCTTTGATGAAGATTAAGTCAGTACTGAATGAAGCACAAAAAGATCACTTGGAAAGCTTGCAGGATCATATTGAAGTATTAAAACCAAGAATGAGTTTGCCCGCACAGTCGGGGTATTTTCTTACGGATTTGCAAAAAGCCATAGTTGGTAAAAAGCTTGTGCAGCTTAGTTATACTAGCAACCAGCAGAATGAACTTACTCAACGCGATGTAGAGCCCATTGGATTGTTTTACTATAGTGCCGCCTGGCATTTAATTGCCTGGTGCCGCCTTCGCAATGGTTTTCGTGATTTTCGCTGTGATCGGATTAAAGAACTGAAGCCAGCCGGAGTGATATTTGAAGCACGAAGCATTTCTACGATGCAGGAATATTTCAATAGTCTCCAACAGGCAAATGTTGAGATGCAGTTGGCTACAGTGCTCTTTGAAAAAAAGGAAGCTATGTACATAAGCAATTCTAAGCATTACTTTGGATTTGTTTCTGAGGAAGAGGCGGAAGGACAAATTAGGATGAAGTTTCTTACAGCTGATCTGCAGCTATTGGCAAGATGGTTACTTTCTTATGGCAGAGGCGTAGAGATTGAAAGCCCTGAAGAACTTAAGAATATTATTCAGGGGATAGTGGAAGAATTGCAGTTGCATTACCTTAAACTGGCATGAGAGATTCATCTTACCCTACACTCCTGACATAGGGTTGTCAGTCATTCTTAAAAAATAACTCAAATTCTTTTTCTCTGCTGACATAGGGC
>JANNRV010000012.1:0-11618 GCA_031401775.1 Bacteroidia bacterium | reverse complement strand
GTCATGGTATCGCTCATCTTGGGCATGCGTATTATCTCTGCCATTGCTATGAATTTAATCCGGATTGCTGCCGGTAGATTTTAGTATGAATAACAAAAATACTTCAATTCAGCGGAATTTCAAGCATTAGAAGCCAATGTTTCCCAACACGAATTCGACATTTCCTACACCGGTCTCCACTGCATAAGAATAGCGGATCCCAAGATCGAGTTGTGGGAGAAACCGGAATATGTTGACATCAAACTTTAATTCACCTCCGACTGAGGTGTAGGCTTGACTTCGATCAAATGATTTGCTCTGACCATAGGCATAATCTATAAATGCATTGCCCCGGACACGCTGAATATTTAGAAGTGGACCTATCGCTATATCCGGGTACCAAATCGGAAATGTATAATTGGCTGACATGCTGTAATAGTCCTGAAACCTTGAGACGGTTTGCCCTCTAGGACTGGGAATTTGATTTCTGAATAAGTAATTATTGAGGCCTTCTCCTGTAGTACTATTTGCTTGAGCGATCTCTGTACTTTGATAAGACCAATACCCGTTGATAGAATGATGCTTTGCAAAACCCGGAAAAAACATTCTTGTGAAAATCGAAAATTGATTACCACTAAAGTCACCACCATAAGGCGTACTAAATGATTCAACTGCTAGATACTGACCCCACTTACTATAAATATCCCTTCGACTTGTCTTCAGTAAATTCGTGGCGGAGAAACTAAAATGGTTTGACAACAAGGTGCCATTGTCGGCATAGTCTCTAAAGATATATTGAGGATAATTTGTAGGGATAATTCGCCCACCCCCATCAATGCTGTTCTTAAAATCAGATACGTTGGTTACTCCTACAAAGTTGCCAACATTAATTTCAGTTTGATATTTTGACTTTGTCAGTAGTAAGGGAACTCGCAATCCTGTTTCAAATTTTTGCTCTTCCCATTTGAACGTGAGGTTTTTAGTTACCAGAGTAGTATCAATACCATTCACCTCCTGATAGGTGAGATTTCCTTCATCCACAGACCGGTCTCCTTGTGTAAACTCAAAATCCAAAATCGGATAAAAGCCCTGGTAACTTGCTTTTGCTCTCCAAAATCCTGTCTTCTCGGTAGCATCATAGCGATATCCCAAATCAATTGTGGTGGTACTTAGTAAATCCTGTGAAGTGATTCCAATATCTAAATAAGAAAGGCTTGTATTAGTATAAGGTCCCCAGCTATGTGGATTGATCAATCCCTTTATTCTTTTGTGTTTACTCACCGGATACACTTTGCTTGGAATACTATCCAGTAGCGTTGGTCTTCCTTCCTGCTCAACCAAGTGCTGATAGAAGCCTTTACCTGTCCGTGTTACTTCAGCGATTGGTTTCCAAATGGAGGGGTCAAAAGTAATTTTAACAATATCCATTCCATCCTTCGATTGCTCATTATAATAAATTGTCTTACCATCTTTTGAAATGGCGGGATTATAAGAACCATACTTACTGGAAGTTATCTGAAAACGTTCCATACTTTCAGTATCGAGGGCGTAGATATTATCAATTCCGCTAATAGGAGAGTTGTAGAAAACATATTTTTCAAAAGAAATGGGCGCTCCAATATTTTCTTCACCAAAGAAGAACAAATCAGTAAAATTTCCAGAAGCTATATCCACACGAATTAATGTCTTTCCTGTTTTATTGGTTTTTAGTCCGATAACAGCTCCTCCATCTTCTGTCCATCGGGGCACCGAAATAAAATCAGTTGGTGGAATAGGGAATTCCTTTAGTTTCTTACCTGTTGAATAATCCAGTACAACCAATTTGTTTTGGTAGTCGGTACCCGTCTCAATTGTAGCAACTTTGTTACCCTCCGGAGAAAGTGCGGCCGATGCATAGCGAGTGTGAGTTGAGATTATCTTCTTATTTTTGGTAGCTACATCATATCCAATTATCATTGAATAGGTTTTGACTCTCCATCGGGGATCATAACGATATTCATTCCATACTATCTTATTTCCGGCTGCAGAAAAAATCCCCGATGGATTCACCGGTCCCTGCACAAAACTTTTCTTTTGTCCATCGCCAGAAAAGATAGCAAGCTGTTCAATGTCTCCGATTCCGGATTTTAATGCAACAATACGACCGTCCTCCAGCACTTGTGGATTGAAATAATCTGTATAGGCTGATGTGCTGCGCTGATTAATCCTTTCATTTGGCGTAAAGGATAATCCCTCCAGTTCCTCTTTCCATTTCTTTTGCAAATCCATCGCCATCTCTTTATATAAATCTTTTACATAAAGGCCCGATTCTTTTTTGATGGCATTAGAAAATGTAAACGGAACAATCGGCATGCGCCAGGCGCGTCCGGAAATGTTTTCCCATACATCAGGGTTGTCCATCTTCTTTCGTAAATAGGAAACCATATGATACCCGAGCACATAATGGTTGGGAATATTATTCTTGTAAGAACGTAAATATTGCTTGTGATAATTAAAGACTCTGCCCTCTAGCAGATTGGTCCGGAACACTAAGTCGAAATAAGGGATTCTTCCTCTTCCACTGTGGGTAAAAGCTGTTTCGGTGGCAACGGCATCGCCCTCCCAGAACCACGAAGGTGCGGAAACATAAGCCAATCCTGCCAAAGCTTGCTGACCGAACACATAGTAAACGAATTTATTGAAGCCTGTTATACTATGTTGAAATTGTACGATGTGCCGATACTCGTGAGTTGCCAGCAAGTCCAGCCAATCATTATTGCCCGTAAGGTTATTGTTCTGTGTGGGCATTGTAAAGAACTCAGATCGCCTTGGTGCAAGAGTTACAAAGCCATTTGAGGTAGCGCTTTGATTCTGAAGAAGGATGGAAATCTTTTTAGGAGGAGTACCGCCCATCGTTGCTGCTTCAGGTTCGCGAATGTGCTCTAGCGTGTTGGCCATCCGCTGCGCCTGCATTTCAAATCCTTTGGGATAAAGGATCCTGAAGTTGAGGGTATTTACCTGTTGCCAGCGAAGCCCTGGAGGATTAGTCAGTTGGGTTACTGATTCCTGTGCCACTAGCGGGAACGTCAGTAAACTTAATGCAACTAGCGAATAAAGTAAACGCATAAGGGCCTTGTCAAAAATAAAGCCTTAAACTACATCAGGATTTTCAGAATTAACAGAGTTTAGGCAAATCGAAATATTATTCTTCGTTTTCCTTAGTCTACGTGACTTCTCTTTCTCCATTGCATCAAGGAAGCCGGGCAGTAAATCCCAACCATTAAGATTAGAATTTGTAAATCACTAAATTTAGTCCACTTTAAGGGGCACAATGCTTAAAAGATTAAAAGAACTCTATAGCCAATACAAAGCCTATGTGCGGGTTGACTTGGTCATGTATGCAGTGATGATTCTCTTGATCATCCTCTACTTTATTTATACGGTGGTCTTTTCCTGATTACAAGAGGATTTCTCGTATATTATCCTTGATTTTTTCCGCCAATTCATCGGTAGGTAAGTCATTGATATCCCGGCCAAATGGATCTTCGATTTCCTCAGCAATTAATTCTACGCTTAGCAATACAAAAGTAATAAGTGCAACAATGGGAACGGTGATGTACCCCGAGGTAGTTACGAAGGCAAATGGGAGGGTTATTGTATAAATAAAAATAAATTGCTTAATGTACATGGTGTATGAGTAGGGAATCGGTGTATTTCTTATTCGCTCGCAAGCGCCAAGCACTTCCGAAAATTCTTTTAACTCTTTATCAACCAAAAAAAGCTGATCACCGCTTATGACTTTCTTTTTATAAAGGTCATTTACCCTTTCATACATCAAGGAAGACAGGCGGTTGGGCAGATGTCTTACCCCTTGAAGTTTTTCCATAAATCCATCTTCCTCAATTAAATCCAGATCGCTGGGCTTAGCGCCTTCGCGCAAATTCTCCTTAACCGATACGACAAAGTTGGGTATCATTTGCGCAAACCAAACACGATTCTTTTGGTCATCCTTCTCCAAAAAGGCATTAAGCTTATGCGCCAAGTTTCTGGTATTGTTAACCATACTACCCCAAAGTTTTCGGCCTTCCCACCAGCGGTCGTATGCCGAGTTGGTTCTGAAGACTAGGAACAAACCTAATACAATACCCAATAAGGAGTGCATCGCAATGGTTGGCTTAAAGTCATTCTCATGTAGTCTCAGAACGTCCAGCAATAAATAGCATAAGCCAGCCGAAAAAGCCGCCATGAATATAATGGCCGGAGTAAGGGTTCTCATTACCTGACGGCTATAGGCGTGAAAAACAAGTTTAATCCAAACCTTGGGGTTGTAGTTGACCATAAGAAGCTAATTGATTGCCAATCTAAAAAAAATAAATAACAAGTCCGGAAGTTTTATCTTGCAGGCTAATGATTAGATACATGAAGAATTATCTCCTCCTTCTTTTAATCTGCTTCGGGCTAGTTCACCTTTCGAAAGCACAAGATTATATGATCGCCAACAAAGGTGATACCATCCGCGGTGATATCAAATTACTATCATTCGATTTACTGGATCGTGTACAGGTGAAGGTCGGAAAAGAGAAAAAAATGTTTACCGCCAAGGAGGCAAAGATCTGCTCCGTTAAAGGAGAACTTTACCGGCCCGTGGGACTAGATAATGCCATACGCTTCATGAAAGTTATTAAGTATGGTTACCTTAGTCTTTATGCTTTTAATTCACCCAATCTATATACCTTTGATAGACGCATGCTCGTGAAACTAGACGGCACTTCCATGGAAGTACCTAATCTGTTGTTTATTAAAACAATGGTCAATTACCTTGATGATTGTCCTTCTATCAAAGAAAAAATAAAAAGTGAAGACTATGGTAAAAAAGACATTGAGAAGATTGTTGATGAGTACAATTTATGCTTGGATGAGAAAACGCGTATCGCAGCTGCCGCCTCATCTACTGCTACATTTATAAATCCAAAATTAGAAGCGCTGGAGAGCTTAAGAAGCAAAGTTGAAACCCTTGACGGCTTTTCATCCAAGAAAGATGCTTTAGATCTGATCAAAGACATTACACAAAAGGTGAACAACAAAGAAGTTATTCCTAATTATTTGCTGGAAGGCCTCAAAACCTACCTTGGCAATCAAGTGGAAGTAAAAGAAGCACTTGACAATGTAGTTGCTAAACTACTGTGATTTTCGACCTAAAACTTTATTGAGCAGGCTCATCACCACTTCCTTATTTACCCACAAAATAAAGGCAGAGCAGATCGCTACTACCAAAGCAAGAAAAAACAAGTACCCTCCGTCACCCTGTACTTCAATTCCCAGAATCGTAAGGTGCATACCCATGGCACCCAGCATAAGACCAAGGGCTATGCCCGCACCCATCCATGATGTAGCTGGGACAATAATTAGTAAAGAAGCAATTAGCTCCATCACTCCTACACCAATCCTCCCCCATGGTTCCATCCCAACTGCTGTAAAGATGTAGATTGATTCTTCTGCTCCTGTGAACTTAAAGTACAAGGTTTGAAGCATGATAACAGCAGCAACGATGCGGGCCGCCCAGGTCAAGTAGGTGATTGATTTTGAATTCATAAGGCAAAAGTATTAATTAAATGGAATAGGGAATGTCTCGCTAATGACTTTTAAGAATATCATTCACTATCACTAAATTTATGAAATTTTTCATATCATGCCCATCATCGAAATTAATCCCAATATCGCTCACGCCAAGACCTTGTCAACCGATTTCTATCTGGAAGCTACCTATTTGAAAGAATCCAAGGAGAAAATTTTTTCAGAATGCTGGCAGTTCGTTGGCGATCTTGACCAGGTAAAAAACAATGGCTGGGTAACTCCCGTCAATTTGTTGGAGAACTTTTTAAACGAACCTCTTCTACTTTCCCGCGATAAAGAAGGTAAGCTTCATTGCCTTTCTAATGTATGCACTCATCGGGGTAATCTTATCGTAGAGAAGGCGTGTCAGCTCAATGACATCCGCTGCAAATACCATGGCAGGCGGTTTAACCTTGACGGAAAATTTTTATCCATGCCTGAGTTTAAAGAAGTGGAAAACTTTCCATCACCAGAAGATAATTTAAGCCAACTATCGCTTCATCAGTTTGGGAAACTCTTATTCACCTCCCTGAATGCCAAAATTCCCGCTTCCTTGTTTTTTAAGGAAATGACAGATCGTATCGGTTGGATGCCTGTCAATGAGTTCGTCTTCCATCCGGAACTTTCGCGTGACTATATGATTGAAGCCCACTGGGCTTTGTATTGTGAAAATTACCTGGAAGGCTTTCATATTCCCTTTGTTCATTCAAGTTTGAATTCAATAATTGATTACGGTAATTATTCCACCGAACTGTTCCGCTATTCGAATCTTCAACTGGGTATTGCCAAGGATGGCGAAATGAGCTTCGACATTCCAACGTCATCTCCCGATTACGGAAAGAAAATAGCCGGGTATTATTTTTGGGTATTTCCTAACATGATGTTTAATTTTTATCCCTGGGGACTATCCGTTAATATTATACGCCCTGTTGGATTGAGTAAAACAAAAGTCTCTTTTCTTATCTATGTATGGGACGAAAGTAAACTGAGGCAAGGAGCGGGTGCAGATCTCCATGGCGTGGAGTTGGAGGACGAAGACATTGTTCAACATGTGCAAAAAGGAATCCGCTCCCGATTCTATAAGCACGGGCGCTATTCGGTGACTCGCGAAACAGGAACTCATCACTTTCATGGCTTAATCGCAGAATTTATGAATAAAGGGAAGTAGCAAACTATTGTCACTTGCTTGCTTCACTTTGTTTAATAACCAATACATTTTCACCGGATTTTTCGGAATAAAACATCAGTAGGTCACTTTCCTTATCGAAGACTAACTTCCCCTGTGAACTAAGTACTTCGAAGCCTTTCCCAAAATGCAACCGGGGAATAAAAATTTCTGTTGGAGCGGTGATTGATTTATCAGCATTGAATTTTAAATAAAACTCTTTGGCTTCCATGTCGAAAAAATATTCCATTGGCTCCCCTGCCACTTTGTAAGGATAAGGTCGTATGGCTGCCTTTAAAGCTCGCCCTCCAGAGTTAATGTCATCCACTCTTTTTCTTTGCGACTTACTGAAGATAGAAAGGTCTTCACCATTCCATTGATCTCCATGTAGATTGTCGTTGTCCGGAGTATAGTTCCACAATGTATAGCTGAGCTGGTTGGACTCCATCGCCCGGAAGGAACGATTAAGACATTCCTCCTGATCGGTAAAGTCACCCGTTTTAAAAGCGGTCTTTTCATTGAGATCAATAGGAATCCCAAATTCTCCAATCAACATTGGCTTCATTCCCATCGCCCATTTCGTTTCCTCTTTGATGGAAGCCATTGTACCATGAAACATTTTGCGGATAGCCATTTTCCCAAAGACAGGCTTCCCTTTTGTGCCATCCACACCAAACCACGATGAGTAATCTTTGGTTAGCAAGGTGCCAATATCATAACTATGCCCGGCATTAACCATATTTTCCGACTCTCGCTTAGAGAACTGCGGCAGCTTGTGAAAAAGCGCATGCTCCGTGAAGATCAACCAACTGGTATCTACGGAATGAATTACCTCTTTAAACTTTAAGACAAATGGTTTAAAATAATCCGCTGAAAAATCAACGGTCTTTCCATTCACGACAGTAAAATAATCAGGCTTCAACACAACAGGCTTTTGAAGTTCATCGTAACCCCACACGCCAGCCTCTTTCCAAATGTCGGCACCCTTCCAGGTAGAAAACTTGTGGGCGTTCATCAGCTCCTTCCCAACGACCTTTGGTCCCGTTAAGGCAAACTCATAAATATCCACTTCCAAAGAATTACCACCACCCAGTGCCATGCCTTCAAAAGGTGTAGGCATAATTCCATTTTTTAAAAGACCATACGCATTCAAATCAGGCATGCCAATATATCCTGCACTGGGTTCATTTAAGATATCAAAACCTATAACATTGGGGAGGCCTTTCAGTTTCAATGCAACTTGCTTAATTGCATTTATATAATGTGATTGCAGGTAATCTTGCATGCTCATGCTGTCTATCCTCGAGTGGGGGGCAAAGTCATTTCCCCCAAAGAAGAGGGTGAACATAGTAGCGGTAGCTAACTTATGGTAATTGGTAGGCCATATCATTCGGGGAAAAGGATCACCCTTAACATTATGAATAAATGCCGAGCCTGTATCGGTAAACTTGAGTGGATCAAATCCTGCCATTTCCAGTGTCCAGTAGGGAGCACCATCACCACCGGTAAAGCGACTCCATACATCCTGATGTGGATCGATAAAAACATTGATATTATATTCTGCTGCTTTCTGTACAATCTCCCGAATATAATTTAAGTAGTCTTCATCATATTTATCAGGTCCAGCATGTTCGATGGCCTCCCAGGTAACAAGCAATCTGATAAAACGGTAACCCCATTGCCGGAGTCGCTTGAAATGCTCATCGGCCTGTGCCAACGGAAAAGGTCTTCCTTCAAAGGAAACAGTATAAACGCTTTCATAGAAATTTTCTTTTTGATGACTTCCAATTAAAGGCTTGAAAGGAAGCTTGGAACTTCCAGCCACATTAATGCCATGCAAGATCATCGTACGTCCGCTTGGGTCAACGAACCACTCTCCTTTCGAAGAAATATTCTTGATTACGGAATCACCCTGAATGGTTTCCGCCTTACCACCAGCGATTTCCTTGCTTTCCGTTTTGATAAGGCTCGATTTATCATAATCGGGAAAAGGGCTATCAACAAAAAGATAGAGAACAAGTGAGAGCAAAGCAATCGCAAGTATTACAATTAAACCGAGGAGGATTTTTTTTAGACGACTCATTGATAATTAGTTAGCATAAATATAACAAAGTGCCCACTGTTCTGTTCATCGCTACCTGAGAATCTGAGAATGAACTATTTTATACTAAGGATAGGGGTAATTAAAGGTAAGCGTGTCTTAAAGGAAATCAAATACAAGTATGATTTACCTTAAGCCTAATTTCCATCAACATCCTGATTCCGGAAATTCCTACCTGAAACACTTTCAGATCGCTCACAAAAACTTGATAATGGTTTTACAGGAGCAAGAGACTACTAAACTCCCTCGAAAAAAGCGGGCTGAAAAAATGAATAACAGCTTTAAGCCGGAAGGCTATTAGGTCGTGAAATGATTCTTTACCGATCAAGCCATTCCTTAAACTCCTGGACGCGCTCACGTGCTACGACCACATCCTTATCATCACTCGTCTTAAGGACCAACCGGAGACGGCTATTGGTATAGCTCACCATATCCTGAAGTGAATCGACAGCAACAATGTACTTGCGGTTGATTCGGAAGAATCGTTGTGGATCAAGTAATCCCTCCAATTGGTCCAGGGTGAAATCTAAAATATGCTTGCGTCCTTCCTTAGTTTGGCAAAATGTTGCCTTCTCCAAACTAAAGAAAAATAATATTTCACTTACCTCTACTGATTTCAGATGTTCTCCAACTTTTAATATAAAACGCTGTTTATATTTTTTGGTCAGCATCTGCATGGCATACCCTATACTTTCCATCATTCCTGAGGGATTAGGATTGGCAGCCGTCAGTTGGTTGTATTTTTTCAATGCCTGCTGTAACTCCTCTTTATCGAAAGGTTTAAGGATATAATCAATACTATTTACTTTAAACGCCTTCAGCGCATATTCATCAAATGCGGTAGTGAAAATCACTGGAGCCAGCACTTCAGTTTGTTCGAAAATCTCAAAACTCAATCCATCGGCAAGTTGGATATCCATAAGGATCAAATCCGGCTGAGGATTCAACTTTAGCCACGTGATGGATTTCTTAACCGAATCAAGAATACTCAGTACTTCCATTTTTGAATCAACGGATCGCAAGAGATTCTCCAATCGCTGCGCGGCCTGGGGCTCATCTTCAATTATTAAAATTTTCATATAACTGCCGCTTTGAGAATAGGAAGCTTCACTGTAAAAAGTTTCTCGGTCTCAATGACTTCGATGGGTCGGTCGCTTAAAAAAGAATAACGCTTACGGATATTATCCAACCCTATTCCGGGAGAATCTTCTTTCAAAACTGTCTTCTTCTGAAAGTTATTCTCCACTACTAAATAATCATTGGCAGAGTATACATTAATAATGAGTGGATCGTCCAGGGCAATCACATTGTGCTTTATCGCATTCTCGATCAACATTTGAAAAGCCAATGGTGCAACTTGTGACTCAATTCCGTTCAATTCAATTTTAATTTGAAGTTTATCGCCAAACCGAATTTGCTGAAGGAAGAGATAGGCATTCAAAAATCGAAGCTCTTCTTCCAAGCTGACCATCTCACGGTCTCGCGTATCCAAAACATAGCGATATACCTCCGATAATTGTTTAATAAATTTAGCAGCCTTGTCTTGGTCTTCGTATACCAAATTAGTAAGGGCATTAAGGCTGTTAAAAAGAAAATGCGGGTTGACTTGATTCTTGAGGCTTTCATATTGCGCTTTAATACTTTCTCTCTTTGAAGCCTCCGCATCCACGGCAGCAGCCCTCCAACGAACTAAAAACTCTTTTCCGTGCAAAAAAAGTGAAATAAAGAATGTAATAATAAGTGAGGTGAAGACCACTTCAAAGTAACCCCCAAAATTGAAATGCATCACTTTTTCCCAGACCATGACGATCGCCAATACCATGAGCACCGTAAATACGACCGTGCTGGTCACTCCGATAATAAATCGCTTGAGCGGGAAGGCAACCCAGGAGATTCTGGAACTTATAAATACGGTAAGCGATTCGTTACCAATCCAAAGTGAAAACCATAATAAGGTCGAGAAAAAAGTAACCCACACGTATCTTTCAATATTGGTATGGCACGACTGACACGTAAAGTAAGTGGTGACAGAAGAGCCGAGCAAACAGATCAGCGCCACTTTTATATACTCTGACGCTTTGTGTAGGGGAGGCATGGTGTAAAGATAAGGATGTTATTTCTCGTACATTTCATACCGGTAAGAAAAAAGAAAAGTGATGAAAAGGCTCAGCGTCTTAACACCACTTTTGTTTAAAAATATCAACCTATTGACAGTTCCTTTTTAACGCTTCTGTCATTCCTTTACCCCAAACCGGTGCCAAAGGGTTTTCTGACTTAAATGTTTCAAATTTCTCTACTGCTTTTGCTACCGTTTCGCAGGCTTCAGTGGGAGGCGAGTTAAAAAACCGTGCGGTACCAAATTGCATTTGCGCTAATAGTGACAATGCTCTTGGGTTCTCAGGATTTAGGCTGATCGCCTTACCAAAAGTTTGCATGGCCATGATGGAGTATTGTTGACCACGAGTAGCGGGGTCAACTGTTAAACGAATCATATGAATGAACCCTTCCATGGCAATAATCTCTGACTCGTTTTCATTGATCGCTTTGGCTTTCTCAACTGCAACCAATGCCAGATCAAGATAACCATCTTTCTTTATCGCATCCTGCTCACGATTCGCCATCATGACATTACCATAGGCACTATAGTAGTAAGGCTCCCATTTCGTCTTTTCAGCATCGGCAACGCGATCCAGAGCATTCACCGCCTGCTGCAGTTCCTCACTAGTTTGACCTTTGTAAACCGCTTCAATATTTTTACTCATCACCTCAAGATACTTGCCA
>JANNRV010000011.1:0-35031 GCA_031401775.1 Bacteroidia bacterium | reverse complement strand
AAAAAATCAGGTATGATTACACAACGATTTATACTTGACGAGTTGGGCGCATCTACTCTTCGCATTCATAACGCCATGCGTGACTGCGAAGTGAAGGTTTTTTCTAAAGTAAAATGATTAAATTTGGTTATGGATACACTTGCGATTAAAGAAGAATTAAAGCAAAGGATTGATCTTGAAGAAGATCCTGCCGTTCTTGATGCCGTCAAAGATTTGCTAAGCCACCCACCTATTGATCCTTTTTTGCAAGCAAAATTAGTTTCCAGAGCTCTAAAAGCGGAAGAGGATATCAAAGCGGGAAGGGTTTACACCAGTGAGGAATTTAGAAACAAGGTAAACGAACACATTGCCCGCAACAAATGAAGATTGTCTTTACCGATCAGGCTTTGATCAGTATTAACACGGCATTCGATTTTTTGGCTTTACAGGAAATTCCCAAGGAAAAGATAGCTGCCATTTTTGAAAAAATATTCAATCGGATTGAAGAATTGGCACAAAAACCTTATATAGGTCAAAGGGAGTATTTAACTTCTAATCCTGACAAAGCACACAGACGAATCATTGAAAGTCATTTCAAAATCATTTATTACATCCGGAACAATTCAATTTATATCACCGACATCTTCGACACGCGCCAAGATCCGGATAAAATAAAAGGATGATGAGCGAGGTTACGGTAAAGCGCGACATACGCAAATTAAAACTTGAAGAGCTGAAAGAGTTTTTCTCCGGGCATGGAGAAAAACCTTTTCGTGCCCAACAAGTCTATGAATGGCTTTGGAATAAGTCCGCGAAGAACTTTGAACAAATGACCAATCTTTCAGTGGAACTGCGTGCCATGTTGAAGGAACATTTTGTCATCAACCACATTAAAGTGGATAATATGCAGCGCAGTGCAGATGGCACAATAAAAAATGCTGTCACCCTTTATGATGGCCTCATTGTGGAGTCGGTTTTGATTCCCACTGAAAAAAGAATAACAGCCTGCGTCTCTTCGCAAGTAGGCTGTAGCCTCGCCTGTAAATTTTGTGCCACGGCCCGACTCAAGCGTCAGCGCAATCTGAGTCCTGATGAGATCTACGATCAGGTGGTGGCTATTAAGGAACAATGTGAACTTTTCTTCAATCGTCCGTTGACTAACATTGTGTTCATGGGCATGGGTGAGCCTTTGTTGAATTATGCCAACGTAATCTCCGCCATTGAAAAAATTACTTCGCAGAAGGGATTGAATATGGCTTCGAGGAGGATCACTGTTTCCACCGTGGGCATTGCGAAGATGATTATGAAAATGGCGGACGATGGTGTCAAGTTCAATCTTGCCGTCTCGCTTCATGCTGCCATTGATAAAACGAGATCATCTATCATGCCGATCAACGACACCAACTCACTCGCTGAATTGGGTGACGCACTTCGCTATTGGTATCAAAAAACAAAAAGCATTGTAACTTATGAGTATGTAGTATGGCAAGGCATTAACGATACCGAAGAGCATGCGCGGGCCTTACTCAAATTTTGCAAAATTATTCCATCCAAAGTCAATCTCATTGAATACAACCCTATTGATGACGGTGAATTTAAGCAAGCACCCGAAAGTGTGCTGAATATGTATATGGATTTGCTGGAACGCAATGGCATCACAACACGCATTCGCAAAAGCAGGGGAAAAGATATTGATGCTGCCTGTGGGCAATTGGCAAACAAGGGTTGATCTTTTTTCTAAAACTTTTCTTACTATCCCTTCATCTCAGTTTTATGCGTTATCGTCATACCATGAGATGTTTTAAACTCCTTTTTTTACTATTGCTTTTCGATACGATCGGCTACTCGCAAAAATTGATTAGCGGAATTGTTGTTGATTCGACCTCGCTCAATATTCTGCAAGGTGTAAATGTCAAGGTGAAAGGCACCAACAGAGGAACCGCTACCAATGAGAGCGGTATCTTCACAATTCTAGCCACCGAAACTGATACACTTCTGTTTTCCTTTGTTGGTTACTCAAAATCAATTTTGCCTGTTTCCTCTCAGGAGGAGACCCTGTTTTTACGAATGCGGGAGGCCGCCACGTTACTCAAAGAGATAACAATTAATGACAGCAAATTCTATCTCAACCTAAAGCATATCGAGTCACCCACATTAAAATCAGCCAAGCCAATAAAAGCAGGTGATGCCAGCATGCCCACAAGCGGAATCGGATTTGGCGGAAGTGTCAACTTCTCTTATTTCTCCAAGCTTGAAAAAGAAAAAAGAAAGCTGCAAAAGATCATGGCAGAGAATGAAAAGCTCATGCCTTACCTTGACATCGTTAATGACGCTGGCCTAAAAGCGGAAATAATGGAACGCTACACCATCAGTGAGGAGAAATTTTACGAACTGCTCTCCACGTATAATGAACACAGCAAAGAAGTAATGTACTCTGCCAATGCAGGCGTCATCTTGAATTCACTCCTTTCACATTTCAACAATGAAGTGGGAAATTGAATTTTAGGTTTTTGTCTTTTATCGGTATTCTTCGTCCGTTTCTTTTTAACTTTCCCAATAAGTTTTAATCATGGAAGAACACTTTGAAAGCCCACAAGTCGTCCGGGATTTTGTAATCGGTATGTCGGACGGACTTACCGTGCCTTTTGCCCTAGCAGCAGGACTTAGCGGAGTCTTGGATTCTACTTCCATTGTGATCACCGCAGGTCTTGCAGAAATTGCTGCAGGCTCCATTGCTATGGGATTGGGTGGATACCTCGCAGGTCGAACGGAAATTGAACATTATGAATCGGAAGAAAGACGCGAATACGATGAGATTGAAAACAAGCATGAGATTGAAATAAAAGAAACCAAAGAGATATTTGCGGAATATGGCGTAAGTGAACCCTTGCAAGAAACGATTGCCCGCGAGATGGCCAAGAACCCGAAGAAGTGGGTGGACTTCATGATGCGTTTTGAATTGGGACTTGAACGACCGGATAAAAACCGAGCCCACCAAAGCGCCCTCGTCATTGGCATTAGTTATGTCATAGGAGGTCTGATCCCGCTCAGCGCATATTTTTTTACAGAGTCCTCCAGAGAGGGGTTAATCTATTCTTCCATAATCACTGCTATATGCCTTGTCGTTTTTGGCCTAATCAAAAGTAAACTTACAGGTCAGCCTTTATTGAAAGGTGCTTTGCGTGTTACACTCGTTGGTGGTGCGGCTGCAGCGGCTGCCTTTCTGATCGCGAACTGGATTGCTTAACCGTTACTCAACATGATCTAACTTCGCATGGTTGATTCCTATCCAGAGTTAAAAAAAATTGTCACTGCCATTCAGCCCTTATCGGAAACAGTGTGGAATGCATTTTCTTCTATCTGGACTGAGTGTTCTGCAAAAAGAAAAGAGCAGCTTACCATCATCGGAGAAAGAGAGAAGTACCTCTACTTTGTTATCGAAGGCATTCAGCGAGTGTATTACTTTGATGATCAAAATCGGGAAGCGACACTTGTGTTTACCTATACCCCATCCTTTGGAGGCGTATTGGATTCCCTTATGTTGCAACAACCTTCCAGATATAATTACGAAACCCTAACGCCTTCAAAATTTCTTAAAGCACCTGCTCACGAACTTCACGCACTTATTGAGCAGCACCCTTCCATAGAAAAGCTAATACGCAAGGGCATCACGACTTCGTTATCGGGTTTATTGGAACGCCTTGTTGAATTACAATGCTATACATCTGAAGAGCGGTTCAGGAAATTACTTGAACGCAGTCCACATATTTTACAATTGATCCCTCACAAATACCTGGCAAACTACATTGGCATCGATGCCACCAACTTCAGCAAGCTGATTAATAGTGTACGCATTTAAGCCTGCAGAAAATCTTGGTAAATACCAAGAATAGATTTTTACCACGCGTGCACCTTTGCATAAACAAGTTCATCATTTGAAAGTGTTTTAATAAAAGCTAAAAAAACTAAAGCAATATTATCATATGAAAACTCAATCTGCATCCCAATTGATAGACGTAATAGAAGAACAGGTAGAAAGTCATGTGAAAGATTCTGTAAAAATTTTCCAGAACCTGTCAACTGAAGTATTACTGAAACCTGCTACCAATGGCGGCTGGAGCATAGCACAATGCCTATGGCACCTAAATAGTTATGGGGATTACTACTTACCCAAAATTAAATCAGGGTTGACCAAAAATTATCCGGCCAATCCTGAGTTTAAAAGTACTTGGTTAGGCAGCTACTTCACCCGCATTATGAAACCGGGCGCTCAAATGAAAAAGTTTAAGGCTTTTAAAAATCATGTTCCACCTATTGAAATGGATCCCCATAAAATAGTGGCCGAATTTATTCAACAGCAAGAACAGTTCTTAAGTCATCTGAAACAGGCGCGGCAAACCGATATGAATAAGATAACGATACCCATTTCAATTTTGAGCTGGGTGAAACTCAAACTAGGAGATGTGTTTCAATTCATTGTTGCCCACAATGAAAGACACTTACAGCAGGCAAAGCGTATTGTTACCCTTCGGGATTAAAATGCACAATTCTACTTCTTGCTGGCATTAAACAGTTTCTCTTTCTCTTCTTTAGAAAGACTTTCATAACCCCGATCTGAAATTTTATCAAGGATCACATCAATCTCTTCCTGAGTCGCTTTATTAAAATTGGAAACCGTTTTCTTTGGTTCAGACTTACGATAGGTAACTTTCACACTTGGACTTGGTTTAAAAAGGCCTTTGAACCAATCGAGCGTAATAGTAATCCATCCACCCCAGTTTACGCCTGCTTGTAATTGCTTGGTGTAGATAAAGCCCATGAGCGCTCCGCCAAGGTGCGCAATATTTCCTCCTGCATTGGAACCCACAGATCCCAAGAAGGAAAGCACAATGTAAAAGCCAACGATGTATTTTATTTTTACAGGGCCAAAAAATAAAAGGAAAAAAGTATAATTGGGAAGTAGAACGGCTGTGGCCACCATGACGGCATAGATCGCACCGGAAGCGCCCACCATTCCTTCGAAGGTAGACCGCTCCTTAAAAAAGGGAATTGTATTGAACACAAGCAAGTAGGTAATTCCCGCAGCCAGAGCACCCAATAAATACAGGGCAATAAGCTTATCACTGCCCAAATACTCTACAAATAACTTTCCGAACCAATAGAGTGCCAGCATATTAAAAAGGATATGGAATATATCCGTCATGCTGTGAGCAAATCCATAACTAAAAATTGTCCAGGGGCGAGTGATGAACTCTACAAACTTGGGAGGAATTGAAAACTGATTGTGAATTACATTGAAGACACTTTCAAAGCCGGAGACTTTTGAAAAAACATACACCACTGCCAACGCAAGAAAAATAGTGACGTTGATAATGATCAACTGTACATGGGCACTATTGGGTCGTTGAAATGCGTTTTTAAACTCCTCTAGCATAACTTTTAAAAATCCTCTATTTCCTTAACACACAATCACCAATTTCCTCTTCCCTGACTTTTCCAAAAAGTGATTATAATAAAAGCGATAAACGCACCTCCAAAATGCGCCAAATGAGCTACGGTACCGCTTCGATCCATGGCGTACGTAATAAAGCCCATAATAAACACCATATACTTGGCTTTGATGGGTATAGGCGGAAATAATAACATTATCTCCAAGTTCGGGAAAACAAGACCAAAAGCCATCAATATTCCATAAATAGCTCCAGAGGCACCCAACATACTTCCCGCACTTCCGGGAAAAATAAAATAATTAATCAACGCATAGATTACTCCGGCACCAATTCCTGTAACAATATAAAAAGTCAGAAATTTTTTATCACCCCAATGACTCTCCAGAATAGGGGCAAACGAGGCCAAGGCCAGCATATTGAAAAAAATGTGTCCAAAACCTCCATGGGCGAACATGTAGGTAAAAAACTGATAGGGTTTAAAGTACGGAGAATTCATGTCCCATAAGGCCATGCGCTCGGTCAAATAAAAATTCGAAGCGAGATTTTGAAACAAGAAAACAACAATATTGACAATAATGATATTCCTGACCAGTGGAGTGACTCTAAACATTCGGGAGATTTTTTAGATGTATTGGCTTAGCGCGCAAAGTAACTTTCAATCTTAGACGTATCAAAAATAAAAAATGTTGGACTACCCTCGGGAGAAAAATTGGGGTTCATGCAGGAGAAAAGGCCAGCCACCAATGCATTTAACTCCTCACGTTCAAGTCGTTGGCCCGGTTTGATGGCTGCCCGCTTCGCCAATGAGCGTGCTAAATTTTCTTTTGGAGGGAGGGCCAATTCGGATTGGTTCTTTTTAAACTGCTCCATCAGGCCTTCAAAAAGTTCCTTTTCACCTCCTTTAACATCGGCAGGTACTCCGGATACCACAATCGTATTCTTGCCAAAGATTTCAAATTGAAATCCCAATGCTTTAATCTCCGAGGTCATTTCTTCAACAAGTGCAAAATCGGCAGCGCTGAAACTTACCGTTTGTGGGAACAGGCTTTGCTGGCTGTTACCCGGATTGCCTTTCAGGTACGATGAGTATTTTTCGAACAAAACCCGTTCATGAGCAGCTTGCTGATCAATGATCATTAAGCCTGCCTTCACACTACGTACCAAATACTTTCGATGAAGTTGGAACAAAACTTCTCGTTCCTCTTTCCGTAGAGATTCTTCTCCTCTGTTCATGGAACTCTCAAAGCGCAACGTCACTTTATCCAGGGCACTTTCCTTCTGGAACTCGGCATTTTTTTGAAATAATTTTGATGCCGGATTCTCTTGTTCAAACATTTTCTCCCAGTTCTTCAGGTTCGATTGCTGAAGAGAGTTGCCAAACTGTTCGTCAAAATATTGTTCTTTGGTGAAGGTCTGCGCTCCGCTAAGTTTATTGACAAGGTTCACATCGGCATGAAAATCAATAGCAGGGGTAAGATTGTGCGTACCCAAGGCTTGCCTTACCGCTGACCTTACCACGGCATACACGGCACGTTCATCATCAAACTTTATTTCTGTTTTTGTAGGATGAACATTAACATCTATATGTTTGGGATCTATTTCAATAAACAAAACGTAGAAAGGGAAACTGCCGTCTTGCAGTAGTCCTTCAAATGCGCTCATCACTGCATGATTGAGATAATTATTTCTGATAAAGCGTTGATTGACATACAAAAATTGTTCTCCCCGAGTCTTCTTTGCCGATTCAGGTCGCCCGATATATCCCGTTACTTTAACAAAAGCAGTTTCTTCCTGACAAGCCGCGAGTTGTTGTTGATAGGATTTACCAAAGAGACTAATGATTCGCTGGCTAAGTTTACAAGAAGAAAGTTCATAAATAATTTCATCGCCATGAATGAGGGTCAGGCTTATCTCCGGATGAGCAAGTGCCAGGCGTTGAAACTCATCGATGATATGTTTAAGCTCGACAGGATTCGATTTAAGAAAATTTCTCCGAGCTGGAATGTTGTAGAATAAATTCCGAATACTGATACTGGTGCCTTTATCGCACGCGACCGGCTCTTGTTTTTTTACTTCCGATCCTTCTACTAATAATAGTGTTCCTAAGTCTTGTTGTCCCAATCGCGTTTTTATCTCCAGATGTGAAACGGCCGCCAAAGAAGCTAATGCTTCACCGCGAAAACCCATTGTGCGAAGTTTGAACAGGTCATCAGTTGTGCGAATTTTAGAAGTGGCATGTCGCTCCAAACTCATGCGGGCATCAGTTTCACTCATCCCCTGCCCATCATCAATGACTTGCAATAAAATCTTGCCTGCTTCCTTTACGATGAGTTTAATATTATTAGCTCCGGCATCAATAGAATTTTCAATCAACTCCTTGACCGCTGAAGCCGGACGCTGCACTACCTCGCCTGCTGCGATTTGATTGGCAATGGAGTCGGGGAGAAGCTGAATAATATCCGGCATTAATTTTATTTGTTAGAGCAACGGCTTTGAGGAAGGGTGATCTTCAGAAAAAAAATCACTTCTTTTTTCTAAACTTAAAATAAAAGTAGAGAGGAACAAAAGGGATAAAACTGTACATGGCCACCTTACCCCATTGCAAAAAAGCAATGAGAAAAAATACAATGAATAGTAATACACCAAACCGCAATAGACCGGATTGCAATGTATCTGAGGAGGTTTTGGACCGTCTGCGCGCAGCTTGGAATGAACCCGCTATCTTGGACCGATAGACTTCAGATCGTTCTTCCATTCCACGCTCTAATTCCAAATCTCGTTGGATACGCAATTCCCTTTCTTTCATTTCTTCCTTTTGAGGATCGTAAAAGCGCGGGGTATAATTGAACCTTTGGTAATTTGGCGCCTTGGTAAACAATGATATGATTTTCATATTTAATGGGATTAACTTTGCAGCAATGGTGGCTAACTGGAACTCTCCGCTTTAACAACCTCAATTGACTGGACAAAAATGCCTCTATTCGTTTTCAATTACAAAATTCCTAACGACTGCATCCTGAAAAAAGTTTGTCTTATTTTTTTGCTCTATTTGACCATTCCGGGCCTTTCTGCGCAAGACCTGAAAAACCACTGGGTGGATAGCGTTTTCCAAACATTATCTCCTCAGGAGAAGATTGGCCAGCTTTTCATGATTCCCATTTCCTCTTATGCCAGTCCTGGCGAATTGGATGAACTCAAGCGACAGATTAAAATTTATCATTTTGGAGGTCTTTTTATAACGCGGGGAGGTCCGGAAAGTCACGCCCGAATGATCAATCAATTACAAGCACTCTCCGATGTGCCCATGCTGGTGGCCATAAATGCAGAATGGGGACTTGGGCAGACTATGGATAGCACGATGAATTTTCAGAAGCCGCTTGTCCTAGGGGCCGTGCAAAATGACAGTCTTGTTTATGCAACTGGTGCTGAAATTGCAAGGCAAATGAAACTATTAGGTATTCATGTCAACTTTGCTCCTCATGCCGATATTGATATGCCTTCGGAGAATTCTTCTATCGCACTCCGGTACTTCAGTAATGATAAAAAAAGAGTTGCTGCCAAGTCTGTGGCCTTTATGAGGGGATTACAAGATCATGGCATCATAGCCTGTGCAAAACATTTGCCCAGTGAGGAAAAAAATGGGAAAGAAAATACAAGCCCTGCAGAAACCCTCAGCTTTGACCTTAATCGATTGGATACGTTGGACTTCTATCCCTATCAGCGACTGATCAATGAAGGAGTAGGTGGAATGCTCACCACGCATCTTCACTTTTCGGCAGAAGAAAAAAAAGGCCTTGTCCCCGCTTCCTTATCTGAACTATTCATTAGTGAAATTCTCAAGAAGAAAATCGGATTCAAGGGACTTACGTTCACAGAGATTCCCTATCTCCAAAGTACTTCAGGTAAACGAAGAGCGGGCGAAACTGAACTTCTCGCCTTCAGTGTTGGCAACGATGTTTTAATTTCTCCTTTAAAGCCTCGTGAAGCCATTAAGAAAATTATAAAAGCAATGAAAAAGAATCCAATACTAAAAAGTCAATTGGATGCTAGCGTAATAAAAATTCTTGAAACAAAGCATGCAGTCGGTCTTGATCGTGCTAAAATAATTAGCCCGGATAACTTGATGAGCCGACTTCATTCGGATGAAGCCCTGTTACTGCAGCACCGGATTGCAAAAGCAGCCGTTACCTTGGTTCGGAATGCCTCCTCGTCTATCCCAATTAAAGTTCTGGATAATAAACACTTCATATCACTTGCCATTGGGGAAGAAAAACAAAATGAGTTTAATCACTACCTCTCGAAATACGCAAACCTGGAATATCATTCTGTCATCAAGGCTTCCGATACGATTGGTCTCAAACAAAAATTACTACAAGCCGATGTAGTCATCGTTTCCCTCTTCCCAAATCCACTAATTGTAAAAGAGATTGCTCCTTTTATAAAACAACTTGCTTCAACCCATGAAGTTATTCTTTGCAATTTCAGAAATCCATTGATGTCAAATGAGTTTGAGGGATTGTCTTCGATACTTGAAGCGTATACCGAAGAAGATGCGATGCCTAAAATTGCCGCACAGATTATTTTTGGAGGATTATCCGCAGAAGGTGTTTTGCCTATCAATACAACCTCGCTTCATGAAGGTCAGGGATTGAAAACGTCACGTTTAGATCGTTTTGAATATGCGTTGCCGATCGAAGCAGGAATGGATAGTCAAACCTTAAACAAAATAAAATTAATTGCCCTGGAAGCGATCGACTCGGGTGCAACACCGGGCTGCTCTGTGCTTATCGCAAAACAGGGAAAAATAGTATTCGACCAATCCTTTGGATCACTTACTTATGAAAATAATATTCCCGTAAACGACCAGACGATTTATGATCTGGCTTCTATTACCAAAGTTGCGGGCACGCTTCAGGCTGTAATGTTTCTTTATGAGAGAGGCGTGATCGACATCAACAAAAAAGCTTCCCTCTATTTACCTGAATTATTGAACACAAATAAAAAAGATATTATTCTTAAAGATATTCTTACTCATCAGTCGGGCCTATTCCCCTTTCTGCTCATGTGGCCTCAAACCGTAAAAGGCGAGTCACTTTCCCATTACTACTCAACGATAAAAAATGAAAATTATCCATTGCAAGTAGCACCAAATCTATTTGCGGCCAAGTTAATTCAGGATTCTGTATGGCAGTGGGTGTTAAAATCTGAAATGCTTGTTAAACCAGCACGCACCCCTTATTCCCTTCGCTACAGCGATCTTGGCTTTATGATTCTTCATCGCATGGTCGAACAATTGGTTAATCAGCCGATGGAAGACTTTCTTAGTCAAAATTTATACGAACCTCTTGGAGCTAGTACAGTAGGCTATTTACCGCTCACTCATTTCCCTCTTACACAGATTGCTCCGTCCGAAATGGATACGCTTTTCAGAAAATCCCTTGTATTGGGTACAGTTCATGATGAACGAGCTGCCATGCTTGGGGGAGTGGCGGGTCATGCGGGGCTCTTTGGGAGTGCAAACGACCTGATAAAGATTGGCCAGATGCTTTTACAGAAAGGAAATTATGGCGGTCACTCGTTTTATAAGTCTGAAACGGTTGAGTTGTTTTCGCAGAAGCAATTTGAAAACAGTAGCCGTGGATTAGGGTGGGCGAAATCAGCCGATCCAAGCAGTCCAGCATCCCGATTCCTTTCACCCAAAGGATTTGGTCATACCGGCTTTACGGGTACGTGCATCTGGATTGATCCAGAATTCGATTTGGTCTTTGTTTTTTTATCAAATTCCAGATTCCCTGACAGAAGGGGTAAACTTAATAGGACCAATATTCGTTCTCGCATTCAGGATGAGGTGTACCAGTCATTTTTCAATTTCTGTCAATATGGTATTACCCGTCCAGACGAAAAATTAATATCTAAACAGACAGCCAACTAAACTAAACTACGTGGATCAGATTAAGATAGGTATTGTTTGCTATCCAACGTTTGGAGGAAGTGGAGTGGTGGCCACCGAACTCGGTAAGGCCCTCGCTCAGCACGGTCATAAAGTTCACTTCATTACCTATTCTCAGCCCTCCCGCCTCGATTTCTTGAATGAGAATCTTTTTTACCACGAAGTTGAATTCCGTTCCTATCCTTTATTTGAATATCCACCCTATGAACTCGCCTTGGCGAGCAAGATGGTAAGTGTGGTGAAAAATGAAAAGCTTGATCTCCTCCATGTACACTATGCTATTCCTCATGCTTCGGCAGCTTATATGGCTAAGCAAATATTAAAGACGGAAGGCATCATTATTCCTGTAGTAACCACATTGCATGGTACAGACATTACATTGGTCGGGAAAGACGCTTCTTACGAACCGGTAGTCACGTTCAGCATTAATCAATCAGATGGAGTAACAGCCGTTTCAGAAGATCTTAGAAAACAAACCTATGAGTTTTTCAAAATCACCAATGAGATTGAGGTGATCCCAAATTTTATAGATCTTGAAAAATTTAAAAAACAAAAGAAAGATCATTTTAAAAAAGCAATCTGTCCAAATGATGAAGCGCTCGTAGTGCATACCTCCAATTTTCGTAAAGTGAAACGCATTGGGGATGTCATTCAGATCTTTTACAATATTCATAAAGAAATTCCTTCCAAACTCCTGATGATTGGCGATGGACCGGAGCGTGATGGCGCAGAGAAAATGTGCCGTGACATGGGTATCTGTGATGATATCCGTTTTCTGGGAAAATTGGAAGCCGTAGAAGAAGTCTTGTCGGTTGCTGATTTGTTCTTGATGCCCTCCGAGAAAGAAAGTTTCGGTTTGGCGGCTCTCGAAGCCATGGCATGTGAAGTACCTGTCATTTCTTCCAATGCGGGCGGTATACCCGAACTCAATGTACAAGGAGTAACCGGGTTCCTGAGCAACGTAGGTGATGTAGAAGACATGACAAGGAAAGCACTTTTTGTTCTGGACAAGAATAACTTACCCCGATTTAAGGAAAGTGCTTTAAAGAGAGCTAAAGAGTTTGATATCACCAATATTCTACCGTTGTATGAAAATTATTATCAGAAAATAATGGAGAAAACTACCGAGAAATCATTTCTTAATTGACTTGGGCATCATGCTGATGCTCCGTAAATTTGTTTTGTATTTGTTTAAAGGGATAGGGGTTGATTAATTATCAGTTGTCATAAATGCGAAACCTACATTTATATGACTCGAGAAATTAAGCCAAAGAATACAGGCACTAAGCAACTTTTTAAAAGCCCGGTTTTAGAAAAACTCAGCCGGACACATATCTCTATTCCACTGAGCATCTTTTTTATTTACTCTTCGTCACTTCTTTATTGGAGTATTTCCCATACTGAATTAAGTGCCATAGTAACAATAGCCATGTTTGCACTTGGTTTTATTTCTTTCACATGGGTTGAGTACATGGCGCATCGGTACTTATTTCATATGAGCACTTCCACAAAGTCAAAGGAAAAACTCCAATACACCATTCATGGGGTGCATCATGAATTCCCAAAGGATAAAGACAGATTGGCGATGCCTCCACTTTTAAGCATCACTATCTCCACGTTGCTTTTATTCCTCTTCCGATTGATCATGGGTGATCTTGTCTTTTCCTTTCTCCCTGGATTTCTTACCGGCTACGCGTTTTATCTTTCCATACATTACATGGTTCATGCCTTCCCCCCACCCAAGAATTTCTTTAAGGTACTTTGGGTTAATCATAGCATACATCATTACAATGAAGGTGAATATGTCTTCGGAGTTTCTTCTCCGCTATGGGATTACATTTACGGAACCATGGCAAAATAGATCAACAAATAAAAAAGGCCGTGAAAGGCCTTTTGCTTATTCGAATTGCTAAAGCAATCATTAAATTCTGACCTCCTTAACTAGTACTTTTTGTGGTGCCTTAGAGTAGGTTGGACAGGTATAGGATGAGCAAGAAGACATCACTATTGACACACCAAGGATTAAAAAAGCGACTGATTTTTTCATAATTCTAGATTTTACTCAAAAAAACGATCGAAACATCTGGTTTTGTGTCTTTAACGGCAAAATTCCTAAGTGAGTTCCAAAACCGTCAAATTCTCGTTCCGGTAAATTCTTCATAGAAAATTAAAGTAACCCAACGCAAACAGAATCCTTGAATTTTTGGTTTAATTAGAACATCTGAGACAAACGCATGCTAGGTCATCGATTTTCAAAGTACACACCTCCACCTCAAAGTGATAAAAGCGACTTTGACAGGCTGTTAAAGGTATTTATGCAGCTTATTTTAATTACCTCAGGTAATGTAGGTGAAGCTCTTCAATGGCTTACAGAGGTAGATCGTCAATATAAATTAGGAACCGAAAGCTATGGCGTGGGTGATTTTATTGAAGACTTGAAGAAAAATGGCTACATCTCCGAGGAGGGGCCCAATGGTGAATTTAAGCTCAAACCGAAAAGTGAACAAAACCTCCGTCAGTCAGCTTTGGAGGAAATTTTTGGCAAACTAAAGAAAACTAAAAGTGGCGACCACAAAACACCGCACAATGGTCGTGGAGATGAGCCAACTACCGACAGGCGGGATTACGAATTTGGAGATAGTCTTGAGCAGATATCCATGACGGATTCGCTCAGAAATGCACAGATCAACCATGGTGTTGAAAACTTTGCCATGACCGAAGAAGATCTGGAGGTAATTGAGAGTGAATTTAAAACACAAACCTCCACCGTTTTGATGATTGATATTTCACATTCGATGATTCTTTATGGAGAAGATCGGATTACGCCTGCCAAGAAAGTTGCTATGGCCCTGGCTGAACTAATTACAAAGAAGTACCAAAAAGATACACTTGATATTCTTGTCTTTGGTGACGATGCCTGGCAAATTGAAATTAAAGATCTCCCCTATTTACAAGTTGGACCTTATCATACCAATACCGTGGCAGGCCTGGAGTTGGCGATGGATATTCTTAGAAGAAGGAAGAACAGCAATAAGCAGGTCTTCATGATTACCGATGGAAAGCCAACCTGTATCAAGCAGGGAATTAAATATTACAAAAACAGTTTTGGTCTTGACGATAAGATTTTAAGTAAAACCCTAAACTTAGCAGGGCAACTCAGAAAACTAAAAATTCCCGTGACTACATTCATGATAGCCACCGATCCTTACCTGAAAGCTTTCGTTAGAGAATTTACTAAGGCTAACAATGGCAACGCGTATTATAGCAGCTTACAAGGACTTGGTAATTTAGTCTTTGAAGATTTTAAAAGGAACCGTAGAAAAAATTTATAATTCACACACTTGCCTTGCGCAGGACCAACCCGACTCTTACTACTAATGACAAACCAGACGAAGATGAAAACCCTGGGCCAACTGAAGGCTTCAGATTATGTTGCTAAAACGATTAAAGAAGAACTTCGCGCAAACCTGATTGATAAGCTTCGCAAAAGACAAAGCGTTTTCGAAGGAATTTGGGGATATGAAGAAACTGTAATACCTGATTTAGAACGCGCCATCCTGGCGGGGCACGATATCAATTTATTGGGATTGCGTGGACAAGCCAAGACGCGTTTAGCGAGGCTTATGGTCAATTTACTGGATGAATATATTCCTGTAATTGAAGGCTCTGAATTAAATGACGATCCGCTCAAGCCAATATCACGATTTGGAATTGATAAGATTAAAGAATTAGGAGATGAGACACCCGTCATCTGGCTGCATCGCGATGAACGCTATACCGAGAAGCTGGCGACTCCCGATGTTTCCATTGCCGATTTAATTGGTGATGTAGACCCCATAAAAGCAGCTTCCCTTAAACTCCCTTATTCCGATGAGCGTGTTATCCATTTTGGATTAATTCCGCGATCTCACCGTTGCATTTTTGTAATCAACGAATTACCTGACTTACAAGCACGAATTCAAGTAGCCTTGTTCAATATTCTACAAGAAGGAGATATTCAGATTCGTGGTTTTAAACTTCGATTGCCTTTGGAGATTCAATTTGTCTTCACAGCCAATCCCGAAGATTATACGAACAGAGGTAGCATCGTAACACCCCTTAAAGATCGTATTGATAGCCAGATCATCACGCACTATCCTAAAACATTGGAGATCGGCAAGAAAATAACACAACAAGAAGCACGGATCAAGGATGTTCAAAAGACAGTCGTCACCTCGCTTGAGATTGCTAAAGATCTGGTGGAACAAATCGCTTTTGAAGCGCGTAAAAGTGAATTCATTGATCCTAAAAGTGGTGTGTCCGCACGTCTCACCATCTCGGCCTACGAAAACTTAATTGCAGCCGCTGAGCGAAGAAGTATTATCAATGGTGAAAAAAATACATTTATCCGTGTGGCTGATTTCATTGGGGTTGTGCCATCCATCACCGGCAAAGTAGAATTAGTCTATGAGGGAGAACAAGAGGGTCCTGGGATCGTAGCACAAAATCTGGTAGGAAAAGCGATACGAACACAATTCGTTAATTATTTTCCTGACCCTGAGAAATACCGGAAGCAAAAGGAAAAAAGCCCTTATAAAAAAATAACTGATTGGTTTGGTGATGGCAACACGGTTGACCTGCTGAATGACCTAAGCAATGCAGAATACGAGGCCACGTTAAAAAAAGTACCTGGCCTTTCTGATGTTGTGAAGGAATTTCACAAAGCACAGGATGACAGAGCAAAATTATTCCTCATGGAGTTTGCCCTTCATGGATTGGCCGAATACAGTATGCTAAGTAAACACAACTTATCAGCCGGACTTCAGTTCAAGGATCTGTTAAGCAGCATGTTCTCATTACCAAAACCAAGTGACGAAGATGAGGATATGGAAGATGATGAGTCGTTTGGAAATAAAAGTAAACGCTAATCTCCTTAAATTGAATCCCCATGAACCCCTCCGAGGCCGTCAGCATCAATGGGCAGCAATTAAGCGAACTTAGAAAGCTTGTTAATCAAGGCGAGGGTCCTCATCTGGAGTTCAAAAGAAAGGCTTCTCATCCTGAAAAGATTATTCGGGAAATGATCGCATTCGCGAATACCGATGGAGGAACTGTTTTGATTGGCGTAGACGACAAGGGCACCATTCCAGGAGTAAAATATCCTGAAGAAGAAATCCTCGTCATTCAACAAGCGTTGCAAAAAGCGTGCAGGCCTTCCTTATTTGCCACGGAAACAATTATTCCCCTTGATGAAAATCAATTTGTGGTAAGGCTTGATATTCCCTTAAGCCTGCGTAGACCTCATTTTAACGTGCTCAGCGGGGATAGCAAAGAAAGTTATGTGAGAGCCAGCGATATGAGTATCAAAGCAAGTAGCGAAATGGTGGAAATTGTGAGGAGATCAAAACAAAAGAAGGACATTAGGTTCAATTATGGCGAGTCTGAAAAACAGCTCATGGAATACCTTGCGCTGAATAAAACCATTACGCTAGAAGAATATAGAAAACTGGCAAGGCTGAATCGCTTTCGGGCTGCCAAAAAATTAGTACTGCTCGTGTTGGCAAATGTTCTTCGAATCACGCCCAGCGAAAAGGGAGATTTGTACTCCCGAATTTGATACTCAAATTCTTACTTAGAATTCGGAAGCAAAAGATTAACACATTCTTTTGCTTTTTGTATTCCTCTTTTATTAGCTTTAGCAACATAAGATGATGCGAAGAAACGTTTTTACAGTGGGTCCTGATTTCACCATGGTAAAAATAACTTCGCTATTTTTTTGTCCTATTGAAATTTTTTTGATCCAATCCCTTGTACTTTATCTTCCTCTATGAGCAAACTCAAAAAAGAAAAGAAAATTTTTGTTCTGGACACCTCTGTCATCATTTACGAACATAATTCCATCCTCAACTTTGACGAACATGACATCGGAATTCCTATCACGGTCTTAGAGGAACTGGACAATTTTAAGAAAGGCAATGACACAAAAAACTTTGAGGCCCGCGAGTTTATTCGATTGATCGACAAACTGGCGAAAGACCAGATGCTACATCAATGGAATCCTATCAATGGAAAGGGCAAGGGTGATTTCAAAGTAGTCATGGATACCGGTGGGAACGGGATGGTCGATGCCAACAAAGTATTTGGGGAAGACAAAGCTGATCATCGCATTCTTAATTCCGCTTTGCATCTTCAAAAAGAAGAAAAAGGAAGGAAAGTCATTCTTGTTTCAAAGGATATTAACCTCAGGCTAAAAGCAAAGGCACTCGGTCTGCAAGCAGAAGATTATACTACTGGTAAAATTCAAAACATCAGTTCGCTCTATACCGGAAGGACCGTTGTTGACGAAGTAGATCCCGGGATCATCAATTTACTTTATGATAAGGGTTATTGTCCGCCTGAAGAAGTTTTGGGAAAGGAGAAGCCCATGAAAAATCACTACTACATTATTAAAAGCGGTAAAAAATCGGTACTCGCTTTTTTCAATTCTGCAAATGGAATGGTGGAGCAAGTAGAAAAGCGAAACGCCTACGGTATTAAACCCAGAAATGCAGAACAGGCTTTTGCCATACATGCTGTCTTGAAACCTGAAATCAAGCTGGTTTCGATGCAAGGAGTGGCTGGTACGGGTAAAACGCTTATTGCGCTTGCCGCAGCACTTGAGCAAAAGAGAGAATACAAACAGATTTATTTGGCGAGACCTATTGTGCCTCTGAGTAATAAAGATATTGGCTATTTGCCGGGAGACATTAAGTCAAAACTAAACCCTTATATGGAACCACTATGGGACAATTTGAAATTCATTCAAAATCAGTATAGTGAAAGCGATAAAGAATATTCAAAAATCACCGAAATGGTCACCAACGAAAAGCTGGTCATCACACCCCTTGCCTATATAAGGGGAAGAAGTCTATCCAATATCTGCTTTATTGTGGATGAAGCACAAAATCTAACGCCTCATGAAGTGAAGACCATCATCACACGGGCAGGAGAAAATACGAAGATTATTTTCACTGGGGATATTCACCAAATCGATACCCCGTATCTTGATTCACAAAGTAATGGGTTATCTTATCTAATTGATCGGCTAAAAGATCACGAACTCTATGCACATGTCACACTCGAAAAGGGGGAAAGATCAGAACTAGCAAATCTGGCGAACGATCTTCTGTAGAGAGTTATTTTTTGCCAAGTGCTTTGATCATCGTTTCACCAATCAATGCTGGTGATTCTACAACGTATATACCACACTCACGCATGATCTTCATCTTAGCGGCAGCAGTGTCATCAGCCCCACCAATGATTGCTCCTGCATGACCCATTCGTCTTCCGGCAGGTGCTGTCTGTCCAGCAATAAATCCGACCACGGGCTTCTTATTTCCGTTCTCTTTTATCCAACGGGCAGCAACAGGTTCATAATTACCTCCAATCTCCCCAATCATTACAATAGCTTCCGTTTCTGGGTCATTCATCAAAAGCTCCACTGCATCCTTGGTCGGTGTTCCGATGATAGGGTCACCACCGATTCCAATAGCGGTTGTAATTCCCAATCCTGCTTTCACAATTTGATCTGCAGCTTCATAGGTGAGCGTACCCGACTTTGATACAATTCCGATTGTTCCTTTCTTAAATACAAAGCCTGGCATAATTCCAACCTTTGCTTCTCCTGGTGTAATTACCCCAGGGCAATTTGGGCCTATCAGTGTTACTTTCTTTTCTTTTACGAATTGCTTTGCAATCATCATGTCTTTTACAGGGATTCCTTCTGTAATCGCCACGATTACCTTAATGCCAGCATCAGCAGCTTCCATAATGGAATCTGAGGCAAAAGCAGGTGGCACAAAAATGATGGATACGTCTGCACCGGTCTTTTCTACTGCTTCTTTTACTGTATTGAAAACAGGTCTTCCTAAATGCACTTGCCCACCTTTACCTGGAGTAACACCACCCACGACATTTGTACCGTACTCAATCATTTGGCCGGCATGAAAAGAGCCCTCAGAGCCCGTAAAGCCCTGAACAATAACACGGGAATTCTTATTGACTAAAACACTCATGGAGGTTGCATTTAGGTTAGTCTACAAAATTAGAAGAATAAAGTTGCTCCACAAGCGAAGGAGAAAAGCCCTACTAAAGCTAAAAGCCCCTCTGCGTTTTGGCAGAAGGGCTTCTGATACTTTCTTAAAACGATTACTTTGGATCTTTGAATTTATTCCTCAGCAAGAACTCCTCATATGACTCCTTATAGCTCGTGACATCAGGAGCTAATCTAATTGCCTTTTCATAAGCTGTGATTGCGTCAATGAAAAGCTTATTCTGCTCATAAAAGGCAGCCATAAGCAACTGGTTCAGGGCAGTTTCTTCCTTTAACTCACCCGTTTCTTCGGCCAGTGCTTTTTTAACTCTTTCTTGTTCTACGGGCGCGAGCTTCTTTATCAAATGCTGCTCAGATTTACTTTTTGAATCTGCCTTTGATTTTACTTCTACAAGGATAGCTGATTCATTCGCAAATTTAGGGTCATCCAATTTTATCTCTAATGAAGTCTCTGGTGTTTCCATCTTCATAAGCTCATCATCAAACATATTCTTTAGCGTAACCACGTAAGGTCCACCATTTTTCGCTTCCCAATTGATAATGGCAGTATTGTTGTAGATTCCAGAGTACTGATTTTGTGGTAAAAATACTTTGATGTCTTCAAGGCCACGGTGAACTGCTCCTGTAGCACTCAATCTGTTTTTCTTTGCTTCCGCAGAATTGCTGCTTAGGATAAAATCAGTGTATTTATTTAGTACACTGGTACCACCTCCCACCTTGGCGGCAAGATCAGCCACTTTAAAGCTTCCTGACTGCTTCAACTCCATCGGCTTACCTGTAGCATGAACGAGGCCTAAATAGGAATTCTCTGAAATCTTAAGCTCATCCCCTGATTTCAAGCTCGCTCCGGTTTTGACAGGAGTCCACGCGTCACCCGATTTAACTTCATTTGCACCTTTATTGGCCAATACCTTGAAAGCATAATCCTGACCATAAGAAAAGGAGCCGATTAAAACCAAGCCAAAAACTGAAATTAACTTACTGTTTTTCATTGTGTTGTTCTCTTTTATTCAAATCTACAAAAAAAAGTTGTATCACGGATTTAATACCACACGTTGTGGTTTAGTAACAAACAAGTATTTTATCGTTAAGTGCACAAAATCTGGGAACAATCTTCAAAGCACATGCCAAAATCTGGCTTTCAGGGAGTTAAAACTTGATTTTTTCGTTTGTCCAGTCTTCTATTTATCTCATTCTGGAAGCTTTTGAAAATATCATAGCATGGCCCCACCAGGGCGGAAGTCCCAATGGCAACTGTTAGATCAAGTTTTAAGCTCCATAAGGCAAATGCCTGAATGATGAAAAGTGAAATGAGTAAAAGTTCAACCAACTGAATGATAACAGATAATGCATCAAACCACATCGGAAGTTTCCTGTCAATAAAAATAAATAGAGCTACCGTTAAAAGGCAAATAACAAAGCCTATCAAGTAGGTTCCCCAGCTAGGAATTTCATCAATGTAATCTCCATTAAGAATCATTGTTACTACATTCGCATGTAACACTAACCCAAACATATCCGGATTGGCGCGACCCGCCACCTTTTTGTTTAGAGGCGTAAAAAATTTGTCTTCCCATGCCGGTTGACCAATGTAATCACCCATGTAGCCTAATAAAATAATCTTGTCTTTAAAAAGCTCCGGAAGCACTTCGCCTCGCAAAAGCTGGTCAGCATCAACCGTATAAAATAACGTTGGATAGTTACTGGTATTTGTTTCATCATTCTTTTCGCAATTGATTCGCAATTGCATTACTTCCATATTTCCTCGAAAGTTGATCAACTCTTCTTTTTTGTTTCGGGATAGAAATTTTTTTGCCCTGACAGAGTCGAACTGCATTGCAACCTGAACTGAAAATGCCAATTGCTGAACTCCATTAACGTTCCACTTTGGAAAGATGGTTCGACATAGCTTTACATCATCCTGATAAGTCGCATTTGTTGGAAGACTTACAAAGCCACTCTTCGCTTCACTCGCAAATACGGGATCAGAATATTCCAATGAATCATAGTATTCAACATCAAACTCAGACAGTGAATCAGTCTGCAGAAGTTTTGAGCCAAGAACAAAATTGTCGGCTTCAGCGATTGCGCTTGCAAGCATCAAGTTTCCTAAGGTATCAAGCAAGGCGGGGCAATTGATACTGTCACGAAGACCCCCTTCACAATTAAAAAATCCATCATAGGCAATTAGTCTGGGCTTAAATTGGTTAATCATCAGTATTTGCTGGGCAATCTCTCTTCTTGACAACGCACCGATATTTACCAGGACAATCCTTTCCTCAACCACCGGATCTGGCCTAAGACTTGAAAAGGCATAGTCTGTTAATTCAAAGTCTTTTAGCGCTTGTCCAATAACGTCAAAGGCGGTAAAGATTTTTAAATCAGTAAGTTTACTAGCGCCCCACAGCATAAAAAAAACAAACAAAGTAATCGAGAGGCTTTGGAGCCAGAATTTTTTCATAGAGTTATGATTAAAAGCCCTTTGGCAATCCCTAAATTTAGAAAATTGGTAGAATTAGTCCTATGGCAACAAAAAGTGTTATCGGAAGGCGTTTGAGTATTCAACAGTACGAGGAAGGCATATTGTCTGGCAATCGAACTGTGCTAGGGCAAGCCATTACCCTAATTGAAAGCACACTTCATGATGATCGTGTATTGGCCGAGTCCTTGATTGAAAAGCTGCTACCGCGAACAGGCAAATCCGTTCGTGTCGGCATTACGGGTGTGCCCGGAGTTGGTAAAAGTACGTTTATCGAAGCCTTTGGTGAGTACCTCACTTCTATCAATAAAAAATTAGCCGTGTTGGCCATCGATCCCAGCAGTAAAAAAAATAAGGGGAGCATTTTAGGAGATAAGACCCGGATGGAAACTCTCTCGAAAAATTTAAATGCTTTTATCCGCCCAACAGCAACAGGGTCATCTCTTGGTGGTGTAGCCGGCAATACAAGAGAAGCAATACTCTTGTGTGAAGCAGCAGGGTATGATGTTATATTGGTCGAAACCGTGGGCGTTGGTCAATCTGAAGTGGCCGTTCGAAGTATGGTAGACTTTTTTTTACTACTGATGTTGGCCGGAGCCGGGGATGATCTTCAGGGGATCAAAAAGGGAATTATGGAGATGGCCGATGGAATTATCATTACCAAAGCTGATGGGGACAATATTAAGAAAGCCAGTCAGGCAAAAGCTGACTTTCAATATGCATTGCATCTCTTTCAAATCCCTGAATCCGGATGGACTGTTAAAATTGAGCTAACCTCGGCCTTGCAAAATAAAGGGATTAACGAAACTTGGGAGATGATAGATTCCTATACAAACTTTACTCTGTCAAATGGATATTTTATTTCAAATCGTCAGCATCAAGGGCTGGAATGGTTACAGGAAAGTTTTGATCAACTCTTAAAGCACGAGTTGCTCCAGTCAAAAAAACTAAACTCAAAATTGATTTCGCTTCAAAAGAAAGTCACGTCCAATCAAATCTCTCCTACAAAAGCAGCCCGTGAGCTGCTTAACGAAGTGTTTAAAGTTCAGGACATTAAATCATAAACTGTATACACTCATTAGTTTTAAGGGTAGTTCTAAGAACCTTGTGTTGAAAACCTCAACCCATCACCCTTCTCTCCCGATAGTTATCGGGAAGAAGAGTACATAAGTTTTTTAAAACTACCCTTAATCATCCCCAGAAAAAGCTATCACTTCCTAGATTTAATTTTAGATACTTTGAAACCATACGGGCAATGCCTACAGTCACTTTGACAACAATAACCACGCTTGAGGTGGTAGGCTTCCGTGAATACCATTAACCCATTTTCAAGATAGTAATCAGGCAGTTGGCCAACATCTTCCTTAGGTTTTTCCCGCTTCAAATCGATAGTGTATTTACAGATTCTTTAATAATCCTTGACTACCTAAAAATAAATCCATTCGGACCTTTCCCTGCAGTAAAGTTATCAATGGCGATACCGTCACTCTTGTAGCGGAAAACTGTACCATTACTCTGAAAACCTTTCGCGTCTGCTACGTAAATTATGTCAGTCAGTGGATCAACTCCGATGCCGTACACTTGAACCGCATCACTTGCGGTAATGAATGCGGACTGTGGCACCGCGGGACTCTGAGTGCTTACACGATAAATATTTTTTCCACTGGTAAATAATAATTGATTCTTCGCTTTGTTCAACACCAAGCGACTTGAAGTGCTTACTGACAGTTCAAGACTCATTTCAACTTTGTTCGTGGAGGGGTTAATTTTATGCAATGAAGCATTGTCCAAACCAAAATCACCTCCACAAATTACCCAAAGCTTGTTGTCGATATCTAACACAAACTCACCCGGAGAACTTCCAACCTCAATCGTTGTCGAAACTTTATTATCGGATGGATTAATTACGGAAATCGTATTTGAAAAATTATTTGAAACATAAAGATTACCGTTGGCTTCAAGGATGTTCTCTGCCCCAAAATCAGTAGTGATGGTTGTCTCTACTTTTCTATCGGTAAGATTAATTACCGATACACGCCCCGGATCGGTAAAACTTACCCATTCGGTAAGATATCCCTTTCCTTTGTACACGGTAAAATACCGTGGGAGTTTTACATCAGCGAGCGTATACTCTGCTACAAATGTGTTTGAATTAACAACCTCAAGCGTATTGCTATTGTTTACCGATATGTAGGCCAGGTCTCCATCAATAAACATTGACTGTACAATATCTCCGAGTGCTTTACCATTATTCTTCAAGCCATAAATATCCTGTTTTGCCTCTAAACTAGTCGGATCAAAAAAACCAATCGTACCATCTGCTTTTTTGAATGATCCCTCATTGATGACCAGTACCCCCGTAGAAAATTCACCTTTTGGTTTAGGATCTTGCTTGCTGCAGGAACCTAAAATCATCAAAAGAGTAAATAAAAAAGAAAACTTAGAAAAACAATCTCTTACTTTTTTCATAGAATTAATTTATTAAAATTTAACAGTTAGTGTTGTTGTAAAATTTCTGCCGGGCATTGCCAAGTTTTCAATATTTTCATAGTATGTATTGAAGAGGTTATTTGCCGTCAGACGCAAAGACAATTCGCTGTGTGAAAACACAACGCGCTTGCCCGCTGAGGCTCCCAACAATGCATATGCCTTGAGAGCTTGATAATCTTCATTATCTAAAGTAGTGTATCTTAATCCTGTGTAGCTCGCCTGAACTTCTAAACTCCAAAGCTTCATTTCAATTTTTGAAAAAGCATTGCCCGAATGAATAGGTACATAGGGAAGTTGTTTATTTATGGTGCTGAGATCCGTTTCATTAAGTCCAAGCTGATTAATGGAACGCGTATAGGCGTAGGAGGCACCGGCCCACAAAATAAAATGATCCTGTGTAAGTTTCTCTTTAATGCTTGCCTCAATTCCCCGAACATGAACTGTGCTTAGATTAGAAGGCGTCCAAAGGCCATTTGAATTCGGTAGCCAGATTATCCATTGATCAACCCACAATCGGTGATGATCTACCTCAACATTGATCTCATGTCTCTTCTTTCGAAGACGAACCTCAGCTCCAATCTCTGCATTGATCCCTGTTTCTGATTTTAATTCAAGATTGCCACCGGGTACCCAATAGCGATCATTTAATGTAGGTACACGATACGCTCTTGCTAATTGTGTCTTAAGCAGAACTTTCCATTCTTCTTTATCTACAGTAGTAAATTCATTACCCCAGGATGGGGCAAATGGAGCAAACTGATCTGCATAAAGTGCCTCCCGAAGATTTAAACTCGTTAGCCACCAATTCCTAACCCGATGACGAAAAGAAAGAAAAACATCATATCGATCTTCCGTTAAGCGACCTGCGAAGCCATTCGATTTGGCAAAATATTTTGTCCAGTTGCTTCCCACCCGTACACTACTGCGCTTACCTATATCCCGATCATATTGAACCAATGCAGTAAGTTGATCCGATTGTGTTGTAGAGTTCCGATTGTAGACCTGATCGTTTTGAATAAGACCTACAATGGCAAATAGGCTTCCGCCTTTACGAAAGTCGTCAGTGTAGCTAAGGGAAAATCTCGTGTTACGATCTTTGATAACTTCACCCGGATCATTGTTGGTTACCGGCTGCTGTATCTCCCTGAAATTATAGGTGTACATACCCTCGGCAGATAATGTCTGACGCTCTGAAATTTTCCAATGCAATTGCTGATCTATTCCGGAGCTTTCAACAGAAGCATCATGTTGTGTCTTTTTAACACCTACTTTAGGTGACGTGTACGTGAAGTTATTTTCAAGTGCCCGGTAAAATACTTTCGTTCGAAACTCAATATGCTCCCCTCCAAATACGGCTTGAATACCGGTGAGCCAGTGACCAAAACTTCCTGCCTCCTGTCGCAATAGTATTTTTTTTTCCTTTTTAAATTGAGGTAAAGATTGATTTAGTAAAACACTTCCGCCCAGGGCATCAGTGCCATAAAGTGCACTACCAGCTCCGTACTGCAACGAAACCTCTTCCAAAAGAAAAGATGGCCATAGAGAAAAATCGGTTTGGCCAAGTGTGGGAGAATTCACATTTATTCCATTCCACAATACGGCCGTATGTGATGCTGATGTTCCGCGAAACGCGACTGTTGCCAACTGTCCATTGCCATAAGTCTTAAAATACAATGGAGACTCACTGCCCAACAAGTCAGTCAGGATAGTACTCCGGTCCTTTCCTGAAATATGATGAATCTTGCCTCCGGGTGTATACCGACTGAGAGGCAGGCCATATACCTTCACCTCTTCCAGATAAACTGTATCCGGTTGTGCTTTTGCCACAAGGGACAAAGAAATCAGCCCTACTATAAATGCATATCTCACCGTAGCATGAATTTTAAATCATCGCAACGGATAAAAAGAGGTGAGCTAGCAAGGATAAAACTATCTGACTATCTCCTCAGCTTTTCACCCGAAAGCTTTGATCATTATGAATTGAGGGCAGGTCTCCTGGCTTTCCACTTTACTGAAGCCTTCCCATGCTGATTCCGATAACTATCGTAACAGGACAGTGGCTAAAAGAGTATCAGTAAATCCTATGTGGATAACAGTTGCGGGGACAGCTTTGGATTCTCTCTACTTAAATTGAGATCACCAATATTCCCTTTTAATCCTGCAAGGTTGTAACCGTGCAGAAACCAACAATCCGATGCAAACATACTTAATTTATTGCAATGATAAATAGGGTGTATTTCATATTACTACAGCTCGGCAATAGTCAAACCTTTGGCAATTCAGGCCTCACCCCATCCAAAGGCCATGGTTTAGCGAAAAGTATAGCTCCCCTCTCCACCCGGAGAGGGGAAGTCCAACTTTCCAGCGCACAGAACTTGGATGGGGTGAGGCTTAAAGATGCGATAATTTGAAATACACCCTGATTAATAGGCAAGCCATTACTTTAAGAATATCTTCGTAGCATACCCTTATCTCAATGAGCACGAAATCTATCCTGTTTCTATTATTCATTAGTCTTCTTATAGGCTGTCAAAAATCAAAAAAAGAAATCCAATCCACATTTACCGAAAATGATGTAACACACCTGAAGTATGCGGAAGGCTTTAAAGTTAGTTATGAAGGGTCTTCAAAATTCGTTGAAGTAAGATATCCCTATCCCGGTGCCGTCAATGGATACAATTATCTACTCGTCCAGAAGGGAGATAGTATTCCAGCTCACTCAAAAGAAACAATCGTTATTACTGTTCCCGTTGATAATCTGGTATGCACATCTACCACGCACATTCCCCTCCTCGACTACATCGGAGAAACGGATAAACTCATTGGCTTCCCAACTACAGATTATGTTAGCTCAAAGAAAATGCGGGTACGAATTGATGCCGGGATCGTAACCGATCTTGGCATTGATAAGGGGATGAACCTTGAAATATTATTCTCCTTAAAACCCGCGATGGTGATGGGCTATACGATGAACAGCGGCTTGGGCCAACTCAAAAAAATTAGAGAACTGGGGGTTCCAATCGTCATCAATGCCGAGTACCTGGAGAAGCATCCATTGGGTAGGGCAGAATGGATAAAATTTATGGCCTTGTTTTTCAATAAAGAAAGACAAGCTGACTCTGTTTTTCAAATTATTGAAAACAACTATCTGAAAACCCAAGAATTAGTAAAGAACATTACCTCAAAGCCAACTGTACTCAGTGGCATTATTTACGGTGATACCTGGTTTTTACCGGCCGGGCAAAACTATGCGGCTCGATTGCTTAACGATGCCGGATGTGATTACTTGTGGAGTGATAATCAGTCCAATGATTATCTGGAGTTGAGCTTTGAATCAGTCTATGGGAAAGCGAAGGACGCTGAACTCTGGATTGGCGTTGGCGCGTATCAATCGCTTAAAGAGATTGAAACTGCAGAACCGCGGTACACAAAGTTCAACCCTTTCAAAGAATCCTCCATTTACTCCAACAACATAAGGAAAGGAGCGAAAGGAGGAAGCGAATTTCTGGAGCTTGGTTATCTTCGCCCGGACATCATCTTAATGGACTTGGTAAAGATTGCCCATCCAGAATTGCTTCCAGATTATGAGCTTTATTTCCACAAAAAACTAAAATAAAAGAGCCTTGTATCAAAGTAGATACAAGGCTCTTGATATTGTCATTGGCAACTACACCTTTATCTCCACATCAACACCGCTTGGGAGTTCGAGTTTCATCAAGGCATCTACCGTCTTAGGGCTGTTAGAATAAATATCAACCAGGCGTTTGTAGGTACACAATTGAAATTGCTCGCGAGCCTTTTTATTCACGTGGGGAGAGCGAAGAACAGTGAACTTCTCTTTCTCTGTAGGAAGAGGAATAGGTCCGCTTACTACTGCGCCTGTTGCCTTGACAGCCCTCACAATCTTCTCAGAAGACTTATCCACCAAACTGTGGTCGTAGGACTTTAATTTAATTCTGATTTTTTGGTTCATGATCTAAACGTCTTTTAGATTTATTTTGTGGCAACAGCGCCTTTCACATCTTCAATTACTTTCTCAGCAAGGTTTTTAGGAACAGGAGCATAGTGTGCAAAGGTCAATGTTGCAGAAGCTCTTCCAGACGTAATTGTTCTTAAGTCCGTTATGTAGCCGAACAACTCAGACAACGGAACATCTGCCTTTATAACCTGAGCACCACCGCGGGTATCCATCCCCTTCATGATTCCTCTTCTTCTATTCAAATCACCGGTTACAGATCCTGTATATTCATCGGGAGAAATGACTTCAACACCCATGATTGGCTCTAACAACTGAGGAGCACATTTTCTTGCGGCCTCTCTAAATCCTATGCGCGCTGCCAATTCAAATGATAATGAATCGGAGTCAACATCATGGAATGAACCATGGAATAACCTCACTTTCATAGAATCAATCGGATATCCGGCAAGTGGTCCGTTCACCATCGACTGCTCAAAACCCTTTTGAATAGAAGGAATAAATTCGCGAGGTATAACACCACCGACAATATCATTTTCAAATTCAAGACCCGGCTTATCTTCAGGGCCTAACACGCGGGGACCAATTTCAAATAAAATATCGGCAAACTTACCACGACCACCCGTCTGCTTCTTGTATACTTCTTTATGTTCAACCGATTTGGTGAGTGCTTCCTTATAAGCAACTTGCGGTGCACCTTGGTTTATCTCCACCTTAAACTCACGTTTCAAACGGTCTATAATAATCTCCAAATGCAATTCACCCATACCGCGAAGAATAACCTGACCTGTCTCATGATCTGTGTTGACACGAAGGGTAGGATCTTCTTCAACAAGTTTTGAAATCGCCATGCCCAGCTTGTCTGCATCAACTTGCTTCTTAGGTTCAATGGCGTAGCCAATAACAGGCTCGGGGAATACCATAGATTCCAATACCACCTTGCGCTTCTCATCGCAAAGCGTATCTCCTGTCCTGATGTCCTTAAATCCAACTACTGCACCAATATCTCCTACAGGAAGTCTGTCAATTTGATTTTGCTTATTCGCATGCATCTGAAATACACGTGAGATGCGTTCCTTCTGCCCTGTGCGTGTATTGTAAACATAAGAACCTGATTCCAAAACTCCGGAATAGGCACGTATAAAACACAACCGTCCTACGAAAGGATCTGTGGCAATCTTAAACGCAAGCGCTACGAAGGGCTCCTTTTCGTTTGGCTTAATAGAAATCTGCTCATCCGTATCCGGATCAGACCCAAAAATTTCGTCCTTATCTAAGGGCGAAGGCAACAGCTCCATTACATAGTTAAGCATGGTCTGCACACCTTTATTCTTAAAGGAAGATCCGCAAACCATCGGCACTATTTTCATACTGATAGTCGCTTCACGAAGCGCCTTCAATATCTCAGCTTCAGAGATCGAATTGGGATCAACGAAGTATTTCTCAATGAGAGTTTCATCTACTTCAGCAACTGCCTCAAGAAGCTTCTCGCGATATTCCTTAGCCTCTTCCAGCATATCTTCAGGAATAGGTATTTCTTTAAACGTCATACCCTTATCATCCTCATTCCAAATGATGCCTTTATTGCCTACCAGGTCAACAACTCCTTTAAAATTTTCTTCAGCACCTATTGGAAGCTGAAGCGCTACAGCCTTGCTTCCCAATTTCTCTTTCACCTGCTTGCAAACACCAAGAAAATCTGCACCAGAACGGTCCATCTTATTCACAAAACCAATGCGGGCTACTTTATAATTATCCGCAAGGCGCCAGTTAGTTTCAGATTGGGGCTCCACTCCATCCACAGAGCTGAACAAGAAAACCAAACCATCTAATACTCTTAAGGAGCGGTTTACTTCAACAGTAAAGTCAACGTGACCGGGTGTATCAATAATGTTTACGTGGTAATCATTTTCTTTGTACTTCCAGTACACCGTAGTTGCAGCAGAAGTAATCGTAATGCCCCTCTCCTGCTCCTGCGCCATCCAGTCCATCGTTGCGGCTCCATCATGAACCTCACCAATCTTATGGTTAACACCGGCATAGTAAAGAATGCGCTCTGTAGTCGTAGTCTTACCCGCATCAATGTGAGCAGCAATCCCTATGTTTCTGGTGTATTTTAAATCCCTTGCCATGTATACGTGATATTAGAATCTGAAATGTGAAAAAGCCTTGTTTGCTTCCGCCATTCTGTGTGTATCGTCTTTCTTCTTGATCGCTGCACCTTCTCCTTTAGAAGCTGCCATGATTTCCCCTGCCAATTTATCCATCATGGTTTTTTCACCGCGAGCTCTGGCGTATTCAATCAACCATTTGATGCTGAGGTTTACTTTGCGCTCAGGCCTGATTTCTACAGGCACCTGAAAAGTAGCTCCACCCACTCTGCGACTCTTTACTTCCACACCGGGCATCACATTATTCATAGCCCGTTTCCATACTTCAAGACCTGGCTCACCAGCGGCCTTTTTCTCAACAATAGCAATAGCATCATAGAATATAGTGTAGGCTACACTCTTTTTGCCGTCTTCCATCATGTAGTTCACAAACTTAGTTACCAAGGTGTCTTGGAACTTCGGATCAGGAAGGAGATATCTTTTCTTTGGTTTTGTCTTTCTCATCGGTCTTATCGATTATTTTTTTCCTTTGGCAGGCGCACCTTTAGCGGCCGCTGCTGCTGCTCCGGCTTTAGGTCTCTTTGCACCGTATTTAGATCTGCTTTGAAGTCTACCTGTCACACCTGAAGTATCCAATGCTCCACGAATGATGTGGTAGCGAACACCGGGAAGGTCTTTAACCCTTCCGCCACGGATCAACACAATAGAGTGCTCCTGAAGATTGTGTCCTTCGCCTGGAATGTAAGCATTCACCTCTTTTTGGTTGGTGAGACGTACTCTGGCTACCTTCCGCATAGCCGAATTAGGCTTCTTAGGCGTTGTGGTATATACACGGGTACAGACTCCCCTACGCTGAGGAGATGAGTCTAAGGCCGGGGATTTCGACTTGAAAGTCAATTTCTTCCTTCCTTTTCTTACAAGCTGCTGAATGGTAGGCATTTTTACTTTTTAATTAAAACCCTTCAAAAATTAGGACTGCAAAGGTATCTAAAGAAAAATAGGATGCAAAATCTTGTTTCAAGAATCTCGCATCCTATTTTCAGTGAAATCAGCTCAATTTTCAAGCTTCTCCGATTGTTCCGCCAAAATTCATAGGAAACTTTGGGGATTCATCGGTACGCTTAATCAAGCCAAATGAGGCCTCGTACTTTTCAATATTATCTTTTAAAGCAAAAAGAAGTCGCTTGGCATGTTCAGGGGTAATCACAATTCTTGATTTGACTTTCGCCTTTGGAACCCCCGGCATCAGTCGAATAAAATCAATAACAAACTCGCTGTTGGAGTGGGCGATCATCGCGAGATTAGAATAGATTCCTTCCGCAATCTCTTCTGAAAGCTCGATGTTAATTTGATTTTGTTGCTGAGGCGTTTCTTTCTCGTTTGCCATATGCATCAAACCCAAGACCCTCTCCTGAGAGAGGGGACGGGCAGTGTTTAATTATTAATCCTGTAGTTCACGTTCCTTCGTCTTTACAACCGTCATTGCTTCCGTGCTTGCATCGTACTCATCACGGGAAGTTACGATCATGTCATTGAATTTACGCTGACCGGTTCCGGCAGGGATCAAATGTCCTACAATTACGTTTTCCTTCAATCCAACCAATCGGTCTGCTTTACCACGTATAGCGGCTTCGCTTAACACCTTAGTGGTCTCCTGGAAAGAAGCAGCTGACAGCCAGCTTTCTGTTTTCAAGGAAGCTTGTGTAATCCCTTGTAGCGTTGGTCTCGAAACCGCAGAAAGTGCATCTCTCACTTCTACTGTTTTTTGATCTTTCCTCTTCAAGGCCGAGTTTTCATCACGCAGCTCTCTCGGTGAAATAATCTGTCCAAGTTTAAAGCGATTGGAATCTCCTACATCAGTTACCACCTTTTTATCCAATACCAAATCGTTTTCCTCACGGAATTCAAACTTATCTACATATTCACCTGGCAAGAACGTAGTGTCACCGGAATCAATGATTTCAACTTTCTGCATCATCTGACTTACAATACACTCTATGTGCTTATCATTGATCTTCACACCTTGTAAGCGATACACTTCCTGAATTTCATTTACCAAATATTCTTGCACCGCAGTTGGTCCTTTGATAGATAAAATGTCTGAAGGAGTAATTGCACCGTCAGAAAGTGGTTGGCCAGCTTTCACAAAATCATTGTCCTGAACCAAGATGTGCTTTGAAAGAGGCACCAAGTACCTCTTTTGAACACCATCACGTGACTCAATGAAGATTTCACGATTTCCTCTCTTTATGCCTCCGTAGGTGACTACACCATCAATCTCGCTGACTACAGCCGGATTGGAAGGATTTCTAGCTTCAAATAATTCCGTTACGCGAGGCAAACCTCCTGTGATATCACGGGACTTACCCATAGTACGTGGAATCTTTGCCAACACCTGACCGGCTTTAATTTTCTCTCCTGCCTCAACGGCTAAGTGAGCACCTACCGGCATATTATAACCCTTGGAGTCTGCCTTTCCTTTTACGATAACGGAAGGGTTCTTCGTCTTATCTCGAGTATCTGTAATTACTTTCTCACGGTGACCCGTCTGCTCATCCGATTCTTCTTTGAAAGTAATGCCTTCAATGATCGCTTCGAATTCAATCTCTCCATCAAACTCTGATAAGATAACCGCGTTGTAAGGATCCCAATAGCAAAGCTGTTCACCTTTATCAACCTTCTGTCCATCTTTCACTTGAAGGAAAGTACCGTAAGGAACGTTGTTGGTGATCAGAATCCTTCCTTTCTCTTGATCGAGAATTCTAATCTCACCTGTACGACCCATTACCACTTTCACCTTGTTACCGTCTTTATCAAGTGTATCTACCGTACGGATACTTTCAAACTCAACAACACCGGGAAACTTAGCTTTAATGTTGGCTTCAACTGCAATGTTCGAAGCTGTGCCTCCCACGTGGAAAGTACGAAGTGTCAACTGTGTGCCTGGCTCACCAATGGATTGAGCTGCAATAACTCCGACTGCTTCACCTGCTTGAACCATTCTTCCATTCGCCAAATTTCGTCCGTAGCATTTAGCGCATCCTCCTACTTTTGTCTCACACGTGAGTATTGAGCGGATTTCAACTTCTTCAATGCTCGTATCCTCAATTTTCTTAGCGATTTCATCTGTGATCTCCTCGTTGGTACCGCAGATAAGTTCTTCTGTCAAAGGATCATAAATGTCATGGACTGTAACACGACCTACAATGCGTTCCGACAATGGCTCAACAACATCCTCATTGTCTTTCAACGCAGTCACTTTCAATCCTCTTAATGTTCCGCAATCCTCTTCCGTGATTACCAGGTCTTGCGCCACATCCACTAATCTACGTGTTAGATAACCAGCATCTGCTGTTTTCAAGGCAGTATCCGCAAGTCCTTTACGTGCACCATGTGTAGAGATAAAATACTCCAATACATCCAGTCCTTCTTTAAAGTTAGAAAGGATCGGGTTTTCAATAATAGAACCTACTGAACCCGCCAAATTCTTTTGCGGCTTGGCCATGAGTCCGCGCATACCTCCTAATTGACGAATCTGTTCTCTTGATCCACGAGCACCTGAGTGCATCATCATATAGATGGAGTTGAATCCCTGCTGATCTTCTTCTAATTGCTTCATCAGCGTATTGGTAAGAAGCGTGTTCGTGCGTGTCCAGATATCAATCACCTGATTGTAACGTTCGTTGTCAGTGATTAATCCCATCATATAGTTGTTCCATACAGAATCAACTTCTTTCTGTGCCTCCCCTACCAATTTCTCTTTCTCCGCTGGCACCTTCACGTCATTCAACCCCATCGACAGTCCACCTTTGTAGGCCATCTGGAAACCAATGTCCTTAATGTCATCCAAAAATTTGGCTGTCTTCGCTTGACCCGCATACTTAAATACGTCAGCAATGATGGTCTGTAATTTTTTCTTTGTGAGCAATTCATCTACGAAACCAACTTCATCCGGCATTACCTGGTTGAAAATTACGCGGCCTGCTACAGTTTCAGTTAACTTCAGCTCAATCTTGTTGGTCTTCTTATCTTTTATTTTAACACGAACTTTAATAATGGCGTGCTTGGATAATTTGCCTTCATTGTAAGCAATAACAACTTCTTCTGTAGAGTAGAAAATTTTGCCTTCGCCTTTCTCGCCCTTGCGTCCTTTGGTTAGGTAGTATAAACCCAAAACCATGTCCTGTGAAGGAACGGTAATAGGAGCACCGTTAGCAGGGTTCAAAATGTTATGTGAGGACAACATCAAAAGCGATGCTTCCAAAATAGCTTCCTGTCCAAGTGGCACGTGAACAGCCATCTGATCACCGTCAAAGTCAGCATTGAATGCAGTACAAACAAGAGGATGCAACTGAATAGCTTTTCCTTCGATCAACTTAGGTTGGAAAGCTTGAATACCAAGACGGTGAAGTGTTGGAGCCAAGGAGCAGCAATGGACGTAAAGCGGGTGCTATTGGTCGAAGACAACTCGGATGATGAACTCTTGACCCGGCGCTCGCTGCAGAAGAGCGGATTACCGATTGAG
>JANNRV010000010.1:0-4505 GCA_031401775.1 Bacteroidia bacterium | reverse complement strand
CCTATTACTACAGGCCAAAACGGGTAGAACAAAATACGCAAAGATCTTCATGGCAACAGGGGCAAAATCAGGGTAAGTCTTCCCCGGATAATTCACCGCGGATCAATAAAAAAATAATAGCACTCTTACCCATCATCATTGGAATTACATTTTTTGTGATTGTTTTCAGAGTCATCAATTCAGCACATTCGAGTGAAGTTGAGTCATCTCCAACAGAACTGAATAATTCTGAATCAGAAAATTTCCAATCTATTCTGCAGGGTGACCCCAATAACATTGATGCGCTTACCAATGTCGGCAATGAATTTTATGGTCAGGGAGAGTATGATTCTGCGTTGACATACTATGAGCGTGTACTGAAGATAGAACCTTCTAATCAATATGCACTGTATAACAAGGCATTGGTCTCTTTCTCCAAAAAGGATTACACCCGCTCAATAAAAATTGTTCGGCAATGCCTTAATCAACATCCCGATTATGGTTATGGGTATTATCTTCTCGGAGATAATTATCAATCAATAAATCGTTTGGACTCCGCCATCACCTGTTTTGAACAAGCTTATCGATTCGAAGTGCGTGATGTAGATATGCTCCAAGCCTGGGGAGAAATTAGTCAACAACAAGGCAACTCAGCCAAGGCAATTGAACTCTATAAACAAGTTCTAGAGCAAGACAGCAGCAAAGCTGAAATCTATCCTCGTCTTGCAGAGCTAGAGCCTTCGGAAGCTGCTCACTATCGAAGACTTGCCGAACGATGGAGTGGCAATCAATAGCATGGATCAGAAGGGAAAGCAACTCTATTTTATTGCTATACTTCCGCCTTCTCCAATTTTAGAGGAGATCGTCATTTTAAAACATCATTTTGAAAAACACTATCAAAGCAAAGCTTCACTCAATTCGCCTCCACATATTACGCTTCATATGCCTTTCGAATGGAAGGAAGAAAAAGAAGCCAAGTTGACCCATGCGTTAAGTGGCTTTTGTGAAAATCAGCATTCCGTTACAATTTATCTTGAAAATTTTGGCTGCTTCGAACCTCGGGTTGTTTACATCAATGTGGTTAAAAATCCAGTGCTTGATGCTTTACAAAAAGAACTTCATCAGTTCTTCAAAAAAGAGTTGAATCTATTCAATGCCCAGTACAAAGATCTTCCCTTTCATCCCCATGTAACGCTGGCTTTCCGAGATCTAAAAAAGCCCATGTTTTACACAGCGTGGGAAGAATTTAGGGAAAAGAAATTTGAGCATAGTTTTAAGGCAGATCGGATTTGCCTATTAAAGCATGATCGGAAAGCCTGGCAAGTTCGTAGTGAGTTTCTATTAGGAGAGAACTGATTGCTAAGCACCTTTTTATCATTCAACATCGTCAGAATCATCCAACCTGGCCTTATTAAGCATAGGCAATTCAGAAAAATCCATAGGCTTCAAACGTTTGCAATCCTAATTCTTGTATTAACTTGGTGGCTGATTTATGAGCTAAACCCCAAAAAGCACTACCATGAATTATCTTGAGATCATCGAAAAAGTAAAAAAGCGTAACCCCAATGAACCCGAGTTTATTCAGGCCGCAGAAGAAGTCATCATGTCCGTTGCTCCGGCATTGGAAAAAAATCCTGAGTACGTACGACTGAAATTGCTTGATCGCATGCTGGAACCAGAGCGGTTGATTTCGTTCCGGGTTACCTGGCTAGATGATAAAGGTGTGGTGCAACTTAATCGTGGCTACCGGGTACAGATGAATAGCGCGATCGGTCCTTACAAAGGAGGCTTGCGTTTCCATCCCTCGGTAACACCTAGTGTCTTAAAATTCTTAGCCTTCGAACAAGTTTTTAAAAATGCGCTGACCGGCATTCCAATGGGTGGAGGAAAAGGCGGTTCTGATTTCGACCCGAAAGGAAAAAGTGATGATGAAGTGATGAAGTTCTGCCAGGCCTTTATGGGTGAGTTGGCAAGACACATTGGTCATCGGCTTGATGTACCGGCAGGAGACATTGGTGTAGGAGGAAGAGAAATTGGCTTCTTGTTTGGGGCTTACAAAAAAATTAAAAACGAATTTACGGGCGTACTCACTGGAAAAGGAATTGGTTGGGGTGGAAGTTTAATTCGCACAGAAGCCACCGGCTATGGCTTGATCTATTTTGCCGAGAATATGCTACAGAATACCGGTAGTTCATTGAAAGGAAAAACTTGTCTGGTTTCTGGCTCTGGAAACGTAGCTCAGTATGCCATTGAAAAAATTATTCACCTGGGTGGTAAGGCAGTAACCGCATCTGATTCGAATGGGTTTATCTATGATGAAGCAGGCTTTACCCAGGAGAAACTTGAGTTCTTAAAAGATTTAAAGAATAACCGAAGAGGCCGTATCAAAGAATACGCTGATAAGTACAAGTGTGTTTATAAAGATATTGACGCCAAAGGAGATCATAATCCGCTTTGGAATAACAAGGCAGATTGCGCCTTCCCTTGTGCGACTCAAAATGAAGTGAATGGAAAAGATGCCAATAACCTGGTGAAGAACGGAATAAAATTATTAGGAGAAGGGGCTAACATGCCCACCACAATTGAAGGAATAAATATTCTCATCGACAATGGCGTGATGTATGCTCCGGGCAAAGCTTCCAATGCAGGAGGAGTAGCCACATCTGGTTTAGAGATGACTCAAAACTACATGGGTTCTAACTGGACACGTGAAGAAGTAGACACCAAACTGTTGAATATCATGAAAAACATTCATGATACTAGCTTGGCTGCCGCAAAAGAGTATGGTAAGCCCGGCAATTATATGGTGGGTGCCAACATTGCCGGATTCCTAAAGGTTGCTAAAGCCATGCAGGCACAAGGAGTGATTTAGTGATTGTTTTACTTCTTGTTTTTAACACACTTTACCTGATTGTTGCAATCATTTACTTTAGTCGTAAGCTACCGATGTATAGTCATGTAAGAGACACCATCAGTGAACTAGGTGAAAAAGGATCGCCCTTTGAAAAGGTGGTTGCCTATGCGGTGTTCTTAGTTGTTGGATTCATTTTGATTCTTTCATCAGGCGCGCTCTCCTTTCAAGATTCACTAACCGAAACTCAACTAAATCTTTGTGGTCTATTGGCTTGTGTTGGTACGGGCTATGCCATAGCCGCTTTTTTCCCGTGTGATCCCGGCTCTCCGCTAACCGGCAGTCCGCGCCAAAGCATTCACAATTTTGGTGGAATTATTGAATACATTGGTGGGGCATATTTTTTAATCAGGACTGCACTACCCATTTTCCCAATCCTTGGCTACCTCATCATCTCTGCTTCCGTAGCTATGTCATTTTCTTTTTGGGCTCCCTGGCGTGGATTTATACAACGTGTTGCAGAGGTAGGATTGTTTGGAGGGATTATCTTTTTGAGTATACAGACTCACTAATTAAATGATGTTGTGCAAAACAATCAAATGAATGTCAGACTGAGTTTATCGAAGTCGCATTCGGACCAATTTATCAGTTTTCGACAAGCTCAAACTGACACGAAGATTTGTTTTGACTAACATCAGTAATTAACTATCACATCTCTTTCTTCTCACTCTTTCCTACCACAATTTGTGGAAGGTTTTTCACCTTATCATTAATCGGTGCCACGTGCTGCTGAATGATTCGATCCAATTGGTTGGTGGCGTCTTGTGTTTCTTGCTTCAACTCCAGCGTCCTCGCAAGTTGAGGATTGGTGGGTCGTGCTGTGGCATCATCAATCGCGCCAAGTAAATCGGCAATTTCTTCTTTCAGCCTTGGCTTCTGACGATAGCCCATATTAGGTGGAGGCCTGCGCAGTATCTCATCTTCAAACTCTTTAAGCTTTTTGATGGCTTCATCTATTTGTCCGTTTACGGAAGGATCAACTCCTGATTGATCACCGGCTGTTTTAATTCGCTGTTTAAGTTCATTCAGCTGCTTTAGTGTTGCATCGGTGTTGTTAATGATCTTATGCGTTTGTGAAAGCTGATCGCGAAGAGCAATCACTGACTCGGTTCTTAATTTAAAATCCTGATCCGTCATAACTATCCGCGGATCAGCACGTACCGTAATTTTTGTTTGAGCGGTCTGTCCGTTGGCAGATAGCTTCGCGGTATAGATACCGGGGCCTACTAGTGGCCGTTGCGGATAGTTTCCCCAGCCTGAAGCAACGGGTGTATGTATTTTTTCTGCCTCTTCATAACGCAAGTCCCAGACGATCCTGTTCACTCCTGCTTTTGATAAGGTGTCTTTCAAGCTTCGCACTTTCATACCGTTAGCATCCATGATTTCAACCGTGATCGGTTGTTTCGGATCACTTTGCAGATTGAAATTGATGTACGCTCCATACTCAGGATTCTTTGCGCGATAGGCGCGATCACCCTGCTCTTCGATCATATTATAGTATTGCCATAGTGTAGCATTCCTTGATGGAAATACATGCAACTCTTTTCCACCGATTGTTCCAAAATTTTCGATTGCACTGATATCATCCAGAATCCAAATTCCGCGGCCATGTGTT
>JANNRV010000009.1:0-4203 GCA_031401775.1 Bacteroidia bacterium | reverse complement strand
ACGAAGCAGGGACGATGCCGATTAAGGAATGTCGGGATTAGTTTTTATCATCTTTAAATCCATTGGTCCAATGGCTGCCATCGCAAAATGGTTTATTCTTGGAGCCACCACATCGGCACAAAGTGAAATGCTCTTTGGACGCACCTCTTTCCATCTTTGTACCGGTCAATTCCGGGCTGCCAGATACCACATATGGTCCATGAGGAGCAATAAAGATCAGTGGAGAGCCATCAACAGTATGGTCGCTGATAGGGTCATTCAAAGTATAGCTCAGCGCACCAGAAGGACATTTTTTGTTCGTGGCAACAATCTCTTCCACTGTGGCTGAATCCGGGTAAATCCAAGGATCCTCCCTCAAATGAAAAACTGCAGCGAGCCCATCTGTGCATCGCCCGGCATGTGCACAGATTCCCCGGTTGTCATGGATCATAATTTTATTTCCCTTGTACCGGTCTTGCTTATCTTCTGTTCGCCCAGCAAGCTTTACTGAGAGAAATCCATTGGACTTATGAGTTCCATCACAAAATGGCTTATTGGCAGAACCTCCGCAACGACACAGGGCCATGGTTTCACTAGTGCGTACCGGTCCTTTTTGATTGATCAAATTAGAAAGATCCTTAACCAAGTAAGGGCCATTCTCAGTCGGAGTTATTTCAGGTTTCTTCACTGTGGCCATGCGATGAATTTTTCTAAAGATAAAGAATATATCTTCAACAGACAGGCATGGCTCTTTCTCCCTTAGCTGCGTTCTTTAGCCGTTTGTAATGTTTTATGTCTATTCTAAAAATCATTAATCTAAATTTCAAACTCGATGTCGAGCATCGTCTCTCGAAGAGGACGATGCTTTTAAAAGCGTGATCACTACTTTTGACCATAAACCAACTACCATGAAAGCCAACGCTCTACTTCTCCTAAGTCTTTTCATCTGTTCGTTTGCGGCCGCGCAAACCAAACCTGCAGTTGACCCTATTCATGAAAAGCTCTATCAATCACTTAAGTATCGTAACATCGGACCTTTTCGTGGCGGGCGATCTACCTGTATTACCGGGGTACCGGGAGATATTTTCACTTACTATATGGGAGCAACAGGTGGCGGAGTGTGGAAGACAACCGATGGTGGAACAACATGGGATAATATTTCAGATGGCTTCTTTAACACCACAGGTATAGGTTACATCGCTGTGGCGCCATCAGATCCTAACATTATTTATGTAGGCACTGGTGAAGGCCCGGTACGTGGAGTAAAAACTTCTCATGGCGATGGTGTATATAAATCCTTGGATGCCGGTGCTACCTGGACCCATATTGGCCTTGAAGCAACAAGACATATTAGTCGCGTATTTGTCCACCCCCGAGATCCGAATAAAGTATATGTCGCTGCTCAGGGAAACCCTTATGGGCCTAACGAAGAGCGCGGAGTTTATCTTTCAGAAGATGGGGGAAAGACCTGGAAAAAGATTCTTTATTTAAATGAAAACTCTGGTATTGCCGATCTGGCGGTAGACGCTTCCAATCCCAATTTTATGATGGTCACTTCATGGGACTTTAACCGCAAACCTTGGGTGGTGCAAAGTGGCGGACCGGGCAGTAGGGTGTACAAAACTACGGATGGAGGAGTAATCTGGAAAGAAATCAACAAGGGTCTGCCCAAGCTGAAAGGTAAGATGGGCGTTGCCATCTCTGGAGCCAATTCAAAAATTGTTTACCTCGCCATTGAGGCATTGGGTGCTGAAGGTGGTGTCTATCGATCGGATAATGGAGGAGAAACTTTCCGCCAAACAACAAATGACCCTACTACCTATGCGCGAGCCTGGTATTACATGCACATCATTGCCGATCCTGATGATGAGGATGAACTATGGGTGATGAACAGCAGTATGATGAAATCCATTGATGGTGGCAAAACATTTACAGCCATACCGGGCAGCCATCCCGACCATCATGCACTTTGGATAAATCCCGCTAACAGCAACACCTTGGCTAATTCCAATGATGGTGGAGGTTCTGTGAGCTATAATGGAGGAAAGACATGGTCTACTCTCATGAATCAACCCACCGGACAGTTTTATCGGGTTATCACCGACAACCAATATCCGTATCGCATTTATTCTGGCCAACAAGATAATACTACGATAGCGATCAACAGTTCTTCACAAGATCAGGGCATCGGTCGGATGCACTGGAACGAGTTACGTGCAGGTGAATCATCCACCGTGGCATTGGATGCCAACAATCCAAGATTTATCTACTCCACCTTCTTTGCCGGCAACTTCGTTGAGTGGGACAGTAAAATAGATAACACACGGATGGTACGTCCTTTCCCTGAACAAGTGAGTGGCGAGCAACCGAGGAATTTAAAATACCGTGCCAACTGGAACGGACCTGTATTGGTGTCGCCACACAATTCTAACGTGATTTATTACGGATCGCAGTTCGTAATGAAGTCTTCCGACCGAGGTGTAACCTGGGAAGTGTTGAGTGCAGACCTGACCCGCAATGATAAAGAGCATCAAGGTAAGGGAGGTATCCCCATCTCCAACGAGCAGATTACAGCCGAGAGTTACAACAACGTCTTTAATATTGAAGAGTCGCTTGTAAAAGAAGGTCTCATTTGGGTTGGCTCCGATGATGGTCTGGTGCATGTAACACAAGACGGTGGCAAGACATGGACAAACGTTACGCCTAAAGGATTAAAGGAAGCGATCATCAATGTGGTAGAACCATCGCCACATGATGCTGCCACCGCTTACATAGCAGTTACAGGTTATAAACTGAATGACTTTACACCGCACATCTATAAAACCAACAACTATGGCAAGTCGTGGGTAAAGATTGTCAATGGAATTCCTGGTAACACATTTGCCCGTAGTGTACGAGAAGATCCGGATCGCAAAGGCTTACTCTATGCCGGAACAGAAACAGGAGTTTTTGTATCCTTTGATGATGGCACAAACTGGCACGCATTGCAAAACAATCTTCCCGAAGTACCCATCACAGACCTCCGGGTGAAAAGAAAAGATTTGGTAGTAAGCACGCAGGGCAGGGCTTTATGGATTCTGGATGACTTGTCTCCACTTCATCAGATTACAGATAAGGTAGCCAGTGCAGATCATTATTTGTTCAAGCCCCGCGATACCTATGCACCACTCGCAAGTGCTTTTAGTTTAAATGGAGACCAAGGGACAAATCCTGATAAAGGCGCGCAGATTACCTATGTGCTTAACAAAGCAGTAGCGGAAGATGTAACAATGTCTATGGAAATAATTGATGCATCCGGAAGAGTAGTCTACACAGAATCGACTAATACCCCGAAGACGTTATGCGACTCATTTATAAAAAAACAATTGAACCGGAGCGAAGGTGCACACGCATGGAATTGGAATATGCGCATTGGCCAGTTTGATTGCATCAAAGAACTGACCATGACCAACCGTGATTTGAGTGCCTACGATGCAACACCCGGAAAATATCAGGTACGACTGAAGGTGGGAAGTTTCACGCAGGCTCAGGACTTTGAAGTGAAGATCGATCCAAGGATTGAGAACAGCATACCAGGAGCAGTCGCTGCCTATTCGGAGCGTGATCAACTCTCTGCCTCTTTATTGACAGGCGCCAATGAAATGGCAAGCGGGGTAAGGTATTTGCGAAAAGTAAAGGAACAGCTTGATTTTATTTTGACAGAAGCGACAGCCAAGGATTTGGTGGATGGTGGACAGGCGCTCAACAACAAAATTGATGCATGGATTGAGAATATTTTGCAAAAGGAATTGCGGACGCAGCAAAATTACTATCAGTTTGAGGCCCGCTTATTGGTGAAATATAAAATTTTGTTGAATGACATGGGTGATGGCAATGTGCCGGTAACACAGGGAACGAAGGATGTGACGAAGGATTATATCGGGAAGTGGCAAAAACTTAGAACCGAGTTGGAGAAAACAATCAGTGATGATATTAACAATTACAGCAAACTATTGAAGGGTGCCGGGTTACCGGAATTTATATATCCCAAACCGGAGAATGCAATCATCAAAGGAAAGAACTAATAGCAACTTCTGGTGCAGCTGACTACTTGAATTCAGGTGGCCTTTATGTCAAGCATCGTCTCTCGTAGAGGACGATGCGATATGCTGCACAGTTGATGGAAGTGCCTCACGTTGAATTAATAACCCGAAAAGGTTCTACGGATTTTCATTCCTTTTATAG
>JANNRV010000008.1:0-6020 GCA_031401775.1 Bacteroidia bacterium | reverse complement strand
ATCGGTAAGGGGTCATCGGGTAGAAGCGGGAAGTCTGGCAAAAAAGGTACAAGTCTAAATGCACCCTGTCGCAGTGGCACGGATGGTGATAATGGTACGGATGGCACATCTGGGAGAGATGGAGTAAATCTTTCCCTCTATTTAACCAATCTTAAAGTAAATGGCAATTTAACAATAGATATTAGTGGAGGAGACGGGGGCGATGGAGGAAAAGGGGGAGTGGGCGGTGATGGAAGCCCCGGCACAAAAGTTTGCCAGGGTGGAGATGGTGCCAACGGGGGAAGCGGAGGCAAAGGAGGAAATGGGGGAAAAAGTGGAGCTCTGACAATCAATTGCAAACAGTGCCCGGACTTGCATTTATGGATGGGTGAACGTTTGATTATAAAAAACTTTGGAGGATTTGCAGGATTAGGTGGCGATGGTGGCTTTGAGGGACAACGCGGCTTGAGTTCATTAAAGGACGGAGCGCAGGGCAAAAGGGGTCCTGTCGGTACGGATGGTGAAGCGGGCAAGCCTGGTTTAATTTCCTTTGAGCGAAATTGAAAGTCAATGACAAAGCGTTGGATTTATAAATCTTCTCCTCCAAAGGAGAGCATTGAACAACTCAGCAAAGAGATTAATGTAAATCCTTACCTCACCTCCATTTTGCTTCAACGGGGAATTACTGATTTCCAAACTGCAAAAAAATTCTTTCGCCCCTCCCTGGATCAACTTCACGATCCTTTCTTAATGAAAGACATGAAGCTTGCCGTTGAGCGGATGAAGAAAGCCATTAACAACGAAGAAAAAATTCTGGTGTATGGTGATTATGATGTAGATGGCACCACTGCAGTCTCTCTCGTTTTTAGTTATCTAAAAAGTTTCTATCCTCACTGTGACTATTACATACCGGATCGGCATGCGGAAGGGTATGGCGTGTCCGAAGCGGGTATCATTTGGGCCGAGCAAAATGGATACTCCCTTATCATCGCACTTGATCTGGGCATTAAGGCGTCTGACATGGTCACATTAGCCAATCATAAAGGAATCGATTTTATTATATGTGATCATCACCTGCCCGGTGCTCATATACCACAAGCTATCGCTGTACTTGATCCCAAGCGTGATGATTGCGAATATCCCTTTAAAGAACTTAGCGGTTGCGGGCTTGGGTTTAAACTTATTCAAGCGTTTGCACGACACTACAAAGACGAGCAGGAAATTTTTCAATACCTGGATCTTGTTGCGGTAAGTATTGCCTCCGACATTGTTCCCATCAATGATGAAAATCGCATCCTCGCATTCTTCGGATTAAAAAAATTAAATGAAAATCCATTACCCGGACTCAAGGCACTAAAAGACATTGCTGGCATTAAGAGTGAACTTGATATTTCCGGTGTTGTCTTCACCCTTGGCCCGCGCATCAATGCTTCTGGAAGGGTGGCCCATGCCAAGGCTGCCGTAGAATTACTCATTTCCAAAAGTGAGGAAGAAGCAATTGCATTGGCTGAAAAAGTGGACATCAAAAATGATCTGCGCAGAGAGTTTGACATCAGCACAACCGAAGAAGCTATTGCGCTAATTGAGGCTGATGACGTAATGCTCAATGCAAAATCGATTGTTCTTTTTAAGAAAACCTGGAACAAGGGTGTAATTGGCATAGTTGCTGCTCGGTGTATAGAAAAATATTACCGCCCCACTGTGATCCTGACTGAATCTAATGATAAAATTACCGGCTCAGCGCGCAGTGTGAATGGTTTTGACCTTTATCAGGCTATTTCAAAGTGTAGCGATTTATTAGAAAAATTTGGAGGCCATAAATATGCCGCAGGTCTTACGCTAGATCAAAAGAACCTTGTCGCGTTTCGAAATCGTTTTGAGGAAGTCGTGGCCGCTTCGATGACAGAGGAAATGCAAACTCCCGTTATTGATGTTGACACCATCATTCCATTTGAGGCGATCACCCAAAAATTCCAACACGTCCTGAAACAAATGGCACCATTTGGTCCCGAAAATCATAAGCCTGTATTTGAGTCAAAAAATGTGCACGTTCTTAATTCCTTAGCCAGCTTCAAAGACAAACATCTTCGGTTTTTTGCCGGACAAGAGGGAAGCAATTTTGCTTTCAATGCCGTAGGGTTTGATATGATGGAATACTATCACAAGATTGCCGGTGGGGCATGCTTCAACATGGCCTATACCATTGAAGAGAATATCTACAATGGGAACGCCTCACTTCAATTGAGAATAAAAGATATTAAATTTGAGTAGCATGATTTTACGCGCAGAGAACCTGATCAAAAAATATAAGAAACGCATCGTGGTGAATGATGTCTCTGTGCAAGTGGCTCAAGGAGAAATTGTAGGACTGCTTGGCCCAAATGGTGCCGGCAAGACAACCAGCTTTTACATGATTGTAGGGCTTATTAAGCCCAACGGTGGCCAAATTTTTCTGGAAGATCAAAACATAACTGATCTGCCGATGTACAAAAGGGCAAAGCTCGGTATCGGTTATTTGGCACAGGAAGCTTCTGTCTTCAGAAAGCTCACCGTGGAAGAAAATATTATGGCTCCGCTTGAAATGGGTGAGATGACGAAGAAAGATAGAAAAGAAAAAGTCGATAAACTTTTAGAAGAATTTAGTCTCACGCATGTGCGTAAAAATCTTGGTATGGTGCTTTCCGGTGGCGAGCGAAGAAGAACGGAAATAGCGCGTGCGCTGGCAGTAGATCCAAAGTTTGTTTTACTGGATGAACCCTTTGCGGGAGTTGATCCCATTGCCGTTGAAGAAATTCAATCCATCGTAGCTCGGCTAAAAAAGAAAAACATTGGTATCCTGATCACCGACCACAATGTGGATGAAACACTTTCTATTACGGATCGTGCTTACCTGATGGTAGAAGGGAAACTATTCCGTTCTGGAAATGCAGAAGAATTAGCCAATGATCCTATGGTACGCAAAGTCTATCTGGGACAGAATTTTCAGTTGCGGAGATCCTCGGTTGCTACTCCCTATTCCAAGTAGATTTCGTGTAAACCTTACACACGCTATCTTTCAATTCACTTTCGCTATAAACAAGTTTGGTAATCGCGCACGGGCAGTCTATTTTTGGCGGTTCTATGCAAATCCTGAACTCCATCGTCACCTGGGTCATGAAAAAGCGAATCCACCAGATTGAGCTTTTCATGAAATATCCTCATGAGGTGCAGGATGAAGTGCTAAAAAAACTACTCAACACAGCCCGCTTTACTGAATTTGGTCAGCGTTATTCTTTTGAAGATATCGTCAACTCTGATGATTTTAGGAAACGTGTTCCGGTTCATACCTATGAGCAACTGTATCCTTATATCGACCGGCTGCTGAGGGGAGAACAGAATGTCTTATGGCCAACAGAGATTAAATGGTTTGCCAAGTCATCCGGTACAACCAATGCAAGAAGTAAATTTATCCCTGTTTCTCCAGAGTCGTTAGAAGATTGTCACTTTAAAGGAGGTAAAGATTTGCTCTCCATCTATGTGAATAACTATCCTAACACCAATATTTTCAGTGGCAAAGGATTGGGTGTTGGTGGAAGCTATCAGGTCAATGAATTCGATCCTACTTCAACATCTCATTATGGCGATGTCTCTGCTGTGATCATGCAAAACCTTCCTCCCTGGGCTGAATTTATTCGCACACCCAGTCTTGAAGTAGCATTGATGGACAACTGGGAAGAGAAAATTGATCGGATCGCTACGCAAACTGCAAAAGTCGATGTCGCACATATTGCGGGAGTTCCAACATGGACCTTCCTGCTTCTTCAACGGATTTTGGAATTAGAAAAAAAAGAAAATATTCTTGAAGTATGGCCCAACCTGGAGGTCTTCTTTCACGGTGCGGTGGCGTTTGCTCCTTATCGAAATCTTTTCAAAACATTAATCCCCGGAGAACAAATGAATTATTGGGAAACCTATAATGCAAGCGAAGGATTTTTCGGGATTCAGGACAGAACCAATTCAGATGAACTTCTTCTGATGTTAGATTATGGAGTGTACTATGAATTCATCCCTGTGGAAGAATTTGATAAAGAATACCCGAAGACAATTGGACTAAGCGAAGTGGAGATCGGAAAAAATTATGCGCTCGTAATCAGCACCAACTCAGGATTGTGGCGCTATAATATTGGAGATACAGTAAAGTTTACCAGTACTTCTCCTCATCGGATTAAAATTTCAGGGCGTACTAAACATTTTATCAATGCTTTTGGAGAAGAGGTGATTATTGAAAATGCCGAGGCTGCTGTCACCCGAGCGTGCGATCTTACCGGGGCCGTGATTAATGATTTTACAGCAGCACCCATTTATCTGGAAAAATCCAAACGTGGCGGACATGAATGGATCATTGAATTTAAGACACAGCCCTCCGGTCTCGAAGAGTTTACTAAAATTCTTGATGAAACGCTTAGAAAGGTAAATTCTGACTACGATGCCAAGCGTGCACACGATCTTGCGTTGGTCGCTCCAAAAATACACAGCGTTGCTGAAGGCACGTTTTACAATTGGATGAAAAAACGAGGAAAATTGGGAGGTCAACATAAAGTGCCTCGATTAAGCAACTCCCGCGAATTCGTTGAAGAAATCCTGGCAATGATTTAAGCTCCATTGTCTTAAGTTTTAAGTAACTCTACGACACTTAGGTGTCATTTCACCTGTGAGGTGTCAGACGTCTTACCTCTTCTGAATCAAATCCCGAATTATCATCTCTGCATGTACTCGTGAATTTTCGATAAACCATTTGTTTGTCTTCAATCCTCCACAAACAACGCCAGCCAGATATAGATTGCCGATATTCGTTTCCATACTTAGATTATCGTAAACCGGAGTCTGATACTCATCCGTATTAAATTGAATTCCTATTGACTTTAGAAAATCAAAAGGGGGTTCATAGCCCGTCATGGCCAGCACGAAGTCATTTTCAAAATTAATTACACCCTGAGGCGTCTGAACCTCAACTGATCTGTCTGTTATGATCTTCACTTCAGAATCAAAATAGACCTTAATAGATCCTTCTTTGATACGATTTTCAATATCAGGTTTTACCCAATACTTAACACTTTCCCGAATGGAGCCCTCACGAATCACCATCGTTACTTCAGCTCCTTTTCGCCACGTCTCTAACGCAACATCTACAGCTGAATTAGCTGCGCCAATCACTACAATTTTTTGCTTGAAGTAGGGATGGGGCTCATTGTAGTAATGCTTCACTTTTGGTAACTCTTCCCCCGGAATATTTAATAAGAACGGGCGATCATAAAATCCTAGCGCAACGATCAACGCGAGCGACTGATACTCGCCTTTGGAAGTTTGTACTTGAAAACATTCTCCCTTTTTAACTGATTTGACTTCCTCATAGAGCCTCACATTTAAATCCCAGCTTGAACATACTCTTCTATAATACTCTAATGCTTCCGCCCTGTTAGGCTTTGCTCCATGCGAGATGAATGGCACTCCTCCAATCTCCAGACGATCGGAGGTGGAGAAGAAAGTCATGTTATAGGGATAGTTATAAATTGAATTAACAAGACATCCCTTGTCAATAATAGCATAGTTTAAGGCCGCCTTCTTCGCCTCAATGCCACAGGCTAAGCCAATCGGTCCTGCTCCAATAATTATTATATCAAGTTTCATCTCATTTTGTTGAGCAACAATATTGAGAAGATTTAAGCGAAACAGAAAAGCTATTTATTTGCTGAAATTTTGCAACTTTATAAAGAATGAGCACCGAAGAAGATCAAAAACTTCAGCTAAAGGCAAAGCGAGCCAAAACAGCTTGTATCATTTCCTTGTTCCTTTTAGCCCTTACCTGGTCTATCGATGGTTTCTTCATCCTTTGTGCTCTGGGCTCAGCCTCTTTCTTCGGGTTTCTCTCCTATTACTACAGGACAAAACGGGTAGAACAAAATACGCAAAGATCTTCATGGCAACAGGGGCAAAATCAGGGTAAGTCTTCCCCGGATAATTCACCGCGGATCAATAAAAAAATAATAGCACTCTTACCCATC
>JANNRV010000007.1:0-30643 GCA_031401775.1 Bacteroidia bacterium | reverse complement strand
GACAAGGCGTTTCGATTGGGCTACAAATTCAATGATCTCATCGCTCAATAAGTTGGGCTCAATGGAAGAGATCCTAAATCGCTCAATGCCATCGATGTCATCAAGTTCTTTTAACAAATCAATGAACTTAGCGACCCGCTCTCCAGCTTGGATACCGAAATCACCTGTATTAACTCCCGTCAGTACAATTTCCTTTACCTCCGTCCGCGCGATTTCACGAGCATTCTTTACAATGTTTTCAATACTGTCACTGCGACTGTTTCCACGAGCCAACGGAATGGTGCAGAAAGAGCAGGAATAATCGCAGCCATCTTGCACCTTAAGAAAGGTGCGGGTGCGATCGTGTACAGAATAGGAGGCATTGAAATCATATACGGCCTCGATGGGGGAAGCGTGGACCAGTGGTTGTGCTGTTCTCACAAACCCATCAAGAAGTTCAATCAACCGGAATTTTTCGGCAGCACCCAGCACGGCATCTACACCGGGTATTTCAGAAATTTCCTTTGGTTTTAGCTGCGCATAGCAACCAATGATGGCCACATATGCTTGAGGAGAAATAGCTCTGGCTTCGCGCACAAGCTTATGACACTTCTTATCCGCATTCTCCGTCACAGAGCAGGTGTTGATGATGAAGATGTCAGGCGTGTCGTTAAAATCAACCTTCCGATACCCTTTCTCTTCAAACTGCCTGGAAATAGTGGATGTCTCAGAATAATTGAGTTTGCAGCCAAGGGTATAAAACGCTACTTTTTTCACAGAGGGTCCAAAGATAGCAGGCCCTTCGTCTAACTCCAACCGGGATTTCTTATAAAGCCCTTAATCTCCGATGATAATTGATTTGCCCTAAATGATACTCTAGGTGAGCCGTGAGGTGGATAAGGAAATACATCGTGGTCATCGGCTCTTCAAATACGGGAATAGGGTAGTTCTTTTCCAGATAGGACGGATCCATTTTGGCCAATGCTTGCTTAATAGCCTCTTTGGTAGTGATGACTTCCCGTACAAGATCTTTGGCAGAAATGCCGCTTAAATTAAATTCTTTCTCGCGGTTGCGAATGTAGCCCGAGCTGCCAAGAATGGCTCCGATGAAATGTTGAAGATTGCCGCAGAGGTGTAAGCATAAATTGCCCCCTGAGTTTTTGATGTCACCACGAATCTCCCATAGAGAACTCAGGGTAGGATATAGGGAAATCTCTTTCTCGAGTTGATCAAGATCGCGAAGGAGAATTTTGGAAGTAGATTCAAGAAAGTGATTCATTGGATGATGTCTTTTTCGATGGCTTTAATTTTCTCCTCTAATTGTTGGTCTATTTTTTTAAAATCATCTTTCGACAGGAGCTTTGTATTAACGCTGATATAGAACTTTATTTTTGGTTCTGTTCCCGAAGGCCGCACGGATATTTTACTTCCATCTTCACAATAGAATTGAAGTACATCAGAAGAAGGGAGAGGAATGACAGAAATAGCCCCGTTAACTAAATTCTTTTCTTGCCTTGATTGATAATCTAAAACCCTAACTACATTAAGCCCTCCAAGCGTGTGGGGAGGAGTTGTTCTGAATCGCTCCATCATGACTTTAATCTGCTGTTCTCCTTCAGCTCCCTTTCGGGTTAAATTGACAAGGCCTTCTTTATAGAAACCAAAATCAATATACATTTGAAGGAGCCAGCCATATAGTGTTTGGTGCTCATCTTTCGCAGCAGCGGCCATGGCGCTAAAAAAGGCGCAGGCGGAGACGGCATCTTTATCCCTTACGAAATCACCAACCATGTACCCATAGCTCTCTTCACCGGCCGCGATAAATTTCTTCTTATTTTCAAGATCCCCCATCAACTCGGCTATGTATTTAAATCCAGTAAGGGTATTGTAACATTCAACACCAAAGTGTTTCGCCATCGTGTCAACTAATTCTGTAGTGACAATTGTTTTTGCGATATAGGTTCCTTTCGTCTCTTTTAGATTCTTTAGAATGAACCACATCATCAAGCTGAAGGCCTGATTGCCATTCAGTAGAAAAAATTCGTTGTAATTATCTTTAATCCCAATCCCGACACGATCAGCATCCGGATCGGTAGCCATTACTAATTCCGCATGGAGTTCCTTTGCTTTTAGCAAAGCCAATTTCATGGCAGAATGCTCTTCCGGATTGGGTGATGGAACGGTGAGGAAATTTCCATCGGGTATCCGCTGCTCTTCAACTACAGTGACGTTAGTAAAGCCCAATCGTTTTAAGACTTCAGGTACCATCGTGATTCCGGAGCCATGCAAGCTGGAGTATACGAGTGAAATGGAGGATTGCCTTAAAATGCTTTCCTTTTTTGGAATAAGCTTATTCACCTCAGCATAATATGCATCTTCAAGTTCAGTACCTATAAGATGAATCTTGGTGGGGTCCGCAATAAATTTGATTTTATCAAAACCGGAAATCGCATTCACTTCGTTGATTACATTTTTGTCATGGGGTGGAACGAGTTGGGCACCATCTGACCAATAGGCTTTGTAGCCATTGTATTCTTTTGGGTTGTGCGAGGCAGTGATGACAATGCCTGAATCACATTTCAAATAGCGAATGGCAAACGAGAGAAGGGGAGTAGGCCTCAGTTCAGGGAAGAGATAGACAGTGATTCCGTTGGCGGAGAATACATCCGCAGTAATTTGTGCAAAGAATTTGCTATTGTTCCTGCAATCATAGGCAATAGCTACTTTGATTTCTTTACCCGACAACTGCTTCTTGAGGTAGTTGGCAAGTCCTTGGGTGGCAAAGCCAATAGTGTATTTATTAATGCAGTTGGAGCCTACACCCATGATACCACGAAGTCCACCTGTGCCGAATTCCAGATTTTTATAAAAGCTGTCAATAAGTTCTTTTTTATCGGGGCTGGCCAGCACAGAATTGATTTTAGCCTTGGTATCGACATCGATAAGGCCGGCAAGCCAATGGTTGGCATTGGCGGTGGCTCGTGAGAGTAAATCGCTCATAGTAAAAATAGTTGCACGTATTGAATTAGAACTTTGTTTCGCTATTACCGTTACAATAACTTATCCTAAATTTACAAATTAGACTCAACCATAAACTAAAATTATATGAAACTAAGGATTTCGATGATCATTTTCTTCAGCGTATTAGCCAGCACTTTTGTATTGGCCCAGGAATACAGAGTAATCACAACCGTAGAATCCATTGTTCCGGGAGGTATTGGCCGATCCAGAATGACGGAACCCAAGGAGTCAGCTGATTATAAAAGCCTTACCACTTCCAGGACACAAGGCAATAAAAGCGATCAGGGAGATATTAAGAGAGAGGATATAAAAATTGAAGCATTTGATGAAACCAAGCTGCTCAACTTTTACAGTCTCGCGGGAATTAATTTTCAAAATATTGCCTCTAACGATGCAGTAATTACCTCTAAGATTACGGAAATGGCCAAGGAAGGCTGGCAGCTTCTTTTCATAACAAGTGGTGTTGAAAGTGATGCCGGCAAAGGTGATGGCACCGGAATATTCATCACCCGTTTTATCTTTAAAAAGTAAGGGCATCTCTAAAAACGCTGCCAGGTTGAGCCTGTCGAAACCAACTTGTAGCTTTTTGAATTCTATTTCCATGGTCTGCGTCATCACAGACCATGGTTACTTTATAAATTTCCTCTCAATTCCTGCTCGCGTTCAATTGATTCGAACAGCGCTTTAAAGTTACCTTTGCCAAAAGACTTGGCTCCGTTGCGTTCTATGATTTCAAAGAAAAGGGTAGGCCGGTCTTGAACAGGTTTCGTAAAAATTTGCAGGAGATATCCTTCTTCATCCCGATCGATAAGGATATTTTGCTTTTTCAATTGTTGAAAGTCTTCGTTGATGTGCCCAACCCGGTCCAGCACATCTTCATAGTAGGTATCGGGAACATAAAGAAACTCAACACCTCTTTTTCTTAACTCAGAAACAGTTTCGATAATATCATCGGTAGCGATAGCAATATGCTGAACGCCCGCACCATTATAAAAATCAAGGTACTCTTCGATCTGTGATTTCTTCTTGCCTTTGGCGGGCTCGTTGATGGGAAATTTGATGTAGCCATTCCCGTTGGAAACAACTTTCGACATTAGGGCGCTATATTCGGTAGAGATATCCTTATCGTCAAACGTGAGTAATAATTTAAAGCCCATCACCTTTTCATAGAAATCTACCCAGGTATTCATTTGTCCTAATTCTACGTTGCCCACACAATGATCTACATACTTCAGACCGATAGGATTCGCCTTTAAACTATTTTTCACAGCCTTAAAGCCGGGAAGAAAGGCGCCATTGTAATTCTTCCTCTCAACAAAAGTGTGTAAGGTCTCTCCATACGTGTGGATAGAGGATACAACAACCTCTCCGAATTCATCCTTCAGAACTTTTGGCTCACCGGCACCGACTGCACCACGCAATGTCGTTTCTTTAAAGGATTGGGTAGCATCGTCAACCCACAGGGCAAGCACTTTCACACCATCACCATGCTTTTTCACATGGTCGCTAATAGGTGAATCGGGTACAAGAGAGCTGGTAAAGACAAAACGGATCTTGTTTTGTCGAATCACATAGGAGGCTTGGTTGCGTATACCTGTTTCCGGACCAGCATACGCGATAAGTTCAAACCCAAAACAATGCTGATAGAAAAGAGAAGCTTGTTTAGCATTGCCCACATAAAATTCGATGTAATCGGTGCCTTTAAGTGGTAAGAAATCCTGCTCCATGTTAGTAGTATTTTGAGAATGTAAAACTACGTATTCCGTTCTTTTTATTTTTAATTTCCGATGCATTTCTATAATCTTGACAAAATTTTAAGCCATGGATTTAAAAGCCTTAGATAAAGCCTTGCAGGACATCGTTAAACGTAGGATGGAATTACAAAAACTGGATTATAACAATCCTAAGTACGATGACCTGGAGGAAGAATTGCATGATCTGGAAGATGCTTTTCAGGAGAACCATGGTGCATATATGGAGGAGGTATTGCAATCAATTCATGATGAGCATTGCCCCGATACCGATGTACTTTATCCGATCGCTTACATTGGTAAGGTGTATCAGTTAACAGACAAGAAAGAATTTTCTGTTTCCGGTACGGAAGGCGTTTATGTAGAAGTAGATAAATACCCGGGCAAAGAAACGAAGCTGGTCATTGTACCCAATCCTGTTCGTGTCCTGTTGAATATTGGCAACGATAATCAGCAGGTGGTCTGGACTTCGAAGTAACCTATCTGAACCCTAACTTCTTTCTTACTTTATCAATCACCTGAGTGGCGATAACCCTTGCTCTGGCTTCGCCTTGAAGAAGTTTCTTTTCGAGCTCATTGGGATTGCTCATGTAAAAATTAAAGGCTTCTCGTTCTTTGGAGAACTTCAAAATAAGCAGGTCGAAAAGTTCTTGCTTAGCATGACCGTAACCAAAGTTTCCCGCCTTGTATTTACTCCTCATGGCCGCTATTTGTTCAGGAGAGGCCAATAATTTGTAGATAGCAAAAACATTATCTGAATCGGGATTTTTTGGAGCTTCTACAGGAGTACTATCGGTCACGATCGACTTCACTTGCTTCAAGAGTTCCTTATCAGGAAGAAAGATGTCAATAAAATTTCCATACGATTTGCTCATCTTCTCTCCATCGGTACCCGGAATGGTCATTACTTCTTCTTCAATCCTGACTTCGGGGATGATAAAGGTTTCACCGTAGAGGTTATTGAAAGTGGATGCGATATCGCGTGCCATCTCCACATGCTGACGTTGATCTTTTCCGACCGGTACAAAATTAGCGTCATAGAGGATGATATCGGCAGTCATCAACACGGGATAGGTAAAAAGTCCTGCGTTCACATCTGCAAGCCGATCTGCCTTATCCTTAAATGAATGCGCATTGGCCAGCATGGGAAAGGGCGTAATGCAATCGAGGTACCAGGTAAGTTCACATACTTCCGGTATATGACTTTGACGATACAACACATTACGCTCAATGTCGAACCCAAAGGCAAGCCAGGCGGCAGCAACAGCCTGAATATTCTCTTTCCTGACGTTGGAATCTTTAATTGTAGTAAGCGAATGAAGATCGGCAATAAAGAAAAATGATTCATTACCGGGTTGTTGAGAAAGCTTAATGGCGGGGATGATGGCCCCTAGTAAATTACCAAGGTGGGGACGACCACTGCTTTGGATTCCCGTTAAAATTCTTGACATAGTTTTGCAAAGTAAAACAGGGTTAGGGTAATTCCGCTTATTTTTGCAGGATAATATTATGAGAGCACTAGTTTTTATTTGTCTATTCATGCGATTACCAATGTTTGGGCAGCAAGCTGACCCGATTGTTTTTGTTGAGAAGATTCATGATTTTGGCGAAATAGCGGAAGAGGGAGGCAACGCAGAGTTTGAATTTACATTCATTAACAATAGCGGGAGAGCCATCAAGATCGGGTCAGTTCAAGCCTCTTGCGGATGTACGACACCCGGCTGGAGTCAACAACCTATTGCTCAGGGCAAAACTGGATTTGTAAAGGTGAGTTTTAATCCACAAGGCAGACCTGGTTATTTCAGTAAATCGCTCACGGTAGCTACTGATTTTGATGCTAATCCCATCATACTCCAAATCAAAGGACAGGTTAAGAGTGGTACTATCGAGGCATCTACAAAAGGTTTTCCAGCTACGAATGGAAACTTAAGATTTAAGTTCAATTCATTTAATCTTGGAAGGGTCTATTTAAACAAAGAGGCCCTGGTAAAAGAGTTTTCTGTTTATAACGGAGGGGAGAAGGTAATTCATCTTGAAAAAGCAATAGTCCCTGCTCAGATCAAAGTTCAATTGCCGGAGACAATAAATCCAAAGGAAGAAAAGAAGATTAGGATTTCTTTTGACGCGAAGAGTCGCGGTGAATATGGTTTTATAACTGATAACATCGAGATCATCACGAATGATATGGACCAACCGAGAAAGTCATTTCCAGTTTATGTAACTGTGGAAGAGTACTTTCCTCCATTGACAGTAGAGGAATCAAAATTTGTACCCGTATTACTCTTGGATGCAAATGCCATAGATATTGGGAGGGCTCGACAAGGGACAAGCCTTGAAAAAGAAGTTGTGATTAAAAATAATGGCAAGAAGGAGCTAAGCATCCGCGCTGTGCAGCCCAATTGTAAATGTATATCTTATACGCTGAGCCAGAATAAAATACCGAGAGGTGGAGAGACCAGACTTAAGATCCAGATGAAGTCGGAAGGTAGAATCGGTACACAACAGAAGGCGATCACCATTTATTCGAATGACCCAAGAAATCCGGTTCAACGAATTACGCTGACAGCGTATATAGAGAATTGAATTTACTGATTAGTACTAAAGAGTAGTTCTAAAAACCTTGTCATGTTGAGTAACCCAGATTTCCCCCTACAGTCGAAATGACATCGTGCTTTAGTCCTTTCGAGCGTGAGACCTTTGCAACAGGTGATCACCAGGTTGCGAGAAATCTTTCCAACAATAGGGCTATCTCCTTGTCAAAGGAAGATTTCTCCAGCGGTCGAAAAGATAACTCGTTCAGAATGACTTTGAATTTTCAGAACCCATAAGTGCAAAGAGAGTTTGAGCAATTAGCGCAGAAGCTTTTCCATTGCCATAAAGATCAGTCTGGGCAACTACCTTATTCATAGCTTCATGAAACCCTTTCAGGATGACATGACTGTCTGCACCTACAAGTGTATTGGCGCCAGCCTCTACCAGTTCAACCCATTCGGTTTGATCGCGCAGGGTGAGACAATATTTATTGAAGAAATAAGCTTCCTTCTGTAATCCACCACTGTCGCTCATTACGAGACTGCAACCTTCGAGAAGTGCAAGCATGTCAAAGTAACCGACCGGGTCGATGATCTTGGCGTCAAGTTGAAGGTTTTGATCTTTTAGAAATGCTCTGGTTCGTGGATGCAGGGGAAGTATAATCTGAATTTCTAAGTTGATTTGATTTAATGCTTTACAGATTTCCGCCAAGCGTACAGGGTCATTGGTGTTTTCTGCCCGATGAAAGGTAGCAAGGACAAATGGTTTACCTTCTATTCTCTCTTTTTGGATAATCGTTGAATGTGTTTTTATTTTATTCTTATAGAATAAAACAGCATCATACATTACATCTCCCGAAAGTATCACTTCACAATTAAAGTTCTTAAACCCTTCTTTTTCAAGATTGTTAATCGCGGTTTGAGTAGGGCAGAATAGAATGCTGCTGATGCGGTCCGTTAAGATACGGTTGATCTCTTCAGGCATTTTCATATCAAAGCTTCTGAGGCCTGCTTCTACATGGGCGACACGTATATGAAGTTTTGCTGCCGCAAGAGCACCGGCCAGCGTGGAGTTAGTATCGCCATAAACCAAAACACAATCAGGCTTTTCATTTAGTAAGACCTCTTCAATTTTTTCAATCATCCTGCCCGTCATGGCCCCATGATTCAGTCCCTGAATCTCCAGATTGTAATTAGGAGTTGGGATTTCCATCTCATCAAAAAAAACCTGCGACATGTTAGCATCAAAGTGCTGACCGGTATGAATGATCACTTCATTGATACCGGCCTTCTTTAGCTCACGCGAAACAGTAGCTGCTTTGACGAATTGAGGACGGGCGCCAAGGATGGTGATGACTTTCATTCTCACTTCTTAATAAGAAGTAGCATTACGAGCGTAATGGCACTAGAGAGAGACGTATTCATTTAAACAAAAGCCGGTATCCCTGTAATTTCATTTCCAAGTATTAATAAATGAATGTCATGTGTTCCTTCGTAGGTCACTACCGATTCAAGATTCATCATGTGGCGCATGATAGGATACTCTCCGGTAATACCCATACCGCCATGCATTTGTCGCGCTTCGCGCGCTATCTCTAAGGCAAGGGCTACATTATTTCGCTTAGCCAGAGATATCTGAGGTGTGGTCGCTTTGCCTTCATTCATCAAGGTTCCAAGTCGCCAGTTAAGAAGTTGGGCCTTTGTAATCTCAGTCAGCATTTCAGCTAATTTCTTTTGTTGCAATTGAAACGAAGCGATAGGTTTTCCAAATTGAATTCTTTCTGCTGTATAGCGTCTTGCGGATTCGTAACAGTCCATGGCCGCGCCCAAAGCACCCCAGGCAATTCCATAGCGTGCAGAATCAAGGCACATCATCGGTGCTCCCAGGCCTGTTTTACCGGTCAACAAATTTTCTTTGGGAACTTTCACATTGTCAAATACCAATTCGCCTGTAGCACTTGCACGAAGCGACCACTTGCCATGTGTCTCCGGAGTAGTGAATCCCGCCATCCCGCGTTCTACTATCAATCCATGAATTCTGCCAGCTTCATTTTTTGCCCAAACAACGGCAACATCTGCTTTTGGTGAGTTTGATATCCACATCTTGGCACCATTGAGCAGATAATGATCGCCCATGTCTTTGAAGTTGGTCACCATGCCACTGGGATTGGAGCCGTGATCAGGTTCGGTCAGGCCAAAGCAACCAAGCCATTCTCCCGATGCAAGTTTGGGTAAATATTTTTTTCGTTGTGCCTCATTCCCGAACTTATAAATAGGATACATCACCAATGAGCCTTGCACGGAAGCAGTCGACCGCATACCTGAATCTCCTCGCTCAATCTCTTGCATGATAATACCATACGAAATGTAATCGAGTCCGCCACAACCATACTCTACAGGGAGAGTTGGACCAAAGGCACCGATTTCTCCGAACTTTTTTACAATTTCATACGGGAAGTGAGCATGCTGCGCCCAATCTTCGATGTAAGGACTGATTTCTTTCTTCACAAAATCACGGATGGAACTGCGAATAAGTTTATGTTCTTCCGTGAGCAGACTATCTACGGAATAGAAATCCGGTTGCTCATAACGGTCTTGTTTCAATGATTTTTTGGCCTTTACCTCGGCAGCAGAACTCTGTGACATATCGTTTTTTGGTTATTCTTTTCTAAACCTTCAAATTTACTGAACTTATTAACAATAAAATGGACAAATCCTCTTCGAATTCAGGCCTGCAGGAGCAATTAAATAAACTTCAACAAAAGTATGATGTCATGGGTCAGGATCTGTCTTCCTACCTTGATGGCCTCTTGCATTCAGACTACCTGACGTATTGGGATTACATCCATTTAGATACCCTCTTAAGTCTCCAAAACCCTAAGACACGATTTCCCGATGAGAAGGTATTTATCATCTATCACCAGATCACAGAGCTATACTTTAAACTAATCCTGTTGGAGATTGAGCAAATCGCTGAAAAGCAAAATTTGGACTCTAAATTTTTTCTCGATCGCCTCACCCGCATGGTTCGGTATTTCCGTCAGCTCGAAAGTTCGTTTATAATTATGGTGGATGGCCTGGAGAAAGAACAATTTTTGAAATTCAGGATGGCTCTCTTGCCTTCCAGCGGATTTCAATCAGCGCAGTATCGACTCATTGAAATTTGCTCTACCGATATGATCAATCTTGTCGATGCCGGAGAGCGGGAGGCAATGATGGAATACAGTGACTTGGGGACGCAACTTGAAAAATTGTATTGGAGAAGTGGAGCTACGGAGTTGTCTTCAGGAAAGAAAACACTAACCCTTAGACAGTTTGAAGAAAAGTATTTGCAACTATTTCTGGAAACAGGAATGACCTATCGGGATAAAAACCTCAGAAAGATATACTTGAGAGATTTCAAGAATGCCCCTGAGATCATTTCGTGCTTGCGTGAATTCGATCAACTCGCCAATGTGTTGTGGCCACTGGCGCACTTAAAATCGGCTGGAAGGTATTTGCATAAAGATCCTGAAGATATCAAAGCAACCGGAGGTACGAACTGGCAGAAATATTTGCCTCCGCGTTTTCAAAAAACAATGTTTTTTCCGGAGCTATGGTCGAATGAGGAAAAGGCAGAGTGGGGTAAAGCGGGTGTGATAAATGCACTCAAGGCCCATCATTAATACCTATTTTAGCTTAACTTTGTTCCACTAACAATCTCATGGTGAACAAGTTTCTGTTTAGCGTTCTACTAACTGTTCTACCCGGGGTTCTTCTCGGGCAAGGGATTACGCGCTATACCTATCACGATGTCGCCAAGAAAAATCTCAAAGAAGTATTTCAGGTTCGCGACACAACTAACAATACACTTCATGGCCGTTACATTTCTTATTTCCTCAACGGAAACATAGAATCGAAAGGCCAATTCATGAATAATGAGACTACCGGAGTCTGGCAGTTTTATTTTGAAACGGGCAACTTGAAAATGCGCGGCATCCTCCGTCAGAATTCAAACTATGGCGTGTGGGAATATTTCTATGAGAATGGTGCCAAGAGTATGGAAGGAACGATCAATGGTAAAAACAAAGAAGGAGAGTGGAAAATTTTTTATGAGGGTGGAAATCTAAAGGAGAGTGGGAATTATACTGAAAACAAACGTACTGGTTTGTGGAAAACCTACTTTGAAGATGGTACACTACGAGGAGAAATAGAGTATAGTGATGATCATGGCCGTTATATCGAGTATTATCATTCGGGTAAAATTCTTGGTGAAGGCCCGAGAGCGGGAGCTCGCAATGTAGGTCGATGGAGATTCTTTGCAGAAGACGGAACGCTGGAGGGCGAAGGAGATTATGCCGGTGGCAAAAAGAATGGAGAATGGAATTATTACTTCCCTACGGGTAAGATTACTTCATCGGGTAGATATGAGAATGATGAGCCTGTGGGTAAATGGAATTATTATTTTGAGAATGGATCGTTAAGCTCTAGCGGTGAATTTGTAGGAGGAAAAAAAAATGGCTATTGGAGTTCCCTCAATAAGGATGGTTCTAAGAAAAGTGAAACAACGTTCAACAAAGGCTCAGGGGAATACCGCGAATACTATCCGGATGGAAAATTAAAAGTGAAAGGCAAACTGGTTGACGGAATGAATCAAGGCCGGTGGCAATACTTTTTTGAAGACGGCAAATTGGAAGGTGAATGCGAATTTGATAAGGGCAAAGGCACCTATTACGGGTATTATAGCACAGGGACAGTGCAGACAAAGGGTCAAATCGAAGATGATTTGAGAGTAGGTACGTGGGAACTTTATGAAGAGGACGGAAAGCTATCGGGATATTACAAACCATTTTATGAAAATAGTACGTTGGCCAATGAGATTGAATCGTTGGCGAATAAGGAAACTGTTGCTGCTCCCAAGAAAGCCAAAGCTCGGGTTAATGGTTTTACCTATTTCAAACCGAGAAATCCAGAATATCATGGAGTGATTCTTGGCGGAAATCCCATGATGGTATTTCTCGGAAGTTTTCCTTTTGCAGTTGAATTTTATAATGAAGGCAGACTAGGGCATGAATTTGTTTTTGAAGGCATCCGAGATCCTTTCTTTACATCAGATGCTGATGTTGCTCAGGATAAAACATTTATGAGAGGTTACGCGATAGCCGTACGCCAGAAATTTTATAACCCACTTAAAACGGGGATGTGGTACTTTGCCCATGAAATCAGATTTACCAATGTGGGGTATTTTTCAAACGTATCCTTTCCTCAGGCACCTTCGAGGATCATTACAGCCAGTGCTTCTGAGCAAAAAGCTGAGTATGGAATTCTTCTCGGTGCTCGGCTGATGCAACGTAATGATGGAGATGGTTTTACCATGGATGCATTTGCTGGCTATGCTATTGGGTATAGATTGTTTGACGTTGAACCTATTTATAGCGAAGTATTTAGTACCGTTAATAATGATAATTTTTCCCAGACCTTCCGTTTTGGATTAAATATTGGTTATTCATTTTCATTTGACGGCAGGGGTAGAAGATAGTCAGGTTTTTTAGATTACGTAAAGGATAAATACCTTTCATTTTGAATACGATAGAAATTGATCTGCCGCCTGAGGAGGCATTTGATGAAGCTATTTTTAAGCCAGCTATTTTTCACCGCTTGAAACTAAGTCCGGATGAAATTTATTTACGTCCCCTGAAGAGATCTATTGACGCACGCGGGAAAAAAGTGCTTGTTAAATTTTTAATCGAACTCATTCCTATTGATCAAAAGAAGCCTCCGGATACAGACAGAAACTATCGGGATGTTAACGGTTCGTTAAGCGTTATCATCGTAGGTGCCGGTCCGGCCGGATTGTTTGCTGCGCTCAGGCTAATTGAAATGGGTGTTAAGCCAATAATTATCGAGCGAGGAAAAGACGTGCGGTCTAGAAGGAGAGATATTGCAGCAATAAACAAGGACCAAGTTGTTAATCCTGAATCCAATTATTGCTTCGGAGAAGGAGGTGCAGGTACCTATTCAGACGGGAAGCTTTATACCCGATCCAAAAAACGAGGTGATGTAAGAAGGATATTAGAGATTCTAGTGGCCCATGGTGCTACCGAGGAAATTCTTTACGATGCGCATCCACATATTGGTACGAACAAACTTCCACAATTAGTACAAGGGCTTCGAGAGAGTATTACTAAAGCGGGTGGCGAAATTCATTTCAATACAAAAGTCACCGACTTTAATTTAGATGGAGGTGAAATAAAGGGGGTAACGACTTCGGCAGGAGATAGTATTGAAGCATCTGCAGTGATTTTAGCAACAGGGCATTCAGCACGTGATATTTTTATTTTGCTAGCGGATAAAGGTATTGCGATAGAGTCCAAACCTTTTGCATTGGGTGTTCGGGTAGAACATCCGCAGGCTCTTATTGATAAAATTCAATATCACTGCCCTACTGATCGGGGGCATTATCTTCCAGCCTCATCTTATGCCTTAGTACATCAGGCAAAGATTGCCGGAAAGGAGCGAGGTGTCTTTTCATTTTGCATGTGCCCGGGGGGATTTGTTGTTCCGGCAGCAACAGCACCCGGAGAAATCGTAGTTAATGGCATGAGCCCATCTCGCAGAGATTCAAAATACGCCAACTCGGGTATTGTTGTGGCTGTGGAAGCAAATGATTTTAAAGCCTATACTAAACATGGGCCCTTAGCGGGGATGTTTTTTCAAGCCGGTATTGAAAGGCATGCGTGCGAAATTGCCGGGGGTACGCAAAAAGCTCCAGCACAACGGTTAATCGATTTTTTGGAGAATAAGAATTCTTCCTCTTTGGTAAATACATCATATCAACCGGGATTAGCAAGCGTAGAAATGAAGGAGGTTTTACCTACGTTTATACATGAAGCTTTGCAAAAGGGGTTCAAAAATTTCGGTCAGAAGATGCGAGGTTACCTTACGAATGAAGCCCAGCTTGTTGGTGTTGAGAGTAGAACTTCCTCCCCCGTAAAGATACCAAGGGATAAAGAAACACTTGAGCATATTCAGATGAAGAGACTATTCCCTTGTGGAGAGGGAGCAGGATATGCAGGAGGTATTGTGTCGGCAGCAATGGATGGAGAACGATGTGCTGAAGCGGTGGTGAAAATGTATTTAAAATCTTCGATTACGAGAGACTGACAAGAATTTAATATAATTATGAAAAAGACGGTGATCATTGGTGCAACGCCAAATCCTTCACGGTATGCCTATATCGCCTCTGAGATGCTTACCGAATATAAGCACGAAATTGTACCTATTGGAATTAAATCCGGAGAAGTTTTTGGCAAGCCTATTTTGGATATCCGTAAAAATCCGAAGGTGACGGAAGTGGATACTGTTACGCTCTACATTGGTCCGCAGCACCAACAGGAATGGTATGAATATATTCTAAGCCTAAAGCCAAAAAGAATTATTTTTAATCCAGGAACAGAAAATCCAAGGTTTGAAAAAGAAGCGGAAGCTTTGAGCATTGAAGTAGTAGAAGGGTGTACCCTGGTGATGCTGCGCAGCAACCAATATTAAGAAACTACAGAAGAGATGCGGGTCTACTTGGGATATTTAGCTATCGCACCAACACAGATGACCTTCCATTTACCATCTTTCTTTTCCAACACCCTTATCTGTGAAGTCTCATCCCGGTCGATTTCATCATCCACCTTCTGAACGAAACGAGCGTAAGCACCCGTGCCGTAGATTCTCACCTCAATCCATTCATTGGTGATTTTTGCCTTGGATGGCTTCTGCGTTCTAAAATACTCATCAAATGTCTTGCTCAACGCTTCCCAGCCTTCGACAAAGCTTGTTCCGGTGGAGTCCGAGTAAGACCAATAAGAATACGAAGCCTGATGCCATGTTGCTTTCCAATTCTCACGATCAACATTCATGAATGACTGAGTCTCTTTAGCGATAACAGCTTTTATAGCCTCCTGATCCGTTTGAGCAACTACAGTAGTGCTTGTGAATAAGTAAATGGCCAAGAATAAAAGATAGGGTAATGTTTTCATGGTCTTTTGAGGTTAGTTAGTAACTAAAAACCTGCATGGCTTATGAGTAAGGTATCAGTCTGGATATTTTGCAATAATTCCAACATAAACGATCTTCCACTTTCCATCCATCTTTTCCAGTATTCGGATTTGCGAAGTCTCATCACGATTAATCAATTTATCATTTACTTTTTGAATGTACTGTGCAAATGCACCGTTTTTGTAGATACGTATTTCCTTCCAGGTACGTTCAATGGAAAGTGACTCCCCTTGACGTGCAACGTCAATTTGACGGCTTGCTATCTGAGTTTTAAAATATGTATCAAATGTTTTATTGATTCCATCCCAGCCTTCCACAAAACTCGTCCCTGTAGAATCGGAATAAGACCAATACGCATAAGGGACTTGAAGCCAGGAATCTTGCCAGCTCTTGCGATCTACCTTATGAAAAGAGAGGGTTTCTTTCTCAATAGCAGCTTTTATGGCTGCCTTGTCATCTTGGGCAGTTAATGAAAAACACACCAGCCAAAACAGACCGGTGAATGAAAAATACGATAGTGTTTTCATGGAGTCTAGTTGTTTGGTAAGCAATAGAAATTTAAATAAAAAATCCCGTAAATAAAGGTAGATGATTGGCTTTTTTTTAGGATTTCGGTGAAAGCCTCAAAACTGACCAAGGAATCAATTCTACACGATTTTTGCCTTAGAAATTTATTATAGGAATATGATAAAAATCATATTGAACTTCAGAGTTCAAGATTAGCTTTATGCAATAAACCAATGACAATTTATGCTAACCGATGAAAAACTAGTCCGGTTTAAAGACCTTGTTGTGAGACCCAACAAAAAAATTAAGCTTAAGAATTTTGATACTAAGTATAAAGGCAATGCCCTCAATAAGCAGGATGCAGAAAAAATTCTTGAAATGAGCCGTAAGCATTTGGCAGAAATTCAGGATGAGCTTTATGCCCATAACAAGTATAGTGTACTCATTGTATTTCAAGCCATGGATGCGGCAGGAAAAGACGGAGCAGTGAAACACATCATGTCAGGATTTAATCCCTTAGGCGTAAAAGTTCATAGTTTTAAAGCGCCCAATTCACATGAATTGGATCACTACTATTTTTGGCGGCATGAATTAGCATTGCCAGCAAGAGGTGAGATTGCCATTCACAATCGTTCTCATTATGAAAATGTTCTTGTCACACGTGTTCATCCTAGTTATATTTTAGGTGAAAACATTCCCGGCATCGATTCACTTAAGAAGATAGATAAAGGTTTCTGGGAAGCACGCTATAAACAGATAAGGAGATTTGAAAAGAACCTTACCGATAATGGAACCGTTATCTTGAAATTCTTTCTTAATGTTTCAAAAAAGGAACAGAAGAAACGATTCCTTGAGCGAATTGAAGATCCAACCAAAAACTGGAAATTCTCTTTAAGTGATTTGAAGGAGCGTGCGTATTGGGACCACTATCAGGAAGCCTATCAAGATGCTATTAGTGCCACCTCAACGGAAACCGCGCCATGGTTTGTGATCCCTGCAGATGATAAGTGGTATGCGCGTTTGGCCATCGCTTCTGTAATTTATCATCAATTCAATAAGCTAGAGTTGGGCTATCCGGTAGTCAGTGAAGCGCAGAGGGCAGAACTTCAAAAGGCAAAAATTCAGCTATTGGGGGAAGAGGGTGATAATAAATCAAAAAAGAAGAAACCAGCTAAACCTGCTGCTAAGAAGGCGAAAGCCTAGTTCATAGGTATTGATACTTTCATTGGGCTTGGCAAGTAGTATCTTGGTAAGCCCTATTTTATCCTGGACGCTGGATGATATAAAACTCAGATTTTATTAGCCTTAATCAGTCTTTTCTGCCCTCAATTAAAGGACTAAAACCAAGTTTAAAAATCTAATCCCTTCTCTTTTTTCAACTTATCATTTCAAGTCCAGAAAACTGCTTTTTTGTAGCAAAATTCTGTGTTTTTTTGATGTTTGGATTGCTATTACTAGCTTAAAAAATAGTATTTTTGTCGGTTATATAAATCCAACATGAGCGAGCAACACGCAAAGAACGAAGCTAACTATTCAGCGAGTAATATTCAGGTTTTAGAGGGTCTGGAAGCAGTACGGAAAAGGCCAGCAATGTACATCGGAGATACGGGCATAAAGGGCCTTCACCACCTTGTTTGGGAAGTCGTTGACAACTCTATTGACGAGGCATTGGCTGGTTATTGTGACACGATAGACGTGACTATTAACACCGATAATTCTGTAACCGTAGAGGATAATGGAAGGGGGATTCCCACTGACATGCATGAAAAAGAAAAGCGGTCTGCCCTGGAAGTAGTAATGACCGTACTTCACGCGGGAGGAAAGTTTGATAAGAATACCTATAAAGTTTCGGGAGGCTTGCACGGAGTAGGTGTTTCTTGTGTAAACGCCTTATCAGAAGTTTTAATAGCAAGGGTTTATCGTGAAGGCAAAGTTTTCGAGCAAGAATACAGACAAGGAATTCCACAATACTCAGTCAAAGTGGTAGGTGCATCTGATAAGAGAGGAACTACCATACACTTCAAGCCTGACACGGAAATTTTTCCTGTAATTGAATATAATTATGAGACGGTGGCATCTCGCTTGCGCGAATTGTCTTTTCTTAATCCGGGTATTAAAATCAATTTAAAAGATTTACGCGAAATTGATGAGAAAGGGGAGCCCCGCACTAATCATTTCTTATCAGAAGGTGGGCTGCGAGAGTTTGTAGAATACATTGATTCAACCCGTGAGAAACTTATTCCACAGCCGATCTACATTGAAAGTGATAAGACACAGATACCTGTTCAGGTAGCGATGAGTTATAATACCTCCTACAGCGAGAATTTAGTCTCTTATGTAAACAATATTAATACCATTGAAGGCGGTACGCATGTCGCTGGATTTAGGCGCGCGCTTACCAGAACATTAAAAGGCTATGCTGATAAATCAGGATTGCTTGAAAAGGCGAAGGTAGATGTCAGTGGCGATGATTTCAGAGAAGGCTTAACCGCTGTTATTTCTGTGAAAGTTGCCGAGCCGCAATTTGAAGGACAAACCAAGACCAAACTTGGTAATTCAGATGTGATGGGTGCAGTAGATCAGGCAGTGGGTGAAATGCTACAGAATTTTTTGGAGGAAAACCCAAAAGAAGCCCGCGTAATTGTGAATAAGGTGATTCTGGCCGCTCAGGCTCGCATTGCAGCCCGTAAGGCACGTGAGATGGTCCAGCGTAAAAACGTATTATCCGGTACGGGTCTCCCTGGAAAGCTAGCCGATTGCGCCAGCGCTGACCCATTCATTTCCGAATTATACTTGGTAGAGGGTGATTCTGCAGGTGGGTCTGCCAAGCAAGGCAGAGATAGAAACTTTCAGGCGATTCTTCCCTTGCGTGGAAAAATTCTCAATGTCGAAAAAGCCCAGGAACATAAGATTTATGAAAATGAGGAGATCAAGAATATGATTACCGCATTGGGAGTAAGCTTCGGTACAGAAGACGGAGAGAAGGCACTTAATCTTACCAAGCTTAGATATCACAAAGTGGTGATCATGACAGATGCGGATGTTGACGGTAGCCATATTCGCACGTTGATTCTTACTTTTTTCTTTCGCTATATGCGTGAGTTGATTGATCAAGGCTATGTCTACATCGCGCTGCCGCCTCTTTATTTGCTTAAGAGAGGCAAAGACGAACGCTACTGTTGGACAGAGGAGGAAAGGAACTTGATTGTAAAGGAATTGGCCAAGGACGGAAAGGAAGATAGCGTAGGAGTGCAACGTTACAAGGGTTTGGGAGAGATGAATCCTGAACAATTGTGGTCCACTACCATGGACCCTGCTAGAAGAACATTGAAGAGGGTAAGTGTTGAATCGGCCATTGAGGCGGATCATCTTTTCTCCATGCTCATGGGTGATGAAGTGGCCCCGCGAAGAGATTTTATTGAGAAAAATGCGAAATATGCAAAAATTGATATTTAGCAGATTTTAATCAACTCACGAATTCACAATAAAGTAACATAGGACATTTTATATTTTTTTAACTTGTATGGAAGTAAATCTGGCTTGACATGGAGCGCATTGATGAAGTTGTAACCGTAGGTAATCCAACGAAACAGATATTTGAAAGTAATTATATCAGCAGAGATTTAAGTTGGCTGCAATTCAACTATAGAGTACTCGATCAGGCTAAGCATATGGATCGCAGTATTTTTGACCGTATTAAGTTTCTTTGCATAACGGCTTCTAATTTAGATGAGTTCTGTACGATCCGCCTAGGAAGTCTTTACAACTACCTTGATTATGGTAAGGAAAGATTTGACTATAGTGGTTTACGAGAAGTTCCTTTTAGAAATCACCTACTCTCAGAAATCCAAGATCTGGTTCATGAGCAACATGATTATTACCTTAAAAAATTAAAGCCACTTTTTGAGAAGAATAACTTCAGCATTTGTGATTATAAATCGCTTTCACCGTCCGATGCAGAGAAGGTAGAAGGGTATTTCAAGCGGGTTATTTATCCTATGCTCACGCCCATGGTGTTTGATAACTACCACACCTTTCCAACGCTAAAAAACAATCGTCTGCTTTTCGGGGTTGTCACCAAAGCACCAAATGAAAACCATAATAATAGGAAAGCTTCCTTTATTCAGGTGCCAAGTAATATTCCCAGGTTCTATGAAATTTTGGGCATAGATGGGGTAATAAATTTTGTTCCTGTAGAGGAGATCATCAAGTACAACATTCACCAACTTTTTCGAAACATTGAAATTGCGAGCGTTAATTTATTTCGAATCAATAGAAATGGAGATTTTACGCTGGAGGAGAGTGAAGATATTGAATCCAATTTTCTGGAGGAACTTAAGCGTAAATTAAAAACACGCAGAACCGGTAGAGTAGTGAGACTTGAAGTTCAAGGTAAGCCTGATGAGTGGATGATCCGGCAACTTAAAATTCAATGGGACTTAGAAGACCGGAATGTTATCCATATTCCCGAAAACAGTCTTGTTGACTTAACAGGATTAACGCAAATCATCAATCACGGAGAATTTAAAAGTAAACGATCTCAACTCCGTCCGCCTGTAAATCCATTGACGTTTCCGGAGCAAGGCACTCGCGATCTTTTTGAAGTACTTAAAGAGAGAGACATTTTGCTCCATCACCCTTACAATTCTATGGAGCCTGTTCTTGAATTGTTGGAAAAGGCGGCTGATGATCCGATGGTGCTTTCGATCAAGATAACGATTTATAGGGTGGCAAAAGAGTCCAGAGTAACAGCTGCTCTTCTGAAAGCAGCCGAAGCGGGTAAGCATGTTTCAGTCTTGTTTGAAGTAAAGGCTCGCTTTGATGAGGAGAACAATTTACGTGAAGCACAGCGATTACAGAAGGCAGGATGTTTTGTTATCTACGGAGTAAATAGCCTGAAGACTCATACTAAACTTTTACTCATCGTCCGCAACGAGCCCGATAGGGTATATCGATACGTCCACCTTTCCAGTGGAAATTATAACGAGACAACCTCCAGACTTTATACCGATATCGGGCTTCTCAGTACCAATGAGACTTATGCCAATGATGTGTCTGAATTTTTTAATGTCATTACGGGACACTCACAACCAACGGCCTATCAAAATCTGATCACATCTCCGCGGGATATGCGCATTCAGCTTTGCAACTTGGTTCAGCGCGAGGCAGACAATGCCAGAAATGGCATTCCTTCCGGAATTGTTATCAAACTTAATTCGATACAGGATAAAGAGCTTATTGATAACCTTTATTCAGCCTCACAGGCTGGTGTTAAAATCAAGCTCGTTGTAAGGGGAATGTGTTGTGTCCGGCCAGGCAGGGTAGGGCTGAGTGAAAATATAGAAGTGATTTCTATTGTGGGTGAATACCTGGAGCACTCTAGAGTATATTATTTTCACAATGGCGGTAATCCTAAAGTCTATATCGGCAGTGCAGATGCGATGGTTAGAAGTTTTGACCGAAGAATAGAATCCTTGTTCTTATTGGAAGCCGAAATACTAAAGAAACAGGCAATGAATATCTTGCGGTATAATCTCCGTGATAATGTCAATGCCTATTCTATGAAAGAAGATGGCACGTATGTGATTAAAGAGTTGAACGGTGAACCTCCGTTTAATATCCAAAAGGAGTTTTACTCAGTGACGCCTGAAAAGGTAATGGATGTCAAGCTTTATTAATGAAGCTAGGATTTTAATCGAATGGTTTTTCTTCCCTGAGATTGATCTTCCTTGTTAATAAAGGCTACTTTCTTCTTCTTTGAATTCTGTTCGAAAAGATGGAGCATAATTCCGTCCTTAAGACCCACTTCGGGCACCAGAATGGATTTTGAATTTGCCCATTCCATTACTTTAATATAGATATCACTGGCAGGCACAATGACATCAGCTCGGTCGGGATTCATTTGAAGCTTGTAAATTCGGTCTTCAATAGAGTAAGCCTCCACCATTTTCTTAATGTCTTTTACCATTTTCAGAGACATCTCCTTACCCGTCTCAAGTTCTGACAGTTCAAACAGTTTGCTGATATTTCCGCCCGTCCCTACCGAGGTCAACTTTCCATAAGCTTCTTTCACATTATCTTTTATCCACTTTTCCATATCCCGCCACATCGCGGGAGAGTCATGGTGCTCCAGCACCCTTACGGAACCTATCTTAAAGGAGCGTGTCTTGATCTTTTTGCCATGGGTGTAAAGATTCAATTCGGTGCTTCCTCCCCCCACATCAATGTGCAAGTAGGTCTTGTCCGTAAGGTAAGAATGGATGGCCTTATTAATTAAATCAGCCTCTTGCTTGCCATCGATGATATTAATGGTGATCCCCAACTCTTCCTTGACTTCCTTTACCAATTGCTCCCCATTTTCAGATTCACGCATGGCTGAAGTGGCACAAAACATGTAATCATCTACTTCATAGAGCTCAATGAGGAGCTTATAGGTCTTCATTAGCTTTTTAAACTTCTCGATACTCTTGGGGCTGATTCGGTTGGTTCCGAATACATCATGCCCTAATCGCAAAGGAAAGCGCACATACTCCATCTTTTTGAACAGAATGGTTGGTCCATTGTCTAGAACAGAGGACACCTGGAAGCGAATGGCATTAGAACCGATATCAATAGCAGCGAGTTTCAATGAGAAGCAGTGGTTAGTTATTAAACCTCAAAATAAGCACTTTGATTTTTTATTTTACTATAAGATTGCGTTTCTTTGTGACGCTTATCCAGAAAGACTGAGGGACAGGGCCCGTTGAAGTCTTAGCAACCTTGCCGATAACTTGGTGCTAACTCCCTTTTCTTCTGAGACATCAGGAGGAAGAAGATGAGCGGCCATTCCCTAAGGCTCTTTCTGGATAAGCACAAAGGCTTAATTGATAGAAAGAGTGAAAATACAAGACATTTTAAAGGAGCGGATACTTGTGTTGGATGGGGCGATGGGCACTATGATCCAGCGTCATCCTCTTGAGGAAGCAGATTTCAGAGGCGAGCGATTCAAGGATCATAAATATCCACTGAAGGGGAATAATGATTTATTGTCCATTACCTGTCCTGACATCATCAAGGACATTCATCGTCAGTATTTTGAAGCAGGGGCTGACATTGCCGAAACAAATACGTTTAGCGGAACTACGATTGCTCAGGCTGACTACCATCTGGAAAGTCTGGCATACGAACTAAATTACCAGTCAGCTAAAATTGCAAAGGAAGTTGCTGAAGAATTTACTAAAAAGGACCCAAAGAAACCGCGGTTTGTTGCCGGAGCAATGGGACCGACCAACCGTACGCTTTCTTTATCCCCTGATGTTAACAATCCCGGCTATAGAGCCATTACGTTTGATGAGCTTAAGATAGCTTATAAAGAACAGGCTAAAGGCCTAATCGATGGAGGCGCTGATCTTATTTTGGTAGAGACGATTTTTGATACGTTGAATGCCAAAGCATGTCTCTTTGCTATTCAAGAGCTTTTCGAAGAGATAGGAAAAGAGCTTCCAATCATGGTTTCGGGTACCATCACGGATGCTAGCGGCCGAACGCTCTCAGGTCAAACAACAGATGCTTTTCTTATTTCTGTGTCACATGTACCGCTATTAAGTGTGGGATTAAATTGTGCTTTAGGAGCAAAGCAGTTGAGACCCTATTTGCAAATACTAAACGAACAAGCACCATTTTTTGTCAGCGCTTATCCTAATGCAGGATTACCCAATGAGTTTGGTCACTATGATCAAAGCCCTGATGAAATGGCCGAGCAGATTGAAGAATTCTTAAAGGAAGGACTAGTCAATATTGTAGGTGGATGTTGTGGTACTACTCCGGATCATATTAGAAAAATAGCTGAAGTGGCCGGTAAGTTTATGCCGAGATTGGTCCATGGTCATCAGTCGATTGTCCATAGTTGATTAATATTAAAATTTGAGCGATGGCATTTAAGTTTGAGAATTTGAAAGTTTGGCAAAGTGCTGTGGAGTTATCTGGACAGATTTCTGAATTGACTAAGAAATTTCCCAAGGAGGAATTATTCATTCTAACATCACAACTCAAAAGAGCAACAGATTCAATTGCATTGAATATTGCAGAAGGATCTACCGGGCAGACCAATCCGGAGTTTAAGAAATTTTTAGGCTATGCTCTTCGATCAGCAATTGAAGTAGTGAGTTGTTTTTATCTCGCCAAGCGAAGAAACCTGGTTGACGATCAGGAATTTGATCATTTCTATAACTATTTAACAGAACTTGTTAAAAGTATTCAGTCATTACGTAATTCAATTCGCTGATGTACCATCGACCATCAACCATCGACCATGGACCTTTAAAATTGAGCGGCCTTGAATCCGTTGTACTTACACGTGAATCCAACTTCGTCAACATCGGTGAACGAACCAATGTAACAGGGTCTGCCAAATTCCTAAAACTGATCAAGGAAGATAAGTTCGATGAGGCATTGGAGGTAGCACTCGATCAAGTCAGGGGAGGTGCACAGGTTATTGATGTCAACATGGACGAAGGGATGCTTGATTCTAAAGCGGCCATGGTGAAATACCTGAATCTTATGGCATCCGAACCAGAGATTTCCCGGATTCCCGTAATGATTGATTCTTCAAAGTGGGAAGTAATTGAGGAAGGCTTGAAATGTCTGCAAGGGAAAGGCATTGTCAACTCGATCAGTATGAAAGGTGGGGTAGAGGAATTTAAACGTCAAGCTAAATTGGTGAAGCGCTATGGAGCGGCTACCGTAGTGATGGCCTTTGATGAAGACGGACAAGCTGATACTTACCAGCGAAGAATTGATATCTGTAAAAGGGCGTATGATATATTGGTTCAGGAAGTTCATTTTGCGCCACAGGATATTATTTTCGACCCGAATATTTTTCCGGTGGCAACAGGCATTGATGAACATAGAAATTATGCCCTCGATTTTTTTAAGGCAACTAAATGGATTCGGGAAAACCTTCCTCATGCCCACGTCAGCGGTGGTGTTAGCAACGTGTCATTCAGTTTTAGGGGAAATCAGAAAGTAAGAGAAGCAATGCATTCCGTTTTTCTTTATCACGCTATTCAGAATGGCATGGACATGGGCATTGTAAATCCTACCATGTTGGAAGTCTATGATGAGATTCCAAAAGGTCTTCTTGAGCGAGTCGAAGATGTTCTGTTAAACAGGAGGGAAGATGCTACCGAGCGACTTCTGGAATTTGCTGAGACCGTAAAAGGTTCAGTTAAGAAGAAGGAGGTTGACAATGAATGGAGAACTGGTTCGGTGGAAGAAAGAATAACTCATGCCTTGGTAAAAGGTATCATTGATTTCGTGGATGCCGATACAGAAGAGGCACGTGTGAAATATGGCAAGCCATTGAATGTTATTGAAGGCCCATTGATGGCTGGGATGAATGTAGTTGGAGATTTATTTGGAGCAGGTAAAATGTTCTTACCCCAAGTGGTGAAGAGTGCCCGCGTTATGAAAAAGTCGGTTGCTTATCTCACACCTTTTTTGGAAGAAGAGAAGAGACAAACAGGGAACACGGGTCAACTAGCTCCTAAGATTCTATTAGCGACCGTGAAGGGAGATGTGCATGATATTGGAAAAAATATTGTCGGTGTGGTATTGGCCTGCAACAACTATGATGTGATTGATCTGGGTGTTATGGTTCCTGCTGAGAAAATTCTGGAAGCTGCAAGACGCGAAAAAGTGGATGTGATTGGTTTAAGTGGATTAATTACACCCTCCTTGGATGAGATGGTTCATTTCGCCAAAGAAATGGAGCGGGAAAAAATGACGTTGCCTCTATTGATTGGAGGAGCCACTACTTCCCGGATACATACTGCCGTTAAGATTGATCCCGTGTATTCCGGACCAGTCGTCCACGTCTTGGATGCATCACGGTCTGTTCCGGTAGCCAGTGAATTGATTAATCCAAAGACGCGGGGTGATTTCCAAACAAAGATGAAGTTGGAGTATACCAACATGAGGAAGGATCACGAGAACAGACAGCAGTTAAAGAATTATATCTCTTTAGCCGAGGCGCGCAAGAACAAAGTAAAAATTGATTGGGATAAAATTGAGCCCTGCAAACCCACATTTCTGGGTAAGAAGATTTTACTGGATTTCCCGCTTGCAGAGATCAGTAAATTCATAGACTGGACTCCGTTTTTCCAGACGTGGATGTTGGCCGGTCGTTATCCCGCTATTTTTGAAGATCCTATCGTAGGTGTCGAGGCGAAAAAACTTTTTGCCGATGCGCAGGTTATGCTTAAGAAGATTATCAATGAAGATAGATTGCATGCGAATGGCGTGTTTGCCTTTTATGAAGCCAACGGCAACGATAAGGATGACGTTATTCTCTCTCAAGATGGAAAAGAATTTAGAAAACTTCATTTCTTACGACAACAAAATAAAAAGGCTCAAAACCTGCCCAACTTTTGTCTTTCAGATTTCATTGCACCTGCCTCTAGTGAAAAACAAGATTACATTGGGATGTTTGCCGTAACAGCAGGAGTGGGGATTGAAAAGATTTTAGAGGAATTTAAGGCGCAACACGATGATTATTCAGACATTATGGTGAAGGCCTTGGCAGATCGCCTGGCAGAAGCCTTTGCCGAATGCTTACATGCAAAAGTAAGAAGAGAATATTGGGGATATGCTTCCGATGAGACCTTAACCAATGAGCAGATGATTCACGAAGAATATGAAGGTATCCGTCCTGCACCTGGCTATCCGGCCTGCCCGGATCATACGGAAAAGCAAACCATTTTCGAATTGTTGGATGCAGAAAAGGAGGTTGGAATCAAATTAACAGAGTCGTTTGCCATGTATCCGGCATCTTCCGTTAGCGGTTATTATTTTTCTAATCCTGAGTCAAAGTACTTTGGGTTAGGAAACATAGACAAAGATCAAGTCATCGAATATGCAACGCGGAAAGAAAAATCAGTCGAGGAAATGGAAAAATGGTTGTCGCCAAATTTATCCTACAATTGATAGATTCGTTGATGAGATGATTTGAAGATTCGTTGATGAAATACAGATTATCTGAATTATGGGCATCTCTAAAAAACCTATGACAAATGGCAGACTGAGCTTGTCGAAGTCTTTTTTAACTTCAAATTGAGTGATTTACGTTTCGATAAACTCAACGTGACAAGTTTTTAGAGATGCCCTTAAGCAAGTAATCAACGAATTAACGTATTAACAAATTACCGAATTAGTACCATGAAAGTCACTGAACACATAAAGAACGCCAACGGCAAAACACTTTTCAGCATTGAAATACTTCCTCCTTTAAAGGGGGAGAATATCCGTACGCTGTTTGATAACATGGATCCATTGATGGAGTTTAAGCCTCCGTTTATTGATGTTACGTATCATCGGGAAGAGTATGTATATAAGAAAAAGGAAAATGGTTTGCTTGAAAAGCGATCTACACGGAAGCGGCCCGGGACAGTTGGAATATGTGCGGCTATACAAAACCATTACAAAGTAGATACGGTGCCTCATATTATCTGCGGGGGCTTTAGTATGGAAGAAACAGAGAATGCACTCATTGACTTACAATTTTTAGGAATAGATAACGTGCTGGCATTGCAAGGAGATGCCATCAAGAGCGAAGCACGATTTGTAGCCGAACCCGATGGACACAAATATGCTTCTGAATTGCTAGGTCAAATCGTTTCCATGAATAACGGAAAATTCATTGAAGAAGAATTACAACATCCAAATCCTACCAATTTTTGCGTAGGAGTGGCTGCCTACCCTGAGAAACACTTTTCTTCACCTAACCTGAAGACGGATATCAAATACCTCAAACACAAAGTGGATCTTGGTGCTGAATATATTGTAACGCAGATGTTTTTTAACAATGAGAAGTACTTCGAGTTTGTGAAGCTATGTAGAGAAAATGATATTACTATTCCTATCATTCCAGGGATCAAACCGATCACAGCAAAAGTTCAGACAACGGTGCTTCCTACCATTTTTCATATAGACCTGCCCGAAGAATTGGCCGATGAAATTGAGAAGTGTAAAGACAATGCTGCCGTGAAGCAGGTAGGAATTGAGTGGACGATCAAACAATCAAAGGAACTGATAAAATTTGGTGTACCTACACTTCATTATTACTCGATGGGGAAGTCTGATCCAATTTACCGAATAGCCAAAGAGCTGTTTTAAAACAATCAAAAAAGGGGCGAGGGCCCCTTTTATTCTTTTTGAATTCTTACAGACTAAGGTATAGGCAAACCTGTTCCCTTGTATTGACTTATATCTGTTAGAGGTACAGTTGCTCCAAATTTCTCATTGATAGCAGCTATAAATATTCTTGATATGAACGCATATCCTCTACTATTGGGGTGTACTCCATCTTCTGAATACATTCCTGCGGGAGGTGCAAGACTTGGAGCTATTGTTACCCCATTATAGACAGCAGCCTTATTGGTAACCAGTGTTGCAAAGGCAGCACTAACATCGGCAAGAGCAAGTCTCGTGGAGTTCGCAGTAACATAATCCTTAATGGACGTGTTGAATGCCTCCCTTGCAGCTTTAATAGCCGTAATCTCAGAGGGGATTAACACACCGTTATCACCCAATGGAACGGTAACGCCATTTACTTTGGTTGGATCTCCGCCAACAAGAGTGCCTAAAACAGATCCAGTACCTAATGGCACAACATCCGTAGCCGTTGTTTGTCTAACTTTCTGATAAGGCGTTAATGCTGTACGCTGGCCAGCTGTAATTGCCATATTTGCTAAAAGTCCATCAAAATAAGGTCCTAAATCAGTAAGAGTCTCATCTGAGATAAGAATCTTGTTTGTACAACTTGCTGTAAAGGTGACTTTCCGAGTTCCAATTTCTGCTTTGAGTGCATCATTTATCATGAAAAGAGCCGCATTGGCAATTAAACCATCAAGGGCTGCATTATAGCCTGCAAAACCTGTACTCACAGCAGTTGCAGTCGCAGCATCTAATGGAATCGGATTGTAGGTAACTGAAGTAAAATGTGGCATCACAAAAATATCGGGGAAGTTTCCTACAACACCTTTGAGGTTTGGGTTTGAATTGAGCAAAGCTCCAACTGCAGCTGCGTATTGACCAGCAAATGCTGGTGCAGAATTTAATGGAGCCTTAGTGGGATCACCTCCAAAGGCAGCATGCAAGAAGAAATCATCTAAGCCAAGCCAAAACATAAAGAAGGTTCCCTGAGCGGCAGCAGCATCTCCTATGATGGTGGAGGTTCCAGTACCAGGAAATGCAAGCCTCCCGTAAAATGGACTAAACCGTGGATCGACACCAGCACCTGCCCATGCTCCTGTTTGAGGAATAAGAGATTGCCCAAGAGCAATCGCAGGAACTCCGAAATTATTAAGAGTTGTTTTTCCACCAGTATAAATGAATGCAGGATTCAATGTTGGATTTGGAACCGCCTCAAGATTACCTACCTCATATTTCTGAGGCGTGGGACGAGGAGAAATCTTTCCAGTGGCGCAATCAGGAGTAGTTCCGTTCTGTAGAAGTAATCGTCCAATGACTTTACTATCTGTGCCTGGATTTGGTGTCACGAATAGATTGTAACCTAATGTAGCCTTAATATCAGGTTGTACAAAGGCGCCTCCACCCACACCGGAGATAGCAAATTGCTTAGCCATAATAGCGGGTAAAGAATTTGTCTGCCCCTCTGTAAACAAAGCTCCGCCTTGCATTCCGGCAACAAAAGAATTACCGATAGCAATAAATTTAGTAAAGTCAGCAGTGCCCTTAGTCCCTGTAATCGGATCAGGTATTACCACGATTGGAGCCTCCGGAACAATAGGCTCTTGCTTACACGACCCCACCACGAGGACCGTGATCAGTAGGATATAGAGATATTTGATGTTTTTCATATCTGTAGGTTTATGATTCACGGATTATTTAAAGAATTCGTCAAAAGTAAGTGATATGTAGTACTGCTGGCCTACGAATGGCGAGCCAAGGTTGGTGCGATAATCACCGCCTCCAATGTTGGTAGCACCGATTTTTATCATTGATTTGAGGGATGACATCTTGTAATTAATCATAGCATCTATTACGCCAAACTCCGGTACCATCCATACCCCAAAGGAAGATTCCCATAGGAATTCATGCTGCCAACGGTAGTTTACATTAAAGCCGAGATTCTTAACAATCTTTCTGTTGCCAATACCTACACTGATCTTATTCTTTGGCGTATTGAATGATGCTCTGAAATCAACAGCTTCTTTCGCATCAAAATTAGCCCAGCTCCAGTTTCCGTTCACAATAAAGTTCTTTGGCAAACTGTAGGACATTCCAAGACCAACGCCTAAAGATGTTACATCTTGAGTTGAGTTAGTATAGGGAGAGAATAATGTTCCTGGATTTATTGCATTTCCCTGATGGGATGTTGGCAACTTGGAGGCAACAATCTGGCCACCGAGGAAGCTTGAATAGCTTGTATAGTATCCACTCAAATCAATTAAGAGTTTCTTAGAGATTACTCCTTTGTAGCCTACTTCAAAAGATTTCAATTGCTCGGGCTGCACATAGTCAAGGGTAGCAGTCTGAAGGAGTGCGGCATTACCACCGGTAGGTGCGCCTGTTGTTGTATTAAGGGTTCCACCCGTGGCACGATAGGCATTATAAGATTCTTGAGTGTAAGCACCACCGTTGTGAATGCCGTACCGTTCTGCATTGGCTTTTGTACTTCCTACCAAGGTTCCTCCACTGGAAGGGAAGTAGATAAATTGTGCCTGTGTATCGGGATTTCTAAAGCCTGTTTGGAAGGAGGCTCTTAAGTTATGATCACCAGAGAATGTGTACACTGCCGAGAGGCGGGGAGAAACCTGTCCATCGAAG
>JANNRV010000006.1:0-1983 GCA_031401775.1 Bacteroidia bacterium | reverse complement strand
GGATGGTAGCATAGAAGGCTTCAATATTAAAACTGGAAATACTATCCGGTAAAACGAAAATAGAATCAAGTGTGCTCCGGGTTTGAGCAGTTGTACTCAGTGCAGCGATCAATAAAGAAAGGGTAAGGAATTTTTTCATTTTACGATGAAGAGGATTCAGATTCCTTTTTATCTTTTTTCATTTCGGGCTTATCGGACTTAGGCTCGGCATAAAGGCTTGCCGGAAAGCCATTGAGCTGTCGCCAGAGTTCATACCAAACAGGAACATCATCTAACATCACCCAGCTTTTTGTGCCAGACCCCACCCGAATTTGTTTTGGCCATGCTATATCTTTTAGATCGGGTATCACGAGAATTCTAAATTCTCCAGGGTGCGTATTCACCACATCAATGACTTCTACCGTACCACCGAATGATCCTACCGATATACTGGGCCATCCTGAAAATTGCAAAGCTGGGAATCCATCAAACTCCACACGAACCTTTCGCCCTTTATTAATCAACGGCACATCCATTGCCTTAACATACATCTCCACCGCCACATCCGTTGACAGAGGCATTATAGAACAAACGGGATCACCTTCCTTGATTGTTTCTCCAATACCTGCTTGGGTTGCCTTCACCACTTGGCCTGCTTGCGGGGCAAGTATAAAATATTGCTGACTGCGGATTTCCATGTTCACATATTCATTGCCTAGCTTGGCAAGATCGGCTTGCGTTTCAAACTGCTCCGAGAGTGTGTTGTTTAGATCTGATTCGGCTTTGTTAATCTTTTCCAGAAATTCTGCCTGTACACGATCAATCTCGATTTCCGCATTCATGAAATCAGCTTCACTGCCTTGATACTTATATTCAATGTCCTGAAACTTCGTCAATGGAATGTTCCCCGCTTCGAAAAGTTTTTTGTTTCGTTCGTATTGATTTTTAGCATTGGAAAAACGTACTCGCTCCGCTTCTAATTTGGCGCGCGATTGTTCCATTTTAATATTCATGCCTTCTTCTAATGCGCTCACTTGTCTTTTTAGTGCACGGGCTTTTAAGTCTTTGGATTCCAAACTTTTTTCTTTGGATTGAATCACTTCGCGTAAACGCAACAGCATTTTAGGATCAAAATATTTTTCTTTGACTTCGCTTATGATCGCAATGGTATCGCCTTTCTCCACAAATTGTCCTTCCCGAATTTTCCAGTCCTGGATCCGTCCGGCAATAATAGTTTGAATAGTTTGCGGCCTATTGCTAGGCGAAAGCGCAGTGACTTGCCCTGTTCCATGAATATTTTGCTGCCAGGGAAGGAATAGAATGGCAATAAATAATAGTCCAATCCCCAATAACCAGCGCGCCAGAATTTTGCCGGCCATGGGTGTATTGAGCGACCGCAAGGAGTAAAGATTGTCTTGTGGAAGTATATTCTTTATTGAATTGGTCGATAGGTTTAGCATGATTGTTTAATTTGTAAAATCCTGTAATTCACCTTTCTTTAGTAAAACTTCAAACGTGCCTTCGTGTTTTATTTTGCCTTCTTCCAAGACGATGATATTTTCACAGGCACTCATGATGAGTGGATCATTAGAAATTACAATCAACGTCCAGGTGCGATCTTCCCTTATGAGACAACTGAGAAGTTTCATTTTATCGGCCTTCGTTAGCGCAGTGAAAAAATCATTTAATACAATGAGCTTTGGCCTCTTGGCCAGGCACCGGGCCAGAATTAATTTTTGAACCATCGTATGCGATATTCCTTTACCTCCACTGACAATTGGTGTTTCAAGCCCCATCGGAAGTCGATTGATTTCATCACTGAGTCCGACACGGTCAATGGCATCGAGTACATATTCAACGGTGGTATTGGCTTTACCTACCGTAAGGTTTTCTAAAAGAGTTCCGTCAAATAAATCTTCCTGCGAAATATTTTTTGCTACCTGATCGCGCAGGTGTGTTAAGTCAAGATCGCGCAATGAATATTGATTGATGGTGGCTACTCCT
>JANNRV010000005.1:0-5239 GCA_031401775.1 Bacteroidia bacterium | reverse complement strand
GTAGAACCTGCATCAATCACTACGGTATGTTTGCCAATAAGGTCAAGTACAGAAGGAAGCAAAGCACACAAGGCACTGACAGGAATAGCGATAATAACAACATCGGCTGACGCTAAGGCCTTGTCTTCCGATTCTATTTTATCTACCAATCCTAACTCCAACGCCTTGCTTGCATTCTGAGGATTGAGGTCAACACCAGTCAATTCAGTAGCAAGCCCCACCTTGCGCAACCCGATTGCCATCGAACCTCCAATCAATCCCAAACCGATTATTGTAACTTTCATTTTTAGACGTTAGACATAAGATTCGAGTCCCGATAGCTATCGGGATAAGATGTTAGATTTTTGAGCTTCTTGATTCTCTCAAGGGCTTCTTCCAATTTTTCAACGGTTGCACACAGTGAAATTCGAATGAACCTTCTTCCTCCTTCGCCAAAAATAAATCCAGGAGTGATAAATACCTTTGTACCATAAAGAATTTCATCAATCCATTTTTCTACATCCACAATTTGATCAGGTGCTTTGGCCCATACAAAAAGGCCTGATTGCTTTTCGGAATACAAGCAATCTAATTCATTCAATATCCTCTGGGCTGCATCTCTCCTTTTACGATAAGTAGCATTAAGTTCTTTAAACCATGACTCCCCATTCTCTAATGCCTCCACCGCGGCATGTTGAATACCCAAAAACATTCCTGAATCCATATTGCTTTTCACACGAAGCACGGCTTCAATGTATTCTTTTTTTCCTGCTACCCAACCAATGCGCCAGCCAGCCATATTGTGGGATTTACTGAGTGAGTTTAATTCAAGCGCAACCTCATCAGCTCCTTCAATGGAGAGAATGCTTAACGGTGAATCATTTAAGATAAGACTGTAAGGATTATCATTGACGATTAAGAACTGATTCTCTCTTGCCAAGTCAACCAGTTCTTTCAATTCCTCGCGCGAAGCAATTCTACCTGTTGGCATGTGAGGAAAATTTACCCACATGATCTTCACTTTCGTCAAATCTTGTTTCTTCAATGCATCCACATCCACTCCCCACCCTAATTCCTCTTTCATTTCATAAGTTCGAATTTTAGCTCTCACCAATTTTGCCACGGACGAGTAGGTGGGATAGCCAGGATCTGGGATGAGGACCTCATCTCCTTCGTTAACAAATGCCATGGAAATATGCATGATACCTTCTTTTGAACCCATCAATGGAAGAATGGAGTTCTCCGTATCAAGAGAAACATTGTAAACTCGTTTATAAAAATCTGCTATGCCTTTGCGCAGAGCAGGTATCCCTTTATAATTTTGATAGCCGTGGTTAGCAGGATTCTTCGCTGAAAGAATTAATGCTTCCGTAGTTGCTGCAGATGGAGCCATATCCGGACTACCAATACCGAGATTGATCACTTTCAATTCAGGAGTGTCCAATCCGCGAACTTCCGCCAGCTTCTTGGAGAAATAGTACTCTTCTACGTTGGCAATGCGATGCGCTGTTTCAATTAACTTCATGTAAAGAAGATATTAGTAATAAGACACAGGACATGAGATAAGTTCATTTTTTGTTTATCGGGTTTATCCTTTTTTTATGTGTACTCAATCTTTGATTTTTTGTATTCTCCCAGTATGTTCAAATTCCTTACCTGCCGAAGTACTTTACGGATAGCGTCATCATAATTTTTTCTTCGCTTCCACTCCACATCCACGTGAATTGAATATTCACTTGGCTTTCCAATGATGGGGATGGATTGAATTTTGGAAAGATTAATGCCGCTCTCTTTAAAAGTCATGAGAGCATCAGCCAGGCTTCCCACTTCATTGGCCACCTCAAAGCACAACGAGGCTTTGTTAGTTTCATCAGAAGATTCTTTCTTCTTGGAAAGGATGAGGAAACGCGTAAAATTTTTCTTATGCGTTTCGATCCGTCTCTCAAGGATTTGCAAACCGAACTTCTTGGCGGCATGTTCATTGGCAATGGCGGCAGTGTCGTTGAGTTTCTTCTCTTTTACTTTTTGAGCAGAAAGAGCCGTGTCATCGCTTTCACGAATTTCAACGCCATTTAGTCGATGAAGGAAATCTGAACATTGCCGAATGGCCATGGGATGTGACTCAATGGTTTTGATGTCTTTCAACAGCACTCCCGGTAATGTGAGAAGATGCATTTGGATAGGAAGATAAACCTCTCCGATGATGGAAAAGTGATACTCCTGTAGGAGGAAATAGTTAGGGAGTATACTTCCCGCAATGGAATTTTCGATTGCCATTACTGCGAAATCACTTTTCCCGTTCTTCAAAGATTCACAAAGTGTGTGAAATGACAAGCATTCTACCGTTTCAATGGGCTCATTGAAGTACGTCATGGCTGCTACTTCATGAAAACTGGTAGCGATACCTTGAATGGCAATTTTTAATTTCTTCGTTTTCTTCATTTCAAACCTATCTAAAATAAAAATCCCCCGAGCGTTCGGGGGACTTTTCTGAGTTTCTTGTTTCTATTTCTATTCAACAAAAGGCTCTTCGAAGTCCCGCGGGGGCTCCAAAAAAGTAATAAAAATAAAAGCCGTTGTTGATCATTGTTCTTACTTGATGTTGCTAAGAAAGATTAAAATTTCCGTTTACGCAACTCTACCAAAGGATTTTACCAGAAATTTCATTGCCGCTAACTACTGTTAGTTGCTTTATTCTCTTGATCGCTCGTGAGCTCGTTGGTTGAAGAAATCAAATAAAGTACCTTTACCATCAAACAATTGAATATGAAACTGCCCGTCCATTTTCTTTTTATCTCCTTATTATTTCTCTCAGCCTGTGGTGGAAAAGGAGGTGAACATAACGGCCACGAAGATCATGACTCCGATTCAGATGATGATAATCCTAATACCGCCTTATATAATCAGGTCATGGATGTACATGATGAGATCATGCCTAAGTCAGATGAGATCTACCGACTCAAAAAAGAGATTCAGGAAAAGATAGCTGCTTCTCCTGATATGGTACTCGAAAAGAAGCAACAACTTGAACGAGTGATTTCAAATCTTGACTCGGCCAGCAATGCGATGATGGATTGGATGCACAAGTTCAATCCCCTCCCCGATTCTGTAGATCAGGAGCAAGCCCGCGCTTACCTTGAATCGGAAATGGAAAAGATCAAGAAGGTGAGAGACCTTACTTATGATGCGCTGGAGAAAGCCAAGGAAGAAGGGGTAAAGAATTGATTTGCTCCGAATTACTTATTAGGAGGTGAAGAAAATGTCATTGAATACTTCGGTGAAGAAAATTAAAGCAGCTACAATAGAACAATGAAAAAACATTATGCTGCGGCCATCTCCGCTTTCGCCATTTGGGGATTCTTTCCCATCCCTCTAAAAGCATTGAGTGGCTATCCAGCAGGAGAAATTCTCTACTTCCGAATTCTTTTTTCAACACTCATTTTATTGATAGTCGTTTTGGGGTTTAGAAGAAACCACATAAGAAGCGATTGGGAATATTTCATTTCCTTTTCTCCAACCAAAAAAAGAGAAGTCATCTTCCTGACGTTGGCCGGAGGCATTTTGCTTACCATCAACTGGCTCAGCTTCATTTATATCATCAACAACATCAATATTAAGACCGCATCCTTTTCTTATTTGATTTGTCCAGTGATTACGGCTATTCTAGGGTTTGTTTTAATCAAAGAACGACTGACCTCCTTGCAATGGATTGCCGTTGGTCTCTGTGGATTAAGTTGCGTTATGATGGGTATCAGTTCCTTACTTGAGCTTGGTTATAGCTTTCTCACTGCACTTACCTTTGCCTTGTACCTGATTACCCAACGCAGAAATCAAGGCTTTGATCGCCTGGTGATGCTGGGAATACAAGTGCTCTTTTCTTTCTTTATTCTAAATTTATTTTATAACCAGTTAATCCAGTCACCGCCTGTTTCCGGAGAATTTTATACAATTATTATAATCATTGCCGGACTCTTTACTGTCTTCCCTTTATTTCTCAATCTATTTGCGCTTAACAAAATCAATTCCGCTACCATAGGAATTCTCATGTACATCAATCCCATTCTCAATTTCATAATTGCCTTTCTGGTTTATAAGGAGTCGATCAGTTCTATTCAGGTAGTAGGCTACATAATTATTGCTATAGCTCTGGTCCTATTCAATTATTCGAATTTTAACAAGATCAAAGCGGCTGTCGGATTTGAGAAATTCCCATCTTAAATAGTCAAACACATCATTCTCGACTTCGGGACAATTAACAGGGCGTGCCAAAACCTTGCCTAAAATCCCAAAAGAAAATTTCGAAAAAATGGTTTAGAAGGCAATATAAATGGGAAGCCTTATGGCCGAGGTTTCGTTTATTCCTTCCCTTTTCAATCGTTAGCAGGAAGTATTAAAAATAGTAACTTTGCTTTCTGAACAACCAGGATTATGGCACTTATAGAACTGATCATGCCTAAGATGGGCGAAAGCATTATGGAGGCTACCATTTTAACCTGGCTCAAAAAGCCGGGTGATAAAATAGAGCAGGATGAATCCGTGCTGGAAGTAGCTACCGATAAAGTAGATACAGAAGTTCCTTCCACACACGGAGGAATCCTAAAAGAGATTCTTGCCAAAGAAGGCGAAGTAGTGAAAGTCGGCAAGGCCATTGCTATCATCACAACAGATGGTGCCGATACTAAAACACCGACAGCTCCCAAGGCAGAAACAAAACCGACAACCCAACCTAAGGTCGAAGTTACTCCCAGTATAGCCACCAATGGTACAAGTCATGCGCACGCTGTTGATTTCAAATCCTCCTCACGGTTCTACTCTCCCCTTGTTAAAAATATTGCGAAAGAAGAAAACATTGCTGTCGCAGAATTGGAAACTATATCCGGCTCGGGTGCAGAAGGACGCGTAACCAAAAAAGATATTCTCTCCTTCGTTCAGCATAGAAAATCGGGCGGTACTCTCCCTTCACCTGGAAAGTCTTCCGGTACGTTTGTTTCATCTACTCCTTTAGTTCCCGCATCGATTAGTGCAGGTGATGAGATCATTCAAATGGATCGCATGCGCAAGATGATTGCCGAACGCATGGTAGATTCTAAACGAACTTCGCCTCACGTTACTTCCTTTGTGGAGGCCGATGTGACCAACATTGTTCTCTGGCGGAATAAAATGAAGAATGAATTTCAGAAGCGCGAAGGCGATGCATTGACGTTCACACCAATTTTTATGGAAGCCGTGGTACTGGCCATTAAAGATTATCCGATGATCA
>JANNRV010000004.1:0-4885 GCA_031401775.1 Bacteroidia bacterium | reverse complement strand
TGCTTTCAATTTCGGGATATGAGTTGTACTTAAAAAATTATCGTTCGGGGTTTGAAGCAAAGAATATTTTAGACCAAATTATTTTCAATGTGAATTTTCCAAGGTCAGTTCAATATTCTGTTAGTCAATTGCAGCGGTATTTTGAGCGACTGAAAAGTGAACGTAACCCACAGAGTTTTGAAAAAATCAATTTTATGATTGGCAAGCTCAGAACAGGCATTCAATTTTCTAACGTGCAATTGATTTCAGAAGAAGGCCTTCATCCTTACCTCAAGCGCATCCATGAAGATTTATATAAAGTAGGAAACTTACTCAATCAACATTATTTTGCCTATAGTTAAGCTCGAGTATGTCAAAGTTTAAAATTCAGCACATCACCCGCTACTCCTACGAAGTTCCTGTACGTGATAGCGCAAATCAAATCATGCTTTATCCATTGAAGGATGATTTTCAGGAAGTGTTGCAGCAGAGCATTTCCATCACGGGCGATCCGTTGATCTTTGTTCATATAGACTATTTTGGAAATGAGGTGGGTACTTTTACTCATTCACAGCCTCATCAGGAGCTAACGATCAATTCTCGTCTCAATGTCGTTACAAGGCCAAGAATTCTTCCAGAGGATAAAATTTCACCGGAGGAGCAGAACAAGGAGTTGATTCGGTTGAGGTCCCAACCCGGGTTCATTGACTTTTTAAAGCCCGAGCGTTTTGATGCATATGATGAGATGAACCAAATTATAGAAACAGTTAACTCCCGAAATTGTACGCCTCTCGTCTCTGCTAATGAATTCTGTTCCTATGTCTTTACCAACTTTGTATATCAGAAAGGAATTACAACAGTTGAAAGTACCCTGGACGAAGTGTGGAAAATTAAATCAGGTGTGTGTCAGGATTTTGCACACATCTTGTTAGTGATGCTCCACAGCATCAATATCCCGGCACGTTATGTAAGCGGATACATCTGTCCTAACAAAGCCGGTATGCGGGGAGAAGGTGCTACACACGCGTGGGTGGAAGCCTACATTCCTTTTTATGGCTGGCTTGGTCTTGATCCTACCAATAACTGTGTTGTCAATGATGCTCATGTCAGATTGGCCGTGGGGAAGAATTTTACGGATTGTTCACCGGTTAGAGGAACCTATCGCGGAACTTCGGATCATTCACTGGAGGTCGTGGTTTCTGTTTCTTATGAAGATGGTCATACCTCGGAAGGTATCAACGAAGTGGTTGAACCCGAACCGATAGTTTCTTTTTCAAGAAATTCTTTTCATCGCAATCAAGAAATTCAAATGCAGCAGTAGAAAGATAAGATCATCGGTTAGTATTCGATTGTCAGTCTAATCAATCTTAAGGTTTTAAAATAGTTTTCTCTGCCGCTACCTTCTCAATCAGAGGTCTGCTGAAATATACAGGAAAGTGCTTGTCATTGGCCCACAACTCAAATAGGTTTTTATAGAAGGGACTATCCGGATCGCCACTTTGCCCCGGTGTATTGGTGAACATGGTTTTGTCCCAATCTTCTGTATCTAACGCAATTCTAAAAGAAGCTCCGCCTATCTGGTTGTCACCGTTAGTAGTCATTCCGGGTGTGGAGCCATAACCTCCTCTCGGAAGCGGGCCGGCTTCTAATTTTTTGCGAGTAGCTTCATCTACGGCATTACTCAGGGGATGTTTGATTAGTGAATGATGATATTTTTCTTGACCATAATTCCATTTCTTCATATCGGCACCAAGTTTGGCGGTAAGTTCCTCCACCGCTTGTTTTAAGCTTGTCAGTAAAAATTGATCTCTGCCCAACACCGGATTCGATCCAAACTCAGGGCGAGGTGATGTAATCCAAGAGACGGTTTTAGTTAACTCTAAAAAACGAATTTGCTTTCTTGCATTTTCCGGGACAAGCAGTAACAGCATGTTTTCATACATCTTCTTCTCCCAAGCAGCATAGATGGATGCTTCTACTGAACTCTTATCCAGAATAAAATTCCAATTAAGTAACATCCCCTTGGCGGTTTCAACTTTTAAATCATTTGATTTTAAATCTTTCAGTAAGGGAATTAAGTTTCGTGCCGGTACCGATAGATAGTCAGATTGCAATCGCATCATATCAGCAAGCGAATGTTTTCTTCCCGATCCTAATACTTCGTTGATGCGATCTCCTCGAAAACTATCGGCCCATTCCCAGCCTACGGCATTGCGATGTGGATAATTTTCCGGAATCAGATTTTCATTTGCCGTTGCCCAATATCCTTTTTCAGGATTGTAAACATGAGGAAGAGATTGAATGGGCAGATAGCCTGACCACTCGTATCGACCATCTCCGGGCACAGGCACAAGGCCACTCCAGTTTTTGCGTATAGGTGCGACACCAACGGCCTGCCATCCGATGTTTCCTTTCCGATCAGCCCATATCATATTTTCTGCCGGGACATGACTGTAGCTGCAGGCTTCGCGAAATTCTTCCCAGGTAGTTGCCTGACACATTCTTAAACTCGCCAGGTACGGAGCGCCACCGGGTTCAAGCCAACCACACCGCACGGCATAGGCTTTATTGTTTTTTAGATCAGCATAGGTAACAGGGCCATGACGCGTGTATTTGTGCTCAACAAAAACATCGGGAGCACCTTTCACATGTATCGTGTCGTTGATGATTCGCATATCTTCCCATTGCGCTTGGTACTTATACTGATTTTGATCTTTTGGATTAAGTTCATAAACATAAAGATCTTCCGCATCGATGCCGAAGATGGTGAGTCCCCAGGCTCCATGATCGTTGTGACCGATAGAGATGCCTGGAATTTCAGGTTCACCTCCTCCGAGGATATTCCATCCGGGTGCATTCAAATGTACCATATAGCGAAGCGAAGGAGCGGTGATATCACGATGTGGATCGTTGGCCAGCAAGGGAAACTTACTTTGTGAAAGCTTCCCGTCCACAATCCAGTTGTTACTGCCGATGGAGAATTTTTCTTTCTCTAAGAAATCCACTCGCGCTGCTTCGTCATTCCTGGCAAGAGATTCAAAGTCTTTTAAATTACGTTTGGCCGAAGCCACTAAATCTTTAGGAGTGAAATTGATGGGTTTGCGATAAGCATTATATAATTCAATGATGTTGTCAAAAAGAAGTTGTTGATTGATAGATGGATCCATTGTGAGATCAGGTTTGCCCGGTTCAAAATGAATAAGATCGTTTACTTTATCAGAACCTAATGTTGTTACCGCTCTGGCAATCTGTATTTCATTGCTAAGATTGCCAAGTAGCCCTTGATGTCTTGAGATCACTACTGCTGTTGTCCACTTTTCTGCTTGGATGCCAAGTAAGCGGAACTCTAATGGCAATAGTTTAGGGTCTTTTTTTGTTTCATCAATGTAGGCATTGACTCCCTCTACATAGGCGGTCACAATTTGTTCACCATGCGGATGGTAGTGATTGAGTTCTTGTTGCATAGTGCCTCTGAACTGAAAAAGTCGTGTGCCGATATCACGCTTTAATTCTCTGGGCCCAAGGATTTCCGCAACCGTGCCCGTGGCTTGTCTTCTCCAGATTTCAAATTGAAAGAGCCTGTCTTTGGCAGCGCAGTACCCTTGCGTAAAAAATAAATCATGTTCGTTTTGGGCGTAGATGTGATTGACGCCATACACATCGCGGATCACTTCAACAGGCTGCTGTAATCCGGGTACAGAAAGTGTTTTGGATTGGCTGAATAAATAGGATGAAATAGAAACGAGGGAGAGCAAAGCAAGCAGCTTCTTCATAAGATTGGATTTAGGAAGTAAAAGATAAGTCTAAAATCGAATACAAGAAGGGAGATTGTGATGAAAGGTGAACCATCTCAGCTTAGGGATAGACTCATTCCACCTTATGTAGCTTCCTGAGTTTGTCTGCTTTCACAGCAGTAATTCCAACAACACCTAACGTCATCATTCCACCAAAAACCACGGAAGTCACCACACCCATTAGTTTTGCCGCAAACCCCGACTCAAAGGCACCAATTTCATTTGATGATCCGATAAAAATACTGTTCACAGCAGAAACTCTTCCCTTCATATTTTCGGGGGTAAGGGTATGAATGAGCGTGCTTCTAACAATGACACTTACACTATCAAACATACCACTCATAATCAAAAGCCCCATCGATAACCAAAAGTTAGTGGATAAGCCAAAGCCAATCATGCTTAAACCAAATCCAGCCACGCACCACAATAAAATCTTACCCATATTTTTTCGAATGGGATTGTGCGTTATAAAAAATGCCATGAGTAGAGCCCCAATGGCAGGAGCTGCGCGCAAGAATCCCAATCCTTCTGGCCCGACTTTTAAGATTTCAGATGCGAAAATGGGAAGCAGGGCAACCGCGCCTCCAAAGAGGACAGCGAACAGATCAAGACTTATGGCACTGAGAACAATCTGATTATTGAAAACAAATTTTAACCCTGCCTTTATTTTTTCTACTATGCCCTGCTCTTCGCTAATCGGGGGCAAAGGTTTGTTGGGTATGGAGAGATAGAAACCTAAACTCGCAGCTACCAATAAGACATCCGCAAGGTAGGCGATCGTTACGCCAAGAAATCCGTATAGAAATCCGGCTAACATAGGACCACCAATGGATGCCACTTCCCAAAATGTACTATTGAGTGAAACTGCATTGCCATATAGATTTCTTGGTACTAACTGAGGCATGAATGAAAAAGTGGCAGGTGACAAAAACCCACGCGCTACTCCACTAACGAAGATGACTGTGTAAATGGGTAGCACTCCATAAGCCAATGCAAATTTTCCAGGTTCAAGGGTGAAGAACAAAAGAGCCGCTGAGCAAAAAAATAAAATCAATAAGGTCAGAAGAATTATTTTTTTCCGTTCGATGATATCGGCAATATGACCGGCATAT
>JANNRV010000003.1:0-16607 GCA_031401775.1 Bacteroidia bacterium | reverse complement strand
GATTTGCACGTTAGTCCTGTTCTTTATGCCGGGATAGGAAAGGATTCACGCTTAAGTGAGGCGACTTTCATCAACACAAGAGGCGTGGAGATCCGGGGTATGATTGATCGTAAAATTGGATTTTATACTTATCTGAGTGATAACCAATCTATTCTCCCTTCTTACGTTCAAGATCAGATGCTACAAAACCCAGTTGTTCCTCATGAGGGTTTTTGGAAAAACTTTAAGACTAAGGGTGTTGATTTTTTTCAGGCTCGAGGTTACATTGATTTCAATGTGAGCAAGCATGTGTATATGCAGTTTGGCCACGACCGCACTTTTATCGGCAATGGATACCGATCGCTGATTTTTTCTGATTATGCTCCACCTGCACTTTTTTTAAGAACAAATGTAAAGGTGTGGAAGATTAATTATTTATTTCAGCTCAACCGTGTAGCAGCAGACACAAAGAGAAATGTAGGTAGCGATAAATATCCAGAGAAATTTATGGCGTTTCATCACGCGAGTATCAACATTGGAAAGAAATTTAATCTTGGATTGTTTGAATCGGTTGTATTTAGCCCCGAAAATTCTATCAATGGAGATTCTTTTGAATGGAACTACCTGAATCCAGTTATTTTTTACCGGGCCATCGAACAGCAATTTGGAAGCAGTGACAATGCAATCGTGGGGTTAGACTTTAAGTGGAATGCCGCCAAGCGGATCTCGTTTTACGGGCAATTGGTACTGGATGAATTTCTGCTGAAGGAAGTAAAAGCGGGTAATGGCTGGTGGGCCAATAAAGTGGGCGTGCAAGGTGGAATGAAATATATTGACGTGTTAGGTGTTTCCAATCTTGATTTTCAGCTGGAAGCCAATGTGGTGAGGCCTTATACCTATTCACATAATACTCAATATGGTAATTACTCGAATTATCGTCAATCGTTTGCACATCCCTATGGCGCTAATTTCGCTGAATGGGTTGGTATCATTCGCTACCAACCCATACCTAAGCTGAACTTAATTTTGAAATCGTTTTACGCTAAAACCGGGCGCGATGCGACTAATGAGAATTGGGGAGGAGATATTTTAAAAGATAATAAGACAAGACAAAGTGATTACGGAAACAAGATCGGTCAGGGCATTGAAAACAATATCACATTTATAGACATCACCGCTTCCTATCAACTCAAGCATAATATTTTCATTGATGTTAAGCAGATTTTCCGTAACAGCAAAAGCCCCTCTACAACCTATAACACTAATACTTCCGTAACTTCCTTAGCTTTGCGCTGGAATATTCCACAGCGGCTTTATGATTTTTGATTTGACCAAATTCAGATGAAGACCTTCTTTCGTGTCCTTTCATATGCTCATCAATTACCGTCCAAGCTAGTATTGTTCTTTTCCTATTCCATCCTGGGGATCATCTTCGGAGCGTTTAACATTGTGTTGGTCATTCCTATGTTGGAAGTACTTTTTGACCAAACGGGTAATGTTGCCGCTGTGCCATTGCTGCCAGATTTTAGTCTGACCTCTGATTATCTGGTAGCTGTATTTAATCACTATTTCCTTTCAATCATTTTCAATTACGGGAGATTAAATGCATTGCTGTTTGTATGCGGATTAATTGTGGTCTGCGTAGTGCTTGCAAACTTATTTCGATATATGGAGCGCGTGATGGCTACCAAAATCAGGGTTGACCTGGTAAAAAATATTCGCATGGACATCTTCAGAAGTGTTTCTCTGCTTCACATTGGCTACTTTAACTCAGAGCGAAAAGGCGATTTGATCTCAAGGTTTACCAATGATGTTCAGGAAGTGGAAAATGCTGTGATGAATAGCCTGAAGGCTGTTATGAAGGAGCCAATCACGATTATCGTTTACTTCTTTGTTTTATTTACGATATCACCTCAATTGACCCTCTTTACTCTTTTGGTCCTGCCCATTACTGGTGGGGTATTGGCGGAAATTATAAAGCGACTAAAAAAGCAAGCTACACAAAGTCAGGAGTCACTTGGGAGAATTGTAAATATATTGGATGAGACCTTTAGTGGTATGCGTGTGGTAAAAGCATTTAATGCCAGGAACTTTGTAATCAACAAGATTGAAGAGGAGAGCCTTTATTACAGGAAAGTGAATAAGTCATTATCCTATAAAAATGAATTGGCGTCTCCGGTTTCAGAAATCCTTGGGGTTATGATCATTGCGGGCATTATCTTCTTCGGAGGTAACATGGTGTTGAGTGATACTTCGTCATTGAAACCTTCATCCTTTTTAGGTTTTCTGGCTGTCTTTACAATGATCATTCAACCAGCAAAAAGTTTTTCGAATGGAATCACATCGCTTCAGAAGGGAACTGCGTCAGCTGATCGCATTTTTGCCGTAGTAGATACAAAGCCGTTGATTCGAAATAAAGCGAATGCAATACAATTGCAACAATTCGAAAAGGACATTGAGTTTAAGAATGTAAGTTTTGCCTATGACAAGGAATTTGTTTTAAGGAACATCAATCTCAAAGTGGAGAAAGGTAAAACGATTGCCTTGGTCGGCCAATCGGGTGGAGGTAAATCAACTTTAGCGGATTTAGTACCTCGGTTTTATGATCCTTCCGAAGGTGAGGTTTGTATTGATGGTATTTCACTCACCGATTATGAAATTGAATCGCTGCGAAAGCAAATGGGAGTGGTTACACAAGAGTCAATTCTTTTCAACGACACTATTTTTAATAACATCGCTTTTGGTATGGCAGACGCAAGTCAGGAGGCCGTAGAGCAAGCCGCACGAATTGCCAATGCACATGATTTTATCATGCAAACGGAAAATGGTTATCAAACTTTTATTGGTGAACGCGGTTCCAAACTTTCAGGAGGCCAGAGGCAAAGACTAAGTATTGCTCGCGCAGTTCTAAAAAATCCACCCATTCTTATTCTTGATGAGGCTACTTCTGCTTTGGATTCAGAATCGGAAAAGCTTGTGCAGGAGGCGCTGTTTAATTTAATGAAAAATCGTACTTCCCTGGTCATTGCCCATCGGCTTAGCACAATTCAACATGCCGATGAAATCATTGTCATTCAGAGTGGTCGGATTATGGAGCGTGGCACGCACGATCAGCTTAGCCGCCAAGATGGACTGTATCGAAAGCTAAGCGATATCCAAAGGGGGTAGCGTTGTATTGCAAGTTGGGTGATGAGAATTGATTTCACTCAATTTTAGCAGATATGAATAGGATGCAAGGTTTTCACCGAAATTGCATTTTTGCAATGATTTAAAAACCCTAAGTTTGTTGTTTCCAACAAAGTTATGATGACAAAAAACAGGATTATCTTCTTTTCTATTTTCGGTGGCTATCATTTGATCACCCTCCTGTTTACAATCTACATGGATGCCCAAAAGGATGATTTTGGGCTGCTTGCTAGAATTCTATCTAACTTTTCCTTGTTTAAATACGGTGCCTTTCTTGGATTGGCTTTGTTTGCAGTAGATTTTTTCTGGACTTGGAGGGCAGGGAAACAAAATGTGAAAGAGATTGATGTCATGCGTCATGAAAACAATACACTCAAGGCGAAAGTCTATGATATGCAGGAGTCTTCGAAAGCTTCTGCTCAAAAAATTATACCTCCTGTAAATAAGTAATATGCAATTCGGCAAGGTCATTACTACAGAACTTCAAGAGGCGGCCCTTGTACTCAATGAGTTTCTTTCAAATGCAGAAAATATTGCTGCGATAGAGGAAGCTTCGAAAGTTATTGCGGATTCGGTGAAGGTGGGAGGGAAGGTAATTTCCTGCGGTAATGGCGGCTCACATTGCGATGCGATGCATTTTGCAGAAGAACTTACAGGTCGCTATCGCGAAAATCGGAAAGCCATTCCTGCCATTTGTGTTTCTGATCCAAGCCATATTTCCTGTGTAAGTAATGATTTTGGATATGAGTTTGTATTCTCCCGCTACCTCGAAGCATTGGGTAATAAAGGAGATGTGATGTTGGGTATCAGCACCAGTGGCAACTCGGCCAATATTATTCGTGCAGCGCAAACGGCAAAAGAAAGAGGAATGAAAGTGATCATTCTTTCCGGCAAAGACGGTGGTCAGCTTGCTCCCTATGCAGATGTTGAGATTCGTGTTTCTCATTTTGGCTATGCCGATAGGATACAGGAAATTCATATTAAGGTTATACATATCCTTATCCTGCTCATTGAGAAGCAGGTAGTTTAACTTTTTCCATCTGTTTATTTGTAAGTAACCTTCTTTTCTAAGCTCGAATTTGTAATCTTTATTCTTTGATCTACAGGTACTCATAAATGGTTGCAAAAACTTTTGGAAGTGCAGTGCAGGGTGTGGATGCCAAAACCATCACCGTAGAAGTCAATGTAACACAAGGCCAGCATTTTCACATGAGTGGTTTGCCCGATAATGCGGTGAAAGAAAGTGCTCATCGGGTTGAATCGGCAATGAAGACCTCACGCTTTTTTATGCCTCGTAATAAAGTAGTTGTGAATCTGGCTCCTGCCGATATTCGCAAAGAAGGCTCCGCTTATGATCTACCGTTGGCGTTGTGTATTCTAAAGGCATCGGGTCAGATCACCGTTGAAGATTTGGAGAAATACATGATCATGGGCGAGTTGGCCTTGGATGGCGAGTTGAGACCAATCAAGGGAGTATTGCCCATTGCTATACAAGCACGCAAGGAAGAGTTTAAGGGTTTCATATTGCCCAAGTCGAATGCTCGTGAAGCAGCGATTGTCAATAATCTCAATGTCATTGGTGTTGAGACACTGAAAGATGCTATTGATTTTTTAGAAGGAACAAAGAAAATTGAACCTCTTGTTGTTGACACGCGTGATATTTTCATGAGTAAGCTTAATAGTTATGATTCCGATTTCAAAGATGTGCAAGGCCAGGAGAATATAAAGCGAGCCCTTGAAATTGCAGCAGCCGGTGGTCACAATGTGATCATGATTGGCCCACCCGGTGCTGGCAAGACGATGCTGGCCAAACGATTGCCTACCATTCTTCCACCACTTACCCTAAATGAAGCATTGGAGACAACAAAGATTCATTCTGTAGCAGGGAGAATTGGGGCTGACTCAACATTAATAACCACCCGACCTTTTCGGAGTCCACATCATACCATTTCAGATGTGGCATTGGTAGGTGGTGGAGGCAATCCTCAGCCTGGTGAGATTTCACTTTCTCATAATGGTGTTTTATTTTTAGATGAGTTGCCGGAGTTCAAACGCACCGTACTGGAAGTAATGCGACAACCCATGGAAGAAAGACGTGTCACGATTTCCCGTGCAAAGGTCTCTATCGAATTTCCTGCCAATTTTATGCTCATTGCGAGTATGAATCCGTGCCCTTGCGGGTATTACAATCACCCTGAGAAGGAATGCGTCTGTGGGCCGGGAGTAGTTCAACGTTATTTAAGTAAAGTGAGCGGCCCGTTGTTGGATCGTATTGACCTACATGTAGAGGTGGTGCCTGTAAGTTTTGATGAAATGACAGCCCAACGAAAATCGGAGACAAGTGATCAGATTCGAGAGCGTGTAGTAAAGGCAAGGGCTCTTCAAACAGAGCGCTTTAAAGGACAAAAAGAAATTTATTGCAATGCTATGATGCCTTCCAACATGGTGAAAGAAATTTGTGTCATCACTGATGCAGGCCGTGCGCTATTAAAAACCGCAATGGAGCGATTGGGACTTTCCGCGCGTGCCTATGATCGCATTCTTAAAGTATCACGCACCATCGCGGATTTAACAGGCTCCTCTGAAATTAAAATTGAGCATCTTGCAGAAGCGATCCAATATAGAAGTTTAGACAGAGAGGGATGGGCGGGGTGATTCTTTGATGAGTTGATTTGGAGATTTGAAAATGAAATTGATTTACTGACATTATGGTGAGGGCTTGAAACGATGCGTAGGTCTCAAATTTAGGAACCTTGGACAAATATCTCAAAGTTATCAGCGGAGCTTATTCCGGCTATTGGAATTATTTAATCACTGAAATTATTAGTCCGGGTTGGCATAACTACTTCTATTGGCTGGTCGGTGCTTCGATGATAATATATATTTTTGAGATACTGTTTCCCTGGCGGAAAAATCAACCCTCCATCCGCGAATACTTTTGGCTCGACATTTTTTATCTGTTCTGGAATTACTTTCTCTTTTCGCTCATCGCCTACAATGCGCTGTCGATGGTTGGGGTGCAACTCTTCAATGATTTTTTAGGGCTGTTTAGTATTACTAATATCGTAGCGATTCAGATCGGTAACTTACCGGGCTGGCTTCAACTGCTTTTGATTTTCGTCTTGCGCGATTTTATGCAGTGGAGTATCCACCGGATGTACCACCATGTCAACTGGATGTGGGAGTTTCATAAAGTGCATCATAGCACCCGGCAGATGGGCTTTGCAGCTTTACTTCGTTATCATTGGATGGAAAATGTCCTTTACCGCACACTAGAGTACATTCCGTTAGCCATGATAGGTTTTAGTATCACAGATTTTTTTATCGTGCATATTTTCACATTGGTGATAGGGCAGTTAAGTCACTCGAACCTTAACATTCCTTTAGGCCCTTTTAAGTATATTTTCAACGGTCCGCAGATGCATTTGTGGCATCATGTGAAAGATATGCCTGCTTCACATCCTTTTGGTTTTAATTATGGAATCACGCTTAGCCTTTGGGATTATCTTTTCAAAACAAACTACTGGCCTTCCAATGATGAGAATCTTCCTGTAGGGTTACCTGACAAAGAAGCTTTTCCTGAAGATTTTCTGGGACAGACGATACGACCGTTTCAACGGATATTTAGAAAATAATGAGTTGATTTGAAGAAAAACGCAGGGCATTTGTAAAAACCTTTTGAATTGTCAGGCTGTCCCGATAGATATCGGGATCGCAGCCGATTTAGATTGCCAATAAAAACTAAAAAACTGTAACATGAAACTATTTAGATTTGGAGAAGCGGGCAAAGAGAAACCCGGAGTATTGATAGACAACAAAATGTTTGATGCTTCCGCTTTTGGTGAAGATTATGGCGAAGCATTTCTGGAGTCGGATGGATTGGTACGACTGGAGACCTGGCTGACTAAAAACAAAAGTTCTCTTCCTTCAGTAAAAGAAGGAACACGATTGGGTCCTTGCTTTCAACGACCATCCAAAATAATCTGCGTGGGCCTCAACTATACCAAGCATGCGTTTGAAACAAAGATGCCCTTACCTCCGGAGCCTATTATCTTTTTTAAATCCACTACGGCACTGACAGGGCCAAATGACGGCCTCATCATACCAAGAAATAGCAAGAAGACCGACTATGAAATAGAACTGGCGGTGATTGTTGGAAAGAGAGCTTCTTATGTAGAAGAAAAAGATTCGATGAAGTATGTGGCGGGTTTCTGTTTGCACAACGACTACAGCGAACGCGAATACCAACTGGAGCGCAATGGGCAGTGGACGAAAGGCAAGGGCTGTGATACCTTTTCACCCATGGGGCCGTACCTCGTTACTAAAGATGAGATTGCCGACTTCAACAATTTAAAGATGTGGCTGAAGGTAAACGGAAAGATGATGCAAGACAACAATACGGATGACATGATCTTCGAAGTTCCCTTTCTCATCAGCTACATCAGCCAGTTCATGACCTTGCTTCCGGGCGATGTGATTTCCACTGGCACCCCTTCAGGTGTAGGGCATGGCTTTCACCCTCCGGTATATCTTAGGGCTGGCGATGTTGTTGAATTGGGGATCGAAAACCTGGGAGAGCAAAGACAAGTGGCGAGATTGAGTTGATTTGGAGATGAGTTGATTTGAAGATTTGAAAATGAAGTAACTTACCGTCAGAGGACCTCCTTTTCAGGCAAAAGCTATATATAAAGACACTATTGAGGCTTTGAACAAATTTTTAAACAACCTTGCCCTTGATCGGTGTTATCACCGACCATTTGATATTGAATCAAGGATAACTGGATACAGTTTTTTCTTTTTCTCACCCCAACACAAACTTAACCGCAATTGATTTTCGAGTTCTATACTTTCAGACCCATTGGATTCCATTACCTGCTTATATTTGTATTTTAAAAATTGGATGCACGTCAGGGTTGGGTTGATTCTTTTGTTTTATTTGTCAGGCGCTTTTTTCTGTTTAGCACAAACTGAGTTTTTACCCCTAGCAGATGCCGATTCAAACTTTGTTCGCAAGCCCATACGTTCCAATGAAATTCGATTCTTTTATGGATTGCAGGGAAACAACGTTTCGCTCGGATCTAAAAGAGATGATCAGACAAGTTTCAATGGAGATTTGTATACCAACACGAATGACTACATAGGGTTGGGCCTTACGTATAAATGGTTGGATGGAGATGTGAGTTTTTCACTACCCGGCACCACGTATTTGAATCAAGAGCGAAGTACTCTTACACAGCTAAGGCTAGGAGCGAGCTATTCACTGCGCAAGTTTGCCTTTCGTGGATACTACCTGGATAATAAAGGTTTTGTATTGTCAGGTTCAGAAGATGAATTTTATTCTACGCCTTCGCTACATGAAGCAAGACTAGGGTTGCAAATGACCTACCTTTTCAATGCATCCAAGTATTCTTTCAGAGCCTCGATGTACCAATCCGAATATCAGGTAAAAACGGCTGGATCATTTTTATTACGTCTCGAACCTTTTTACAGAAATTTAGGTGGTAATAGCGAAAGCATGATACCAGCAGCCTATGATGTTGCTTCGCGATTTGGGGAGCAGACCGGACTTGTGTACATAAAAGCCCCCGGTGTGCTTGTGATGCCCGGCTATGGCATTAACATTGTTATTCCAAACTCAAGGTTGTTTATCTCACCGATGGTTTTTGCTGGGTTGGGTACTGCCTTTAATGTTTACCGTGCGAATGACATTAAGTACAAGTATGTCAATGTAGAGTATGCTGCTTCCTTTAATTTGAATATGGGCTACAGCGGAGATCGTTACTATTCAAAGCTTCAGGTCAATTGGACGGCAGGGTATGTTCCCTTAGATCCTTCCTACCTTACTTCCAACAACCTGACGATATCATTGTGGATGGGGATGCGTTTCAAAGATTTGAAGAAGTTTTAGAGATTTGGTTTTCTTATAGAGTCATCTGTGAGGTCATACTGTTAGAATACCTCTTGTCAACGCGTGCCCCTTGCCGTGGTTTGTATCCTCACGAAACGTATCAAGGAAATATAAAAAATCACGAAATATTCCGAACTTAGCATGAGCAAAAAAATCTGCATATGTTGCGTTCACTTATTACCTTCCTCTTTATTGTTGTAGTGTTTCAGGCAGTCGGCCAAAGTAATGTAGTGCCCGTCTCCCGATCGGAAATGACGGGAATTGAACTGCCTGTTGGGTCAAAGCAAGACAAAAGAATTCTTAGCACTGCGGCTGCAGAAACATTGCTGGAAATGACTGCAGAAGATAACGCTATTAAACTTGACGGTAAAATTGAGGTGTTTAGCCTTACCCCACCATCCAAACAAACGGAAGAGCTTGTAAAACTGTCCGTGCAAAAAGCAGGGTGGATCATAAGTCCTTTTTCCTCGGAGCCCACTTATATGTTGCTAAAAAATAGTGACCGCACCGTGTTGATGTACTTGCAGACATTTAAGAAAGAAACAGCATTATACCTTATGCCGGTGGTCAAAGTGGAACCAGAAACCCTCGTGGTGGTAACTCAGCCAGTTCAAACAACTGTTGTGCAATCTCAGCCGGAAGTTAAAGAATCTCCAATCATTACGACTCCCATTGTTGAGACTAAACAACAGCAAAGTAATTCGATACCCTCCGGCAATTCATTTACTTTTAATACGATCAATTTTGATGATGGTTGGATTTCTACAGTGGATGCGGATTTTGTGAAAGTGACTAAGGGTAATCTCAACGTGCAACTTTATTATTCTTTTGAAATCACCGATCAAATGCGCAACTCGAGCATGGAGTTCAGTGATTATTTTTGGAATCTTTTAGTTGTTCCAAACTACAGTGTCAGATCGGCACAACGCCTGATAGAAGGCGTTACCTATTTCAGAACTTATTTTATTGAAGGAGAAGCAGTTGATCCTAAGACGGGTAAGTCTTGTTATCTGGCCTTAAACGTTTTGGTGAATTCAGGTGTGGCCACTCCGGTGTTGGCAATAGCGACTGATAAAAATTCGTACCTGCAACAATTTCCAGAACCAAAAAACCTGGGAGACATGACAACCTACAATAAGTTTGCGGTTAGTGCTCAGGATATTGTAGGTAGTTGGTCTTCCAACAGCAGCTCAGGAGTTAATTTATACAACACGTACACTGGAGATTATGCCGGAATGAATTCTACCCAAAGTGCCGACTCGTTTACGTTCAATGCCGATGGAACCTACACTAGTAAGCACAGTGGTGCATCCAGTGTGTATGGCACCAGCACGTTTTATAATCAAGAGTATAAAGGTAACTTAACGGTGACGAATTGGGATATCACCATGACCAACCGATTCAAAGATGCAACCAATATTTATTTTGCTCAATTTGAAGTCGTGCGTGGCGGCCGAATATTGCACCTTCAGGATAAAACTGCGTCAGGGATGAGGTATCATTTAACAAGGACAAAATAGCTTCCTAAGGCCAGTAGGAAGCGCACTATTTTCATTTATAGTCTAGCAATCTCTGTATTCAAATCCCTAATCTGATTCAAACTAACATAAAACAATATGAAAAAAGCAACTTTATTAATTTTAGGAATTGCAGTATCGTTTTGCTTTGGTTTCGTCTTTAAGACTACGATTACAAAACAACCCAACTCTAACATTGCAACTAAGCAGGCGGTTGATAACCCAATTGTGAAAACAGAAGGCATGAAACTAGGAGCATTTTCAGTAAGTCTTAGTGTCAAGAACCTTGAGACTTCAAAGAAATTTTATGAAGCCCTTGGCTTTACTGTATTTGGAGGCGATCTAAAAAAGAATTATCTCATTATGAAGAATGGCAATGCGCTCATCGGACTTTTTCAGGGCATGTTTGAGGGCAACATTTTAACCTTTAATCCGGGGTGGGACGAAAACGCAAGCACGCTGCAACAGTTTGAGGATATACGAGCAATTCAGCGCAGGCTAAAGGCCGGTGGGATAAAGTTGGAAACGGAAGCCGATGAAAAAACCACGGGGCCGGCAAGCCTTACCATCAAGGACCCGGACGGAAATAATATTTTATTAGATCAGCATATATAGACTTTAAAAAATCAGCAACAAGATGCAATCAAAAGCTAAAACTGTTCCGGAATACATCGATTCATTGCCGGCCGAGCGGAAGCCAGTCATTGCAGCACTGCGCAAAGCCATTGCTAAGAACCTGCCAAAAGGTTTTGAGGAGCAAATGGGTTATGGGATGATGGGTTATGTGGTGCCACTCAAACTTTATCCACCCGGCTATCACGTCACACCAGAATTACCACTGCCGTTCATGGGTGTTGCGTCTCAAAAAAATCATATTGCAGTTTATCACATGGCTATGTCTGGCGATTTGCTGGATTGGTTTCAGGATGAATGGCGAGTGCATTCCAGGAAAAAATTAGACATGGGCAAATCATGCATTCGATTCAGAAAGCCTGAGGATGTTCCAGTGGATTTGATTGGTAACCTCGCTTCGAAGTTGACGCCAAAACAATGGATTGAGATCTACGAAAAAACAATGAAAAAATAATGTTATGAAACGAGTAACCGGACTGGGTGGCGTGTTTTTTAAAACAGCTGATCCTAAAAAAATAAAAGAATGGTATGGCAAACATCTGGGTTTACCTGTTGATGAGTATGGTGCCTCTTTTCGATGGATTGATATAAACAATAAGGAAGCAAAGGTACCTGCACTCACTGCTTGGAGTCCTTTCAAAGATGACAACACTTATTTTGCTCCCAGCGAAAAACAATTCATGTTTAACTATCGGGTCGAAAACCTGGTTGAGTTGTTGAAGGTATTAAAGGAAGAAGGCGTTCAAATCGTAGGTGACATTGAAGAATACCCATATGGAAAATTCGGATGGATCATGGATCCGGAAGGCAATAAGATTGAATTGTGGGAACCAAAAGATGACGGGTTTTAGCTAGGTATTACCTTTGACTTAAAAGATCATTAAATTAAGGGTATAGCCAAATGGAGTTAAGAGCCAATCCAAAGTCTAAACTCTGGTGCAGTCTCTTTGCTAACATACACTTCTTCATTGATTTCCGGTTTCAGAATGACCCGAATCTTTCCGTTGTGAGGTTTAAAGCGATCAATTGCTTTTTGATGAACGAGAAATTTACGATTGATTCTAAAGAAATCTTCTTTGTTTAACGCTGTCTCAAGTTCGCTTAGATTTTTATCTACAATCATCTGGCGGCCCGAGAAGTCTCTGACAAATACAATTTTGTGTTCTGTAAAGAAATAAGCCACCTCAACCATGTTAAGTGCAACAAATTCTGTCCCCTTGCGTGCTACTATCCTGCTTTTCACCAGGGGTGGCGTTTGATTAATCAATTTCTGCACATTACCCTGAGCAAAATGGTGTTGAAGATTTTGTACTTTTTCTAAGGAATGCCTAAGTTTTTCTTCAGTGATTGGCTTGAGTAGGTAGTCAATTGAATTAAACTCAAAACTTTCCAATAAGTACTTGTCATAAGCGGTGGTAAAGATTACCGGAAATTTTACGGGATGCTTTCTAAAAATCTCAAATGAATGATCATCGGAAAGCTGAATGTCAACAAAAGCGAGTGCTGGCTCCCGATTTTTGTTCAGCCAAACTACCGATTCTTTCACACTACCAAGTTCTGCCACTACCCGTAGTGTAGCATCAAGGGATTGTAACATCGCGATCAGTTTCGCTCTGGCAGGAAGTTCGTCTTCAATGATTATGATATCCATAGCTTAGCTGTTAAGAGGTAGTAGCGGAAGCGTTACTATAAATTTTTCTTCTTTCACTCCTGACTCAATTCCTTGACCCGTTGCCAATTTGAATCGCTCATCCAAATTTTTTAACCCAATGTTTGATGAATGAACCTTATTTTTTCGCTGCTTCACTGAGTTGCTGATAATAAGTCTTCCTTCTTGAACATCAAGATCAATATGAATCGGTGTTTTCTCACTGATCTCATTATGCTTTACTGCATTTTCAAATGCTACAAAGACGGAGGTGGGAGGTATTAGAAATCTCTTTCCTGCTATTCCATCGAATGACTTCTGAATAATAAGTGCATTTCCAAACCTCAGGTGAAGGAGGTCTGTATATTTTTGAGTGAAATCCAATTCATCATCAAGGAGGACAAGCGTTTGGTCCTTCTGACTGAGAATGTAACGATACACTTCGGCAAGGTTTTCAGTAAACTCCAACGCCTTATGTGAATCGACTTTAATTAAGTGGGTTAGCGTATTTAAAGAATTGAACATAAAATGAGGATCAATCTGATTCTTTAGTGCAGCCAGTTCGGCTTCAGCTTTAGCGCGTTGCAGTTCAACGTTCTTTACTTGTTCACCTTGCTGTTCTTTCACCATAAAAACAGTTTCGTAAACATGCGTTACAAAGAGCACGCAAATGACATTAATTAAGGAAGCAATCAATATGATATCCCATTTCACAGCATTAAAACCTGCTAAATTGTACCACATGCAAAGCCAGGCAATTGTTAATGGCGCTGTATAGAAGATGTTGTTCATGAAGAGAAGCACAAGTTTTTCAATTGGTTTATCAAACCATGTAAAACGCTTGCGGGTGCGGAAAAGTAGGTATCGGTTTCCTTGCCAGATCAAAGCAGCAAGACTTATAAAATAGATATAACCTAGCCAATATCGAATATCCATAATGGATAGATCTCCAAAAAGACCGATGAGGTTGGGGATGGAAATGCCAAATAAAGGAATGCCAATGAGCCGGATGGCATTATCATTCAACTTTACCTGTCCCTGCTCGGCCTTATTTGTTTCCGGTTGAGTCACAATTTATTCCTGTTGGGTTGTTTAGGCAAAATTGGTGTTCTTAAAGTTCGCAATTTCGAGTCAGTAAATATCTTTATTCAATCCTTAAAAACTAAAACTATGGATGTACAATTAAACTATCTCGCACTTTTTGTTGCTGCCCTTTCCACCTTCCTTCTTGGCGGCCTATGGTATTCTCCTGCTGTCTTTGGCAAAGCCTGGATGAGAGAAAACGGATTGAAAGAAGAGGATCTGAAAAAAGGAAACATGATCAAGATTTTTGGTCTTGCATTCGTATTGGCCTTGATTTCGGCCGTAAACCTGGCGATGTTCATGGGTCCTGAAAATAATCCTGCGATGGGGGCAATGTGGGGTTTTTTAGCTGGGGCAGGATGGGTTGCAACCTTTGTAGGAACGCATTATCTTTTTGAAAGGAAATCATTTACACTCTTTTTGATCAATGCAGGGTATAGTATTATTGCCCTTACGCTGATGGGGGTTATTCTTGCCGCATGGAAGTAATTTTTTGTAAATTGATATCATAAATTGAATACAATGAAAAAGGCAATTTCCTATTTAGTACTATTTTTTATATCGACATCCTTTTGCTTCAGTCAGGAGGTAGATTCAAAACCTGCTTTTGATGCTGTACTGGCCACCAAAGTTGGTGCTGATGACTATGGAATGAAAAAATACGTCATGGCTTTTCTCAAATCTGGCAAAGTGAAAATTGAAGATGAAGCCAAACGCAAAGAATTGCAAACCGCCCATCTAAAAAATATTCAACGTATGGCACTTGAAGGCAAACTTGTTTTGGCGGGACCCTTTATGGACAAACAGCCTATTCGAGGCATTTATATTTTTAATGTCACTACAGTTGAAGAGGCAGCAAAATTAACAGAGACCGATCCTGCTATTCAAGCGGGTACGTTGGAAATGGAACTTCATCCCTGGTATGGATCTGCTGCCCTGATGGAAGTTACGCGTATCCACCACACACTGGAAAAGAAGGACATCAGCAAGTGACCGGTCGGCTTTACTCGTCCTTGCGATCAAAATTGTAGTTGAAAGTAATAAGCGTCAAATTTTCCCCGATTCTGAAAGTGTAATTTGTATCTTTGGATCACGCGCGTAGCTATGGACCAAGCACAAAACCTCACGGAGTTCGGAAAAATTTTACTCTTTCTCATTGCAGGAATCTTATTTGTCCTGACTGCCTTACTTGTTTCTCGCCTCATTAGGCCCAACCGCCCCAATCCTGAGAAGCTGGCGACCTATGAAAGTGGAGAAGAGCCTCAAGGGACGGCTTTAATTCAGTTTAATATTCGCTTCTATATATTGGCCCTCATCTTTTTGCTTTTTGAAGTGGAGATTATTTTTTTGTTTCCATGGGCAACCATACTAGCTAAAGAAGACCTGATGCTTCAAACAGAAGGTGCGTGGGGAGTTTATGCTTTCGTAGAAATGGTAGTCTTTATTATTATCCTTGCGCTTGGCCTTGCCTACGCCTGGGTCAATGGCCATCTTGATTGGGTTAAGCCTGATCCCAAGCCTACTGAATTTAATTCTCCGGTTCCTAAAGAAATTTATCAGCAATTTAATGACCGATATAAATAGCAGTACTGAATTTGCGTACAAGGAATCATTTGGTGAAGGAGGTTTGATTATTGCCAAATTGGATGATCTCCTCAATTGGTCGCGCTTATCTTCTCTTTTCCCAATGACCTTTGGATTGGCCTGTTGTGCAATTGAGTTTATGAGCACTGGCTCAACTCCCTATGACATGGATCGCTTTGGCATGGCTCCGAGATCTTCTCCGCGCCAAGCCGATGTAATGATTGTGGCCGGGACGGTAACCTTCAAAATGGCAGACCGCATCAAAAGACTTTATGAACAAATGGCCGAACCGCGGTATGTGATCTCCATGGGCTCTTGTTCCAATTGTGGCGGACCGTATTGGCAACATGGTTACCATGTTGTTAAAGGCGTAGATAAGATTATTCCTGTAGACGTATATGTACCGGGATGCCCACCGAGGCCGGAAGCCCTTTTGGGGGGAATAATGAAGTTGCATGAGAAGATCAGGGGCGAGAGTATTTTAAATAATCCAAACGATAGAGCTTAATTGATTATGGAATTTGATAAAATAGTTGAGCTCATTCAATCGATAAACGAAGGAACAGCAAACGTTGAATCGAATACTTCTCCGAGTAGCATTATTCTAAATTCTGACAGATTACTTGTAACCTGCAATGAGCTTCATCAAAATCCTTCCACTTTTTTTGATATGCTCACTTGTGTTACTGGAATTGATAATGGAATTGAGTCAAATACAATGGAAGTGATTTATCACCTGTATTCGATCCCTTTTAATGCCTCTTTAATGTTGAAGGTGATCCTTCCCCGCGAGAACCCCGAAGTAGAAAGTCTTTGCACAGTATGGAAGAGCGCCAACTGGCTGGAGCGCGAAGTCTATGACATGTTTGGAATCAAATTTAACAACCATCCGGACCTCCGGAGAATCCTGATGCCCAATGATTGGGAAGGATTTCCTTTAAGAAAAGATTATCAACATCAGGAATTGTATAGGGATATTGTGGTTAAGTCAGAATACTGATGCTAATTGACAATGGATAATTTACAATTGACAATCAATAAAGGTGAGAACGTTCTTAAGCTTAAAAGC
>JANNRV010000002.1:0-38104 GCA_031401775.1 Bacteroidia bacterium | reverse complement strand
CTCTGGCTTCTACCCAAGAACCTTGCTCAACTAAATCGGCAAACATACGGCAATGGCCGGTAGTCCTACCACGCTCTCCTTTGCCAAAGCCAGATATCCGAAAGATGTTGGTGCCGATTGGACCTGTGGTTGTTTTTGGTGCTGCCAATTTTCCATTGGCCTATTCAACGGCCGGAGGTGATACTGCATCTGCTTTGGCAGCCGGTTGTCCGGTGATCGTAAAAGCGCATCCTGCTCATGCAGATACTTCTGAGCTTGTAGCTGGAGCTATTAAAAAAGCTATGGATAAGACAGGTATGCCAAAAGGCGTGTTTCAGCATTTACATGGAAATGGTTTTGAAGTGGGAGAAGCTTTGGTAAAGCATCCATTGACAAAGGCGGTAGGTTTTACAGGTTCGTTAGCGGGAGGCAAAGCACTTTTTGATCTTGCTTGCCAACGTCCACAACCAATTCCTGTATTTGCAGAGATGAGTAGTATCAATCCCGTGATATTGCTACCTGAAACATTGAATCAACAAGCCGAGAAAACAGCTGCTGCTTTGGCTGCCTCCATTACGTTAGGCGTTGGGCAATTCTGCACCAACCCAGGCTTGATTGTGGCTATTCAAAATGAAGGACTAGATCGTTTTGTAAAATCATTATCGGAAGGCATTAATAATGCATTACCCGGTACCATGCTTCATCAAGGTATAGCAGATAATTATAAGGCGCGGTTGGCTCATAGTTTAGAACAGAAAGGGGTTACAATAGAAGGTCAATCCACTACTGGCGCTATCGCTAGTCAAGGCAAACCCTCGGTAGCTTCTACCCAAGCTGCTATTTTCTTAAAAAATCCGTTGCTGGCAGAGGAAGTATTCGGTCCATTCTCCTTGATTATAAAGTGCAAAGATATTAATGAACTTCACGCTGTCGTGAGTCATTTAAATGGTCAATTGACGGCTAGCATTTTTGGTGATGAGATAGAAATAGCGAAGTACACAAGTCTAGTCAATCTCTTAGTTGAGAAAGCCGGTAGACTAATTATCAATGGAGTTCCCACAGGAGTGGAAGTATGTCCATCTATGAATCATGGTGGCCCTTTTCCGGCAACAACCGATTCTCGTTTTACAGCAGTAGGAATAGATGCCATCAAGCGATATGTTCGGCCCGTTGCTTTTCAGAGTTTTCCTAATTCTTTATTGCCTGAAGAACTCAAGGACAACAACCCATTAGGAATTTGGCGGTTGTTTAATAATGAATGGAAGAAATAATAGCTGTTGGTAGAACGATATACAACAACTAACAACGAGCAACTAGACTATGAATATTTTCAAATGCATAGATGCCCATACGTGTGGAAATCCGGTTCGCTTAGTTGCAGAAGGCGGCCCACTCTTACAAGGGAAAAATATGAGCGAGAAGCGCCAGCATTTCTTAAAAGAGTACGACTGGATACGCAAAGGCTTGATGTTTGAACCGCGTGGTCACGATATGATGAGTGGAAGTATTTTGTATCCTCCTTCAGATCCAGCCAATGATATTGGGGTGTTGTTCATTGAAACCAGTGGCTGCCTTCCCATGTGTGGACATGGTACCATTGGTACGGTTACCATTGCCATTGAAGAAGGGCTTGTTATTCCTAAAACTCCTGGAATCCTAAACTTGGAAGTCCCTGCAGGATTGGTAAAAATTGAATACAAGCAGGAAGGAAAAAAAGTGAAGTCGGTAAAAATCAGAAATGTAAAAGCTTACTTGGCTGCAGAAAATATTAAAGTGGACTGCCCTGATCTTGGTGAGTTAACCCTGGATGTTTCTTACGGAGGGAATTTCTACGCCATTGTTGATCCCCAACCTAACTTTTCCGGACTCGAAAATTTTACGGCAGATCAATTAATAAGTTGGAGCAGGTCATTGCGAGTCAATATCAATATTAAATACCAATTTGTTCATCCTGAAAATTCTACGATAAATGGCTGTAGTCATATCCTATGGACAGGTAAAGTAATAGATCCAACCTCTACTGCCCGCAATGCGGTCTTCTATGGAGATAAGGCAATCGATCGATCACCTTGCGGAACGGGAACCTCTGCCCGACTAGCTCAATGGTACGCTAAGGGAAAATTAAAACAGGGACAAGAATTCATTCATGAAAGTATTATTGGATCAAAATTTATTGGAAGGATTGAAGAGGTGACAGAAATTGATGGTAAGCCTGCCATTATTCCCAGTGTTGAAGGTTGGGCGAAAGTGTATGGTTACAACACGATTAAGATTGATCCCGATGATGATCCGTATGCGTACGGATTTCAGGTTTTATAAAAAAAAGTTAAATTTGAACTATGATCACAACTTATAAGCTCAACGCCAGTCAACTTTCTGAGGATATTATTCATTCGATTAAAGAAGCTTTTCAAAATCGTGAAATTGAAATTATTGTTTCTGATACGATAGATGAAACAGCCTATCTTTTGTCAACTGAAGCAAACAAAAATCAGTTATATAAGTCAATTGAAGAGTTAACGAAAGGTGAAGGAATTCCCTTTACTTTAGCAGAGCTTCAAGAGAAGTATCTGAAATGAGAAAAGTTCTCTTTAGCCCCGAGGCTTTAAAGCAATTGAATGAGTGGACAGACCAAAATCCCAAAGTAGCTTCTCAAATAATTTTATTGATTACTGCAATTTCCGAATCGCCCTTTACAGGTATCGGTAAACCGGAGCCGTTGAGGCATTCTCTCCAAGGGAAGTGGTCAAGGAGAATATCTCAAGAACATCGGTTGGTATATGAAGTGACCAATACTTCAATTAGCATTATTTCTTGTCGCTTTCACTATTGAATATGAACGTTGGCATTATTGGAGGAGGAATAATCGGCCTGAGTTCAGCTTATTACTTGGCGAAAGCAGGTCATCAAGTTACACTCATTGAGCAGGGTGAAATGAAAGACGGTTGTTCTTTCGGAAACGCAGGCATGATTGTTCCAAGTCATTTAATACCGCTGGCAGCACCGGGTATGATCTCTAAGGGCATTCGTTGGATGTTTAATTCAAACAGCCCATTTTACGTAAAGCCACGCCTGAGTGGAGATCTTATTAAATGGGGATACCATTTTTATAAAAGTGCTACAAAGGAACATGTAGCAAGATCAGCTCCTGCATTGAAAGAAATAAGTCTTCTGAGTAAGTCAATGTTTAAGCAATTATCGACAGAACTTCCCTTCGACTTTGGTTTTCATGAGAGAGGTCTACTAATGCTATATCAGACCAAGGAAACGGAGCATGAAGAAAGGGAGACGGCTGCTCTTGCCAATAGGCATGGCATTGAAGCTCATATTATCTCGGCAGAGGAAGTTCAAAAACTCGAACCCGATGTTCGTGTGAAGGTGAGGGGAGGAGTTTATTTTCCCGGGGATGCCCATGTCACTCCACAACTTCTCGTAAATCAGTTGAAAATATATTTGAAGGATAAAGGAGTAGTTATTAAGGATCAGACTACCGTGACTGATTTTATTATCGAGACAGGTAAAATAAAAGTAGTAAAGACTGATAAAGAAGAGTATTCATTTGACGATGTAGTATTGGCGACAGGAAGTTGGTCAGCGAGGGTAGCTGCTAAATTGAATTTATCACTACCAATGCAAGCAGGCAAGGGGTATAGTTTCACATTGCAAAATGTAGAGAAGAATGTTCGAATCCCTTCCATCTTTCTTGAAGCAAGGGTTGCGATTACCCCCATGGGCAATACACTTCGGTTTGGTGGCACAATGGAAATAACAGGAATAGATCATAGCATCAGCATGAATCGGGTGAAAGGTATTGTTGATTCAATCCCGAATTATTATCCTGATATGAAAGTAGAGATGCCTAAGAAAGAAGAAGTATGGCATGGCTTGCGCCCTTGCTCACCGGATGGAATGCCCTACATTGGCCGGTTGACAAACTTAAAAAATGTCACAATTGCTACAGGTCACTCTATGATGGGTTTAAGCCTGGGCCCTGGCACAGGTAAGCTTGTTGCTGAAATTATTAATAATGAAAAACTGAGTATTGGAATTAAGGCTTTTGACCCTGAGCGATTTCAATAATCTGGCGGAAAGGCACAAAAAAAGTCAGGTGAACTACCTGACTTTTTCATTATTGATTTTCGCGATTAATATTCGCGGTTGAAATCACCTTTGCGGAATCCACCACCGCCACCGCCACGGTTTCCACCACCACCGCCACTGCCTCCACGAGGACCTCCTTCGGTGCGAGGACGAGCCTCATTAACCACCAGGTTCTTACCCATGAAGTCAGCACCGTTTAGTTCGTTGATCGCCTTGGTACCTGCAGAATCATCTTTCATTTCAATGAATCCGAAACCTCTGCTGCGTTGAGTGAATTTGTCAATCACAATTTTAGCAGAAGTTACTTCTCCGTGCTGTTCAAAAAGCCCTTTCAAATCTTCTTCAGATGCCTTCCAGGGAATGTTGGCTACATAAATGTTCATCGTTGTTGTTGAGATTAAGTTAGTAATTTTTTTCCGTCAACTCGATAATCTAACTAAACTGATGAACAACAACTTAAGTTATGTACCCAGACTACTGATTACTTCATTAACAGGGCAAATATATAATAAAATTCTAAATACTATGTTTTTGGCCTATTTATGCCTTTTTTACCTTCATTTAAGGTCAAAAAGGGCCTTTGGTTGAACATATTTTTTTGTGGCTGGAATTATGGCGAAAATTGAACGATGACTTTCTATTGGTATTCGGGATGTTCCGTGATAAATTTCGTGAGGTTTTTATGGGCCATATCCCGTATTTTATTTTTGATCAAAGGCGACCAACCCAATAATTTACCAGACCACCCTAATGCCATGCCAGACCATTTCCATAGATCAAAACTATCCAGGTGACTGGCTATTCTGCCATCCTTAAATATAAAGTTGGCAGTAATGATGTTGTGTACTTTTCGACCTGTGCGCGAGAAAGAGTAGAAAGCATCCCAACGGCACGAACCTTTGCTGTTGTCACCTGACACATTGCTAAAAGTAAGTTCAAGATCTTTGCTTGCTGTTATGAGCATATGCCACATGGCTTTTACTTCTTTTGAAGTCAGGTTTTGAAATACGGGATCACTAAATGTTGCGTCATCGTGATAAAGTGATTGCATAGATTTCCAATCTTTTTTTTGAAATGAAGTATAGAAGTGGTCAATAGCTTGCTTGCTCATAGTTGATCGTTAACGTTATTGAGGTGTATCTTCGTTTAAGGTTTTTACGAATAACTTAAAAATATCTGGCCGGGCGTAATGCCCAATGACATCGAAATCCATTTTTGCCTTGATGATTTCTCTCGGATCTAGTTCTGCGAATAATATTCCTTCCTGATTGTAAAGTGGTCCGGCTAATACTTTTCCAAGCGGAGAAATGATGACACTGCCCCCTGTACTTGGAAGTGAAGATGGATTGACTACAGAGGATTTTAGATGATCCGGATAATTATCCAACGTAAAGTATTGATTGGACCCCAACACATAACATCTGCTTTCGCACGCAATGTGAGTGAGGGTGGCCTGCCAGGTATCTCTGCAATCAGCCGTGGGAGCGAGATAGATTTCTATTCCTTGTTGATAAAGAGTCGTTCTTGCCAAGGGCATATAGTTTTCCCAACAAATTAAACCTCCCATCTTACCCAGCGGTGTATCATAGACCTTAAGGTCGCCTCCATCTCCTTCTCCCCACACTATTCGCTCGGCTGCGGTTGGTTTAAGTTTGCGATGCTTCCCCAATAGCTTACCAGCGGAGTCGAAGTAAAGAAGAGTGCAGTATAGCGTATCGCTGATTTTATCTTTCTCGGTAACGCCAATAACTAAATAACATGAAGCTTCTTTAGCCAATTTTCCCAGTTGCATTGTTTCAGGGCCGGGTACTTCAATTGAATTTTCCCAATACTGAAGGAATAGCTCCCGACCTTCTGGTGTGCGGCTTCCGACCGCAGTCCCAAATGTTAATCCACGAGGATAGCCTGGAATGAGGACCTCTGGAAACAAGATTAGCTTGGGCTTTTGGAGAGAGGCTTCTGTCATCAAACTGCCAATTTTTTCCATCGTTTTCTTCTTATCAAAGAAAACAGGGGAGGCTTGAACAACGGCAATAGGGAAAGGCGCTTGGAGTGGCATACCCCAAGATAAGCAATCTTCCGATATCGGACGGCTCTCCGAATCCTCTGCAAACGGGTTAAAGTTTACTTATTTACCACTCTTCAATTTCCACTGAACAAAAACAATTAACTATATTCATTTATTCTTAAAAACCCTTAACTTTTAGGATTGTAAAACTCAATCTCTATTATGAATCTGAATACTGAAGCAGAGAAAAAGAACTCGTATGATGCTATCGTGGTGGGTACGGGTATCAGTGGTGGCATTGCCGCTAAGGAGCTCACTGAGAAAGGACTCAAGACATTGGTATTGGAGCGAGGCCCGATGGTAAAACATCCGGATTACCCTACAGCTACAAAGGATCCATGGCAACTTCCTTATGCAGATCGCCCCACAGAGGAAGATCTGAAGAAACAGGCTGTTCAGAATAGAACGGGTTATACTGTTAAGCCATCAAGCAAACATTGGTTTGTGAATGATCTTGAAAACCCTTACACCGAAGCACCTGGAAAGAGAATGGACTGGATGCGGGGGTATCATGTAGGAGGCAGATCGATCATGTGGGGAAGGCAAAGTTATCGATGGAGTGAAATGGATTTCGAAGCCAATGCCAAAGATGGTATTGCAGTTGATTGGCCCATTCGATACAAAGACATCGCACCCTGGTATGATTACATTGAGAGTTACATTGGTGTAAGCGGACAGAATGAAGGACTACCCCAGCTTCCAGATGGAAAATTTCTTCCACCGATGGACTTGAATTGTTTGGAGCAAGAATTGAAAAAATCGGTGAAAGATAAATTTGGCAGGGCGCTTACTATTGGTAGAACAGCACATTTAACAGCCCCGTTAGCCCATAGCCCACAACGAGGTACCTGCCAATTCAGGAATATGTGTATTCGTGGATGTCCTTATGGCGGCTATTATAGCAGCAATTCGGGTGCATTGCCTGCCGCAGAGAAGACAGGTAATATGACCCTGCGACCCGACTCAATTGTTCATGAGATCATTTACGATGAAAAAAAGGGTAAAGCAACAGGTGTAAAAGTGCTTGATGGTGAAACAGGGGAGCAGGTAGAATATTTTGCCAATGTCATTTTCCTTTGCGCTTCTACTTTTGGCTCAGCGTTCATCATGCTTAACTCTACTTCTAACAGGTTCTCCAATGGATTTGGTAACGATAGTGGGGAGCTTGGTAGCAACATCATGGATCACCATCTAGGCGTAGGGGCAGAAGGAGATTATGATGGATTTGAAGATATGTATTACTCTGGCCGCAGAGCCAACGGATTTTATATTCCACGCTATAGAAACTGGGGTTCTGAAAAACGAGATTACATCAGAGGATTTGGTTATCAAGGCGGTGCAAGCCGTCAAGGGTGGTCAAGTGTCGTTTCCGAACTTAGTTTTGGTGCAGAACTAAAAGAACTAGTTACTAAACCTGGTAAATGGAGAATGGGAATGACAGGCTTTGGTGAGATACTTCCCTATCATGATAATCTTGTTAAACTTAATAAGGAAAAGAAAGATAAATACGGATTGCCCACGCTTCTCTTCGAAACGGAATTTAAGGAGAATGAGTATCGGATGAGAAAAGACATGGCTTCGGATGCCGCAGAGATGTTGGATGCTACTGGCGTGAAGAACATCAAGACCTATGATAACCCGGGCGGGGTAGGACTTGGCATTCATGAAATGGGTACGGCTCGTATGGGCAAAGACCCCAAAACATCTGTGCTCAACAAATGGAATCAGGTGCATGCCTGTAAAAATGTTTTTGTCACCGATGGATCATTCATGACCTCGGCAGCCTGCCAGAATCCATCACTTACTTACATGGCAATGACAGCCCGTGCGGTAGATTTTGCAGTAAAAGAATTGAAAAAAGGAAATGTTTAATTGATTAAACAATAACAGCATGAACAGAAGAGAAGCAATACAACGAACCGCCCTTGTGCTGGGCTATGCTATATCAGCCCCTGCATTAATGGCAGTATTGAACGGGTGCAAGGCGGTTCCTGAACTTAACTATATACCTGTTTTCTTCACCGAAGATCAGGCAAGGCTGGTTGGTGAGTTGGCAGAGATCATCCTTCCTAAGACCGATACACCAGGAGCTAAGGATGTTGGTGTTCCAAGTTTTATCGATTTAGTTCTCAAGGATACCTATGTACAAAAAGATAAGGATCGGTATTTGAAAGGGTTGGCAGAATTTGAAGAAATGGCCAGGAAAAATTTTGGCGATTCCTTTATTGAGTTGGATCCTGAAAAACAGAAAGAGCACGTCAAGGCGGTTCACGATCAGGCTGTTGAAGCCGGACGCAATGGAGAGTTCAAAAAAGAAGACAGGCCTTTTATCTTAATGACAAAAGAACTTACGCTGTTAGGATTCTTTACATCAGAGCCGGGGGCAACTCAAGTACTTCAATACGAACCCGTACCAGGCGCCTATCATGGCTGTATTCCTCTTACCGAAGCCGGCAATGGCAAGCAGTGGGCAACTTCGTAAGAAAGCTATAAAGCAAATAGAACAGGCCGATTCGTTTTGATCGGCCTGTTTTATTTTGCTGTGAGTTAATGATTTACTAGTTATCTGCAACATCACACTACGTGATGTTATAGTGATTAACAAAGCGGTGAATGAAATACAATTTTGACAAAGTAATAAATCGGCAGGGCACTGATGCGGTGAGTGTTGATGGATTCAGGACTTATTTGTTTGATAAGAAAGATCTATTAGATCTTCCTTGTCCCGATAGTGAAATAATCGCGATGTGGGTTGCGGATATGGAGTTTGCCACCTGCCCAGAAATTATTGATGCCCTTAGAGACCGTGTGGAGCATGGACTATTTGGCTACACTGAAATATTTAACACTACGTTCAAAACCTCATTTGTTAATTGGGCAAAATCAAGATACGACTGGGAGTTTAATAGAGAACATATCATAACTTCACAGGGTGTTGTACCTGCGCTTTACGACTTGATTGAATATATCTGTAAGTCAGGAGAAAAGATTCTTACCCTGACTCCTTCTTACAGTTATTTTAAGCTTGCTGCAGATTCTAAGGGTATTGAATTGTTGACCAGCAATCTTGTCTGCAAGGATGGTAACTATTTTATGGATTTTGACGACATCCGCTCAAAGATCAAAAATAATAGAGTTTCATTATTCATCCTATGCAGTCCTCATAATCCAACGGGGAGGATTTGGACTGATGGTGAACTTAAAGAGTTGGGTGAAGTATGCCTTGAAAATAATGTCATGGTTATTTCCGATGAAATCCATTGTGATATTTTGAGAAAAGGAAAGCATTTTACGCCATTGGCGAAGTTGTTCCCTGAGTCAGACCGGATTATTACCTGCATGGCTCCAAGTAAGACATTTAATTTGGCGGGTTTAATGTTTGCAAACATGATCATCCCAAATGCTGAATTGCGAGGCAAATGGATTAAAAATCATTTCTCGTCAGAAAATCCACTAAGTATTACCGCTGCTCATGCTGCTTACTCAAGTGGACAAGAATGGTTAGAGGAACTCACCGTATACCTTGATCTTAATTTTGCGTTTCTGAAGGATTATTTGGCTGCACACTTGCCAAAAGCAATATTTGCCATGCCGGAGGCTACGTACCTAGCATGGATAAATGTTAGCGCTTATTTTTCTGATGAAGAAAACATAGCCCTTTTTTTCGCAAATAAAGTAGGTGTACTTATAGAGGGAGGAAATATGTTTGTCTCCAATGCAAAAGGTTATATCAGAATAAATTTAGCATGCCCTAAATCAAGACTTGAGGAAGGGTTAAGAAGAATTACTGAAGCAATTAGTAGCCGTTCTACTTATAGACTCTAAATAGTAAATATTTTTTTAGTGTGATGTCGATCACTCAGAAAAATGATTCTCAGTGAATAATGTAACTAACCCCTACGCGGAGTCCAAACTCACCGGCATCAAAGTAAAAGTCTCCAATGCCATCTACACGCCAATCCTTATTGATGGCTTTTGAATAACCAGCACCAATGGCAGCATCATTGGCTCCAATCAATCCGCGAAAGCGCACATAGATATTATCATTGGCATACCACCGCATACCCATGACGAAAGAATTCTTCTGCCTGCTCCAGATTTCAGCCCCGGCTCCAACGGAAAAATGCCGGATCACAAAATAGTTGACTTCAAAACCAAGTTGAACTTTATCAAAGGCTTTGTCATAGTCAGTTTTGATCAGGTCAAACCCTCCGCTCACCATTATATCATTTGAACTTTGTCCGTTGCTTACGTTCACATAGGCAACTACTAAAATTAGGCAGGTAAGGATACGTTTTAGCATATAGATAATAGTTTTTCTTGTGATTATTTTTTCTCTGCAATTGTTTTTTGTATGGCAAGATACTCATCGCGAAGACGAGCTGCTTCCATAAAGTCAAGTTCTTTTGCCGCTTTCTCCATGGCCTTTTTTGTCTGCTCAGCCATTTTTATTAGCTCATCCTTTGTTAAATAAGCCACTACAGGATCGGCCGCTAGTGATTTCTCTTCGTCTTCTATATAATAGCGCTTCATTGATTTCTTAGAATCAGCTACCTTGGTCTGTCCCAGTATAGAGTCTTTAGAACGGATGATCGTCTGTGGAGTAATGCCATTAGTGGCATTGTAGTCCAACTGAATTTTGCGCCTCCTATCGGTTTCATCGATCGCCTGCTGCATCGAATCAGTCGTTTTATCTGCATACATGATCACCCGGCCATTAACATTGCGGGCGGCCCTGCCAATGGTCTGAATCAGCGATCGTTGATTCCTCAAAAACCCTTCTTTATCTGCATCCAAAATGGCAACCAATGAAACTTCGGGAAGATCAAGGCCTTCGCGCAGCAGGTTTACTCCTACCAATACATCAAAAACGCCTAGGCGCAGCTCACGTAAAATTTCAACGCGATCCAGTGTGGCAACCTCCGAATGGATGTACCTGCATTTTACGGAGGCACGCTCAAGGAATTTGGTTAACTCCTCGGCCATCCTTTTTGTTAACGTAGTTACTAATACTCGTTCCTTTAACTTAACACGTTCGTCAATTTCTTCGAGTAGGTCATCAATTTGATTTCTACTTGGCCTTACATCAATCATAGGATCGATCAGACCGGTGGGTCGAATGATTTGCTCTACCACCACGCCTTCTGATTTTCTTAATTCATACTCACTCGGTGTAGCACTTACATAGATCACCTGGTTAAGGATCGACTCAAACTCATTGAAGGTAAGCGGACGATTGTCTAAAGCTGACGGCAATCGAAAACCATAATCCACGAGATTCACTTTTCGGGAGCGATCGCCTCCCCACATGGCACGGACTTGAGAGACAGTCACATGGCTCTCGTCAATGACCATCAAAAAATCATCAGGAAAATAATCGATTAAACAGAAAGGCCGGGCGCCTGCTTTTCTCCGATCGAAATAGCGCGAGTAGTTTTCAACGCCTGAGCAATATCCTAACTCGCGCATCATTTCAAGATCAAATTCGGTACGCTCCTTCAGGCGCTTAGCTTCTAAGAATTTTCGTTCTTGTTGAAACATATCTACCTGAAGAACCATGTCATCCTGTATCTCTCGGATAGCCTGTTGCAACATATCTTTTCCTGTTACAAATAGATTGGCTGGGAAGATCACAGCAATTTTCTCATCTGAAATCTTTTTTCCGGATTGGGGATCGATCAATTGAATAGTTTCAATTTCATCCCCAAAAAAGTATACCCGAACGGCATAATCGGTATAGGCAAGAAAAATGTCTACGGTATCACCCTTTACTCTAAATGTCCCTCTTTTAAATTCTGCGTCAGTACGGCTGTAAAGAATATCCACCAGGCCGAATAGCAGTCGGTTACGAGGAATCATTTCTCCCACAGTCAGCTGGATGCGATTTTTACCAAACTCTTCAGGATTACCTATTCCATAAATGCAGGATACGGAAGCAACAACAATCACATCCCTTCGTCCGGTGAGTAAGGAGGAAGTTGCGCTTAGCCGTAGCTTTTCAATTTCTGCATTAATGGAAAGATCTTTTTCGATGTAAAGGTTAGAGGAAGGAATAAATGCTTCCGGTTGATAATAGTCGTAGTAAGAAATAAAGTACTCAACAGCATTTTCCGGGAAGAATTGTTTGAATTCACCATACAGTTGGGCTGCAAGTGTTTTGTTATGACTTAGTACAAGCGTTGGCCTATTAACCTGAGCAATAGCATTGGCAATAGTAAAAGTCTTTCCGGAACCTGTAACACCCAATAATGTCTGATGTGCTTCGCCTGACTCAAGACCCTTTACGAGTTGTTCAATGGCTTTGGGCTGATCACCGGTTGGCTCGTAGACGCTGGTAAGTTTGAAATCCATGATGTGTTTAAAATTTCAAGTTACAAGTTACAAGTTCAAAGTTTTGCAGATATAATCAATACCCTTACTTTTAATCTTGAACCTTAAACTCAATTATTCCAAATAGTCCAGGCTTTTTCGGCTTGTATGTGAAGCATCTCAAGGCCATTGCGAACGACTGCACCACGCATCTCTGCTTTTTGTAGGAACATGGTGCGGGCAGGATTATAGATCAAGTCGTAAACGAAATGACTGGGAGTGAGTTGTTCGTAATCGATAGGTGGTACTTCGTTTGTATTGGGTGTCATTCCCAGTGGGGTGGTATTAATTACCAGATTTACACCGGCCAATATCTTATTATTCCTCTGTAAATCAGTATAGGTATGATTGCCATTACTTTTCTCACGAGAAACGGTTTCGAATGGTATCTCTAGTTTTTTTAGTGCCTCCTGTACTGCCTTTGAAGAGCCGCCTGTACCCAATATCATTGCCTTCGAGCCACTCGGATGAGGGAACCACTTTTCCAGTGTTTCGCGAAAGGCATCACTATCGGTATTAAATCCTTTCAACTTACCATCTTTTATCTTAATAACATTGACAGCTCCAATCCTTTTGGCTGCAGGATCAATATCGGTAAGTAGTTTAATGACTTTTTCTTTGTAGGGAATGGTGACGTTAAGACCACACAGATCGGGGTTCTCTTTAAGGAGCTTCTTCAATTCATCTACACTACTCAACGGATAGAGGTCATAATGATAATCGCGTAGACCATCGCGAAAAAATTTCTCATCGAAATAGGATTTTGAAAAAGAGTGACTAACTGCTGCTCCGATGAGACCGAATTTTTTTTCCATATAGTTGCAGAAGAAGGAATTGTTTATTTTTTCCGGTTTTTAATAAAGCCAATCACCATTGGAAGTAGGGAAATGAGAATAATGGCAATAATTACTTTATCGAAATTATTTTTTATGATTGGCATATTGCCAAATAGATAGCCAAGCAAAGTTAACCCAACTACCCATAGAATAGCGCCTACCACGCAGTTTATAATGTAGTTTCTGTATTTCATGCTTCCGGCACCCGCCACAAATGGTGCAATGGTGCGAACAATAGGAACAAAACGAGCCATAATTATGGTTTTAGCCCCATGTTTTTCGTAGAAAGCTTCTGTTTGAACAATATACTCTCGTTTAAAAAACAAGATGCGCTCTTTACTTTTAACAAACTCACCGGCAAAACGGCCAATGAAATAGTTGACATTGTCACCTAACAGTGCGGCCGCAATTAAAAGAGGGATCACAATAAATACGCTCAATGTAGAATCAGGCACGGCAGAGATTGCTCCGGCTGCAAATAACAATGAATCACCCGGAAGAAAGGGCATAACAATAAGTCCCGTTTCAGTAAAGATGATGAGGAAAAGAATAAGATAGGTTAGTGTACCGTATTCTCTTATGAGGGTAATTAGGTGTTGATCTAAATGAAGAATAAAATCTATTAGAAAATTCATATCCTATTAATCTGCGTGGAAGGGTGGTGCAGAGTTGGTATCCTTTTTTCGGGTGATCCCAAGAAAGTGAAGAAATGTATCTCCGCGTAACCCTAAGCGAATGGTCTCAAGAGGAATGACTTCATTTGGAGAAATGTTTCCCAAGTTGACATTGGCACCAAGGAGCTGAATAAACCAAACTTGTTGTGCTTTTTGGGGTGCTTCCCATATGATTTTTTCGAATGGAATCTTGGTAAGAATTTCCTGTACTAAGCCAGAGCGTACTTCTCCAGTGGAGCGAAACAATCCTACATTTCCACTTTCACGAGCTTCACCAATTACTTTCCAGGCTCCGGCATCTAATTCCTTCTGCATTAAATCAATCCATAAGTAAGGAGGGATTATCTTATCGGCATCTTTAGAGCCAACTTCGGAAAGAACGGTGACTTGTTTTGAAAGTTTTTCGATATAATCCAGTTTCTTGTCATGATCAAGGTCGATTGATCCGTCAGAAACTTCCGCAAAAGACATATCATACTTATCCAAAATCTTGCGATAGTCATCAAACTGATCGCGAATGATAAAAGCTTCGAAGAGCGTTCCCCCGAAATAGGTGGGTATCCCCGCTTCTTTGTATACTTTCAGTTTCTCTTTTAAGGTAGGAGTGACGTAGGAAGTTCCCCAGCCGAGTTTAACAATATCAACATGATCTGCCGACATGCTCATGAAGTCTTCGGCTTCCCTTACACTCAGTCCTTTGTCCATGGCCATGGTAAAGCCTTTTTGCCTGGGCTTAGTAGTGCGCTCAGGTAAATTTTTTAATGTGTAGTTCATTCGTGATTTTCTTTTCTAAATTGGTCAATAATCTTAAACAAGGCTTTTTGAGTTTCCGCCTTTGGAAAAAAATCGAAGAGAACTGTATGTCCATCAAAGTTCAAAATTAGGGCATTTTCCAGATAGTTAAATGCTTCTTTGAATTTGCCGGCCTCAATCAAATAGATAGTCATGCGATAGAAAAACTCCGATTCGTCTGGTAGTTCACTCATTCCATGAAGGAGTGTTTCAATCGCCCGCTCGTACTCCCCTTGTTCATAATAAATAAAAGACCAGTTAAGCCAAATTTCTTTATCATCAGGTTCAAGTCCACTGGCTTCTTCGTATGCACTGATGCTTGAGATGGTATTTCCGATTTTAAATTCGGCATGAGCAGCTGCCTTCCAGTATTCAGCATTCAAGCTGTTAAGTTTTACGGCTTTATTAAAAAAGTGTAGTGCTTGGTACCATTTCTCTTGCTTCTCGAGGCAATTACCGGCACCAAACCAAGCCTCATCATACATGGAGTCAAGTTTGGTTGACTTCTGAAAAAATTTTAATCCGAGGTCAAACTGCTCAAGGTTTTCATAGGCGGCTCCTATGCAACAGTATACTTCAGGGCTAGGTCCTTCTATATCAATTGTTTTCTTAAAGGAATCTAATGCTTTTTGATATTGCTCTAAATTCATGAAGGTATTGCCCATATTGAAATGTGCTGAGGCAAAATTATCATCAATGGCAAGGGCATATTCGTAGGCCTCAATGGCTTCCGTATACTTCTCCAACTTGTTACTTACAATACCTAGGTTATACCAGGCCGCTGCTGAAAAAGGGTCTTCATCAATAAACTTCTTGTAATAAGAAAGGCTACTTTCCAATTGTCCTACTACATCAAGGCAAAAAGCAAGTTCATAGAGAGATCCTTCATGGCTTATATTTAATTCGATGGAATTTTTATAAGCTTGTATGGCATCATCGTAATGCTCCATACTTTGATGGGCCAGTCCTATATTATAGTAAATCTCATCACGCTGTTCCTCGTCAAAGGCTAACGCTTCTTCATACACTTGAATGGCTTGATCGTGTTTTCCTTGTAAGGAATAGATAGATCCTGTGGAAAGATAGATTTCGATATTGGATGGATTTAAGTTCTTGGCCCGGTCCAATAACTCGAGTGCTTCTTCATAGCGTTCCAAATTTGAAAGAACCTGAGCTTTTACAGCGATCAGATCTGTGGAGAAAGGAAACAATTCAATAGCCTGATCAACTGCTGTAAGTGCTTTTTTGAATTTGTTATGATCTAGGTAATAGTCAATGATGAGCTCGTAGGAATCGATGTCAAAAAAATTGCTGGAATTTTTTCTAAGATTATCTTCAAAACGCCTGATCAACTCCTCTTCTTCCTCTCTTTTCCTGAATTCGTGGGCCATTCTCAAAGGGTTTGTCTAAAATAGGCAAAAAATCAACCTATTGGCAAAAGATTTAGCTATTTTTTATAGGCGCAAAGTTGGTGCAATAATTATCACCAGACAATATTGGAGTTTTTATTTGTTTGTGCTAATGTTCGTCAGATATTTGGCACTACACCAATCCAAGGTATCCTGAAGTGTTCTGAATTCGACACCAAGAATTTCTATTGCTTTTTTGTTCTCATACTGGAATGTTTCGCAAGCCATCCTGGAAGACTGTCGGGTAAACATTGGCTCTGATTGGGTGACCAAGCTTCTCATTTCTTCAAACCATGAAGCAATCCTTACAAAGGATGGTCCAATACCAATGTAGGGAGCTTTTTTATTAAACCTTTTAGCAATTTCCTCAAAGAGAAATTGATAAGTAACTGTTCCTCCATTGGCAATGATCCGTTCTCCTACCACTCGAGATGAGCACAGTGAGAAGACCATTGCAGCAACATCACGAACATCAACATAATTCAATGAGCCTGTCGTAAAGAATCGATTTTTATCCCAAACATATTTGAAAATTTGAGCGCTACTCCTGGTCCAATCTGCGGGTGCAATAATTACTGAAGGATTAATGATGACAGTGCTTAGCCCTTCTTCCTGTCCACGAAATACCTCCAACTCAGCAAGATATTTTGATTCGGCATAATCAGAATTTAATGAGTTATCAACCCATTTACTTTGTTCATTCAAATGAGTGACGCCCTTTTGTCTTCCTAAAGCCGCAACGGAACTAATATGAATCAATCTCGGGATCCCAAGTTTGAGACAGGTATTGACAATATTTTTTGTCCCCTCCACATTGACCGTGTATAATTTTTTGGAATGACGTGGGTTAAAGGAAACACTGGCAGCTGAATGAATAACAATATCCGTGTCCTTCAATGATTCTTCAAGTGAGTGGATGTCAAGAATATCAGCTTCTCGCCAGGTTATTTTATCTTGATATCCCTCCAGAAGTTTAAGGGTACTTTCTTTTCTTCTAATGCCAACCACATCTGATTTTTCATCAGATAGTTTCTTTACTATAAAACTGCCAAGTAATCCGTTGGCTCCTGTGATAGCAATCATTGCAACTAGAGCGTGTTATTAAGCAGTGGAAGTGTCAGCGCCTTTTGATAATATTTGTTCTTCATTGCATCATTCATAAGATCTAAGTGAATGGTATTATGACAATCACTCCCTAGAAAATCAATCCAGCCTTTGTCAATAAGCTGGTAAGCCATTTTTTGAATTGGCTTGGAGTAATACCCAACAAGAGAGGGTATATTAATTTGAAAAAGCAAGCCCCTGTCACGCAAGTCCTGGGCTTTCTCCAAATTCATATATTGATAACGTTCAGGATGAGCTAAGACCAATTTATAGCCTGAAGAAATTGCCTTAAAGATGAATTCTTTAAGATTCAAAGGTTCTGACAGAAAATTGGTTTCAAAGAGTAAATAAGAATTACCAAAGGTTAATAGCTTTTCCTGGTTAACTACCTTTCGTGAAAGTTCCTCGTCTAAGAGATATTCTGCAGCAGCTTCAATATGGATGAGGATATTCCTTTCACTCAATATTTTTTGTAGCTCCCTCAATTTTTCATGAATGATGAATGAATCATTTCGATAGTAATCACTATTGATGTGCGGGGTAGTGATAATCTTGGAGAATCCGAGCGACTTAAAGCGAAGAATGAGAGCGATTGCCTCCTCCATTGATTTCACACCGTCATCGAGCTGTGCCAACAAGTGAGAATGAATGTCCGTGGTTAACGGAGTTAAGTGAGCCGAGGGCTTACGCTTTAGAAATGAAAACACTAGGTGCGAGCTAATTTTTTAAATATACCTTTTCGGGGAGTTTTGTCTTCATAGTACCCATAACCATACGTCTTGGAAGTAGTAGGAAGCGAATTTAGGATTATTGCTATATTTTTAAATTTATTAATGGTAACCATTCTTTGAAAACTTCTTATAAAATCCTTCTTTGAATAGTTAGCTCTGAAAACATAGATCGAGAGATCTGCTCTCTTCATGGCCATGATCCCATCCGTTACAAGACCTATAGGAGGTGTATCAAGTACGACAAAGTCATACTCTTTTTTTAAATCCTCAAGAAGGGCTGAAAATTCACCATTGAGTAATAGTTCTGAAGGATTAGGGGGATGTGGCCCTGATGGAATATAGTCGAAATTTTCAATCGAAGTTTTTATGAGGCATTCTCTCCATTCATGCTTCTTGATAAGAATAGTACTAATACCCTTCCCGGCATCTGAAATTTCAAACGGTAAATTGTTTTTGGATTTTCTCATGTCCAGATCCAGCAACGCTACCCTTTTTTTAGACATTGCGAGAACACCCCCAAGGTTTAATGCCAGAAAGGATTTGCCTTCACCCGAAATGGTGGATGAAACTGCGATAACCTTATGCTCGACTGTGGTAAAGAAAAAATCAAGATTGGAACGGAGTGTTCGAATAGATTCACTTACCATTGATTTGGGATTATCAACGACATGGAAAGGTGATTTCTTGGCATGAAGGGAGGTTGGAATTATACCCAGCATGGGGACATCAATATTTTTTTCAATCTCATGGACGCTATTGATGCGATCATTCAAGAGATAGAGAATCCCGATCAAAAAGAAATTAATGACAAAGCCTGCCACAAATCCAATTCCTAATATCATATATCTTTTGGGTGATATTGGAGAACTCGGGATAGTTGCCGGGGATAGTATTTTAAAGTCAGGTGTACTGCCTGCCTGAGTGATTTCAAATTGAGCTTTAGATTGCATCATCGTAAGGTATAGTTCTTCATGAAGCTTGTAGAACCGCTGATTTTTTGAGAACTGGGTATTTTTATCAGGCATACTGGCGAATTCTCTTTCCAATTTCTCCTTTTTAATCCCAAGTTCGGTGGCTGTCTTGAGCCAATTTTTTTTCAATTCTGTCAATTGTGAAAAAAGTGAATTTTTCAAAGCGTTGAACTCTTTATCTTTTTGTCGAAAAGCAAATGTGTTTTCATTGTAGGCAAGCCCGAGTTTGTCTTGATCTTGCATCATGCGCTGAAGCATTTCCAACTTAGGATTAATATAATCCGGTAAGAACTGTTGATGTGAAAATGAAAGTGCATAATTTCCCGCAGAGAGATCATCCATTAGAGAATTGAGTTCGGCAAGCCGCTTATTTAATTCATAGCGTTGGGAATCGATCTTGTTAATTAAGAATACTGTCTTCTTCAGATCTACATTGAGGTCATTACTTTTATTTTGAAGCGTGAATGCTTCAAAATAATTCTCATAGCTCTCCATTTTTTCCTCCACCTGGCTCAACTCATTGCTAAGCCAATCAATTTTTTGCTTGTTGGTTAGATTTTTTTGCTCATAACTATATCCTAAATAAATGGAGTCAATTTTATTGACAATATCATAGGCTTTTTGTGCATTGTTATCCTTAAATGAAATCCGAATAGTATTCGCATTGAAATTCAAAGGCTCAACTGCAATATTTTTTGAGAGGTAGTCAAGTAATTTAGCTCGACTATTAACGATAAAGAAGAACTTGTTTTCATAATCCAGTGAAAAGAATTCAGTTTTGGTAATAAGTAATTCTGCCTCCTTTAAAACGAGCGGTATCCCAAGCTTGCCTTCAATTAATTCACCGGCTTCACCAATTTTGAGTAGATAGGATTTATCATCTTTAAAACTGAAATAAAATGGGATATCGTAATAGGATTTGGAAGTTAAAGAATAGGTAACTACGAAGGGAGATCTTTTGTACATCTCATCATTCAACACTTTTCCTATAGCATAATAACTAAGGTCAAGTTCAAGGGAATCGATGATCCGGTTAAAGAAAATTTTTGAACGTATAAGTTCAATTTCTCCTGCGATGATATTTAATTTTTGATCCTCGACAAAATTCTTGATTCCCAGTTCAGTGGCATCTTGTTTTACATCCAACTTAAGTTCTGATTCAGATTCATAAAGATCTTTTGTGTAGCGGATGGTGAGATAGGCTGTCAGGTTAGTGATAATAAATATCAGTAAAATCCAGTAACTGTTTTTACGAATGGTAACAAATAGTTTGTCAATATCGATGCCTTCAACATCATTGGTTCTCAAATGTTTTGGGGAGTTTTCTTGCATCACTAGAGGCTGCTAATTAGAACCAACAAAGTAGTTAAACTAACAAGTATAGTCAACGCACCACTATAATCTCTCAATGCCTCGCTCAATGGCCTACGGATTGGTTCAATGTAAACAATATCACCCGGCTCAATCAACATATTGCCCGCCTTAAAACCTTCAAGGGTACTGAGATCAATAATAAATACTTTATCTTCTCTAAGAACTCTGATGTTCTGAGCCTTAGCATCATTGGAAATACCTTTCGCCAAGGCGATTGTCTCGACTAAGGTTACATTCTGATTAGTTAATGGAATTACTTGCCCGCCTGGCGCTCCCAGTATTATCACACGTTTATTGTTATAAGTAAGAACAACATAGGGGTCTTTAAAATACTTTTGAAATTCTTTTTGGGTAATCTCTTCCGCTTCACGAAGTGTCATGCCTTCAACTTTCAATTCACCAATCATTGGAAATTTGGCTATTCCATTAATATCAACAAGGTATTGAAATTCGGTTCTTGTGGTAGTGGTTTGATTAGCAGTTGTATTGGTGAGTTCGGGATTAGGATCGATGAGTCGTTCACCCCGATTGGAAAACACATCCAATTTAAGGTAATCATTCTTTTGGATGGTATAATTCTTCTCGACCGCTAATGCATCTTTTTTGATTGGCTCTGGTTTAAATCCATCAGATGGCTTAAACATAATGTTTTGCTTATAGGAAGCGCAGGAAATAAAAGTGAAGAAAAATGCAACCGCTACTGAGTTAATGAAGAATCTCACAAGTTTTTGAGTTACTGGATTTCGTGAAATTACAGATTTTCTTAATAACTCCGGTAAGAGATTGAACTTCTATTTTTTTGGAGAATTGGGGTTAACCCTCTACAAAATTGCCAGCCAATGCAGCCGATTCATAAGAATGTTCTTGAGTGAATTGAAATCCTGACAACGAGTGTAAGTACTTATCAATGACAATAGACTCATCAAATTCAGATTCCACTTTTTTTCTTCCATTTTGGCCGAAACGCTTAAGGGTCTCGTCATCATAGTTAGCCATCGTAAACATTTTCTCAGCAAGATCCTCAGCATTTTTCAGCTCGCATAGTAGACCATTGAAGGAATCCTTAACTACATGATGACAACCGGGAACGTCCGTAGCGATTATTGGTTTGCCGGAACTGGCGGCTTCCAATAAAGTTCGAGGAGTGCCTTCTCGGTAGGAGGGAAGCACAATACAATCCGCCTGTTGAATAAATCCGCGCACATCCATAGTCGTGCCCAGGTATTCAATGGTGCCGCTGCTTATCCAACTGTCAATTACTTTTAACTTAATCCCCCTTTTATGTTTTGGATCTGTCGCGCCTAAAATCTGAAAACGCGCGTTGATACCTTTTGCTTTAAGCTTTCTCACGGCTTCCACATATTCAAGGACACCTTTATCTGAGATTAATCTGGAGATCAACAGGAAAGTAAAAGATGTATTGCGCTTGAATTCAGTTGGAGCAAATCGGGTTAAATCAATGCCTGATCCTGGTAATAAGTCAGCAATTTCCGGTCTTATTAATTTCTTGTTTATAAATAAGGCAAGGTCATCCGGGTTTTGGAAAAAAACTTTCTTTGGAAAACGGAAGCTCCATTTATAGAGTAAGATGGCAATTCTAGAAACTAAGTTATCCTTCAGAAAAATTGTGCCAAGACCACAAACATTATTAATGACAGGAATCTTTAAAAGTGCAGCAGCAATCGTTCCGTAAATATTAGGTTTAATAGTATAGTGAAGAATTACACCGGGCTTTACTTTTCTGTAGATTGACCAAAGTTCAACAATGAGAGCTGAGTCTTTTATTGGATTGGCCCCCCGGCTATCCATTCTCACTTGATGATGAATGCAGCCTGCCTCAATCAGATGATGTGTGCAGTCATCTTTCGGTGCGATGGTATGAACTTCATGTCCTTCGGCTTGTAAAGCTCTGATAAAATTCATCCTGAAATTGTAGATATTCCAAGATGTATTTAAAACAATCGCAATTCTCATTTAGCCAACAATAGGCTTTTAGCGTTACCCAAAAGCAGTTTAATTTAGGATATAGACAGACAAAAGTGCTAAAAAAGAGGACTTTTGTAAAACTACATCCTACAAATCTAAATAAAAGTAACCGAGCCGGAAAACGGGCATTGGAATATATGGTTAGGTTTGGGAAATAATCAATGGAAAACAAATCGAGCACGGCTGTTCTGGTGGCCATCATTACCGGGAAGGACAAAATTGAGGAAAGTCAGGAACATCTTGAAGAGTTGGCATTTCTTGCCGAGACTGCCGGAATAGATGCCAAAGAGAGGTATTTTCAGCGACTTACGCATCCTGACATTCGCACGTTTGTGGGAAAAGGGAAGCTGGAAGAAATCAAGAATTATGTTTTCTCCAACAACATCTCCAATATCATTTTTGACGATGACCTAAGCCCCTCCCAGCTTCGGAACCTTGAAAAGGAATTTAACCCCGAAAGCCGGGAAACTAAGGTTAGAATCTATGACCGAAGTCTTCTCATTTTGGACATCTTTCTAATGCGAGCGCAATCGGCTCAGGCCAGAACTCAGGTGCAACTGGCGATGAATCAATACTTACTACCCAGATTGACCCGCATGTGGACTCACTTGGAACGGCAACGTGGAGGCACCGGAACACGGGGTGGTGCCGGAGAAAAAGAAATTGAAACGGACAGAAGGGTAATTAAGAGAGAGATTACGCTGTTGAAGGAGGAACTTGAAAGGATAGACAAACAAAGACAAACTCAGCGAAAATCAAGAAGCAACGTGGTAAGGGTTTCTTTGGTTGGCTATACGAATGTTGGAAAATCCACCTTAATGAATTTGCTTTCAAAAGCGAATGTTAAAGCCGAGAACAAGCTCTTCGCAACCGTAGATGCTACGGTAAGGAAGGTTGTGATTGGCGATATTCCTTTCCTGCTTTCGGATACGGTAGGGTTCATCAGAAAATTGCCACATCATTTAATTGAGTCTTTTAAATCTACACTGGATGAAGTACGAGAAGCAGATATTTTACTTCATGTGGTCGATGTGGCGCATCCTTTTCATGACAATCAGATAGAAGTTGTGAAAAAAACACTGGCAGATATTGGAGCAGGTGATATCACCACCATTCTTGTACTGAATAAAATTGACTTGTTGGCGCGAGGTGAGGGCAACGCCAATTTGGATGAACTAAAGGGATATTATCGGCAACAGGGATTGGAACAAGTTATCTTTATCTCTGCTGAATCCAAAGAAAATATTGTTGAACTAAAAAAGCTTCTCTATGAAGAAGTCAAGAAGAAGCACTTAATGATCTATCCTAATTATATGCCGCAGTCCTGGGTTTCTTAGACTTTAAACTTCCAGAATTCAATAACTATGAAACTATTAGCCAACCTCTCATTGTAATCTTAAACTCTACATTGATTTAATTGCGCAACCTCGGACGGGCGTTTAACTATGAGACCGAAATCTTCTAACAAGCCATATCAATAGTCTAGCCTCAAATTTATTTTGTAGTCTCACCCGAAATCGAACCGGGATGAAAAGTTTAGTCCCAAAAGCTTTCTGGATATTCTATCCCCGCCCGAACGTACTGTTCGTATGGGCGGGCGTTGAACTAAGAGAGGTTTAGCCCAATTGGTTTTGTAGCCTCGACAGGAATCGAACCTGTATCAAAAGTTTAGGAAACTTCTATTCTATCCATTGAACTACGAGGCCAAAATCTTCCAACTGCTCCGAACCTATATCAAAAGTTTAGTCCCGAAAGCTTTCGGGATATTCTATCCCCGCCCGAACGCACCGTTCGTACGGGTAGGCATTGAACTACGAGGCCAAAGTTCAGATCGCAAAACTAAGATTTTTTGACTTAATGAAAGGATAATTCCCAGCTCATTTGTGATTAAATGATTGTATGTAGGCATTTTGTCTCTTTCTCCATTTTACCAACTCAAACCAAATAGCCGAGATAAATCCCACGGTAATGCAAACGCCTAATTGAGTCAGGTTGAGCTTTTCAAACTCAAAAAAGCGACTCAGTTGAGGAACCAACAGAATAAGCGAAGTGATTCCAACCGTAATTAGAATGATCAACGGCACCATCTTGTTGCTGAGCGAAGTAGTAAGAATTGAATAATAAAAAGAGCGATTGACCAGCGTCAGAGAGATATTTGCAGAAATCAAAGTCAGAAAAACCATTGCCCTCACGGTATTCTCATCATTCATTTGATGAATTGAATACTGATAAACCGTCAGCGTTCCCAACGTGATCACTAAACCCTGAATGATACTCGTGGTCAATTCTTTCAAATTGAAGAAGGTGGTCGTAAAAGGTCGTGGAGGTTGTAACATCGCATTTTTTTCAATCGGTTCATTCTCATAAATGATGGAGCAGGTTGGGCCCATGATCAATTCTAAAAAGATAACATGCACAGGAGAAAAAATATTAGGGTAAATCCACCCTAGCACCAGTGGAATGAAAACGGTAAGGATAATTGGGATGTGGATGGAGATAATGTATTGAATAGCTTTCTTTAGATTCGTATAAATCTTCCTCCCCATGGCAATTGCATCCACCAGCCGGGCAAGATTATCTTCAACAAGAATAAGGGATGATGCACGTTTGGCAATTTCCGATCCTTTGTTTCCCATGGCCACGCCAATATGTGCCGCCTTCAGTGCAGGGCCGTCATTTACACCGTCACCCGTCATGGCAACGATCTGACCGGTTGCCTTTAACGCATTAATTATTCTTAGTTTTGCTTCCGGAAACATGCGCGTGAAAATCGCAATGCTCATGACTTTCTCTTTCAATCCGGCTTCGTCCAATGCCATTAACTCTTCTCCTGTCAGTCCGTTGTCGGCTCCTTTGAAGCCCACTTGTCGGGCTATTGTAGTAGTGGTAGCAGCATTGTCGCCTGTCACAATCTTTACCTGAATGCCGGCTTTGTAAAATGAATCAAAGACTTCTTTGATATTCGCTTTGGGTGGGTCATAAAATGCCACGAGACCAACAAATTGAAATTTATAATCTTGTTGTCGCGCAGGAAAATTGGTTCCTTCAAATTGAGCAACTCCTACCCCCAGCACCCGGTAGCCTTCTGTAGCAAACTCCAGGACTACTGTTTCAATTTCTTTTTTCTCCTGATCCGTTAACCGGGATACGCTGACTAAAGCTTCGGGTGCGCCCTTGGCTGCGATAATGCGAGTGCCGGAAGCATTCTCAAAAATATGCGTCATCATGGGTGGTTTCCCTTCCAGGGGATACTCATGAATTAATTTAAAGTGAGATCGTTCATCCGGCTCCTTATTTTCCGCATAGGCCTTATGCAATGCAACTTCCATGGGATCAAAGGGGATGGGCTCACTGGACCACATGCCCAGTCTGATTAATTCTTTTTCAGGATCGCCAAGTAAATCACTTGCTCCGGAAGATTTTTTTGACGCATGCGTATAAAGCTTGGTGAGGGCCATTTTGTTTTCAGTAATGGTTCCGGTTTTATCCAAACAAATGACGGTAGCGCTGCCCAGGGTTTCAACGGTTTTGGTCTGCTTTACAATGATCCCGACTTTCATCAATCGCCACGCGCCAAGGGCCATGAAGGTGGTAAAGGCAACTGGAATCTCTTCCGGCAAAATACTCATCGCCAGCGTAAGCGATTTGAGTAGGCTATCCATTACGTTTTTTGAAAGAAGAAAGTTGATTAACCAGACCAACAGAAAAACAAAAATCCCTGCAAGGGCCATCTTCTTTACGAAATTGTTGATTTGAATCTGAAGTGGTGTACTTTCTTCTTCAATATCTTCAAGTCGTTTACCGATTTTCCCCAATTGAGTTTCGGGGCCAATGGTTGTTACATTGCAAATCGCCAGGCCACTGGCTACCGTTGTGCCTTGAAAAATTTTATTATCACCCGATTCTCCTTTGTTGACCGCCATTGATTCTCCGGTAAGGATTGATTCATTGACTGAAAAATCATTGGAATGAATAATAATACCGTCTGCCGGAATGGAAGAACCTTCTTCTACCATAATAGAATCACCTACGACAACTTGTTCACTCGCAATCCGGACTTCAACCCCATTTCGAATCACCTTGCAAAACGGTTGAGTAAGATCTTTTAATGCCTGTAATGCATTGCGACTTCTGGAATCCTGATAAAGAGAAATAGTTGCCACCAGAATAATGGCACAAACCATAAAAATTCCATCACCTGTTTTTCCACTGATAAAATAAATGGTAGACGCGGTGAGCAGCAGAATAAACATGGGTTCTTTCACTAAACTCATGACCGCTTTAAGAAAACCACTTTCCGGCTTCAGGCCCGAAGTATTGGATCCGTACTTTGTCCTGGCCTCTTCTACCTGTTCATTGGTTAATCCGCTGGTGTGGAATTGAAATGACGGCATCGTTAAGGCATAAATAAAAATATTCTTCCTGCATTCATAAGTAAGCACGTTTTGGCAAGAAGTTGAATCTAACGACTATTCCTTCTATCACTTCCAATTTCCTGGATCGACCCGCCATGATTTGACATAGATAAGTTGATTTTCATCCAGGTATTTTTTGCGCACCGCTTCCTTCAGGAGATGATTAAAATCGCTAAGGCATACCAGCCGGATACCTGCCTCTTCAAAGTTCTTTTCGGCAACATCGAAGCCGTACGTAAAGATGGCAACCATACCCAGTACCTTAAAACCTGCTTCTTTCAGGGCCTGTGCTGCCTTTAGAGAGCTACCTCCCGTAGAAATCAGATCTTCAACCAAAACTACTTTTTGCCCCTTCTCTATTTTCCCTTCAATCAAGTTACCCATTCCGTGTTCTTTCGGCTTTGGCCTGACATAGATATAAGGTAAGCTCAATTCATCTGCCACAAGTGCGCCTTGCGGGATACCAGCCGTGGCTACGCCTGCAATGCATTCTACGTCTTTATACGTGTCTCTGATGGCCTTTACAAGACCTTCCTTTATAAATGTGCGTATCGCAGGAAATGACAGCGCCATCCGGTTGTCGCAATAAATGGGAGACTTCCAGCCCGAACTCCAGGTAAATGGATTTTTATAATTGAGTTTAATGGCTTCAATTTCCAATAGTTTGGTAGCTACTGCACCGGCAATGTCTTCTTGTATTGTAGTTGTACTCATAGGCTAGCAATTTATTAGTCTGGTTTCAATAAATCCCTAAAATCCACGAAAACTCACCGGGAATTTTAAAATAGCCATAAAAACTGTCAAGGGATTTGCCTCCTTGCGAATAATTTATGTTTTTGCAGGAATGGTGTGTGAACAGAAAACGTCATGAATCTTTTCATCAACGACATTCCGGTGCGTATCTTAAAATCAGGTGAAAAGCCCGAATCCGGAAGTGTTAATTATTTCATTGATGCCAAGATTGAACCCATCACGAAAGCCAAATTAATCAATCATGTTTGGATTAAACAGGGCACTATACTTGACCTGGATGTCATTCTCGACCAAGTAAATTCAAAAGTTCCTACCAATCTTCTATCTCTAGCCGTTTCTGTGGACAATTACGAGGAGGTAAAGCTCTACCTGACAAGGAAATTCAAGGTGATCAAAGCAGCAGGGGGCCTGATTCGGAAAAAAGACAAATTTCTCATGATCTACCGTATGAAAAAATGGGATCTGCCTAAAGGGAAAAAAGAAAGCGGAGAAAACTATCGGCAGACGGCAGAGCGGGAGGTAGAAGAAGAGTGTAATGTTGATGTGAAGCTTGGAAAAAAGATTTGCACTACATGGCATACGTACACCATGAATAAAAACAGCATGCTGAAAAAAACACGGTGGTATGCGATGGATATCATTGACGACTCTAAAATTAAACCGAGCCTCGAAGAAGACATTGAGGAAATCCGTTGGATGACAGAAAAAGAGGTTTACCATGCATTGGAAAATTCCTATAAGTCAATCCGATTCGTTTTCGAAGAGTATTATCGCAAGGCCGAAATGGCAAGCTTGAAAAAGTGATTCCCCAGAAGACTAAAGTTTGTAAGGAATTAAACCGGTGACGTTACCTCCGTAACGGTGTACCTCCCGGATAATTGAAGAACTGATTGAAGCAAATTGAGGAGAGGTAATGAGAAAAACAGATTCGAGTTCATCATTCAGATAGCGGTTGACCTGAGCGATACTGTTTTCATATTCAAAATCGGTAGTATTTCGCAAGCCGCGCAATAGATATTTGGCTTGATGCCGTTTGGCGTAATCGGCTGTTAATTCTGAAAACGTTTGAACACGGATATTAGGATACGCTTCGAAGGTCTCTTTTATCCTCTCTACCATGAATTCAATTTTGAAGTAGCGTTGACTTTTGCCGCTATTGTACCCAATAGCAATGATGATTTCATCAAAAAGATTCAATCCTCTCAACACAATGTCTTCATGCCCTCTGGTAAAGGGGTCAAAGGAACCGGGAAAAAGCGCGATGCGTTTCATGCGTTATTTACTAAACAAGTTTAGCGAAAACAGATCGAAGAAGTGGTGCTCTTGCACCTCGTCAAACATGTAACCAAACTTGATGTCGGCTGGTCGTCCACCAAAAACTACGTTTCTTATGTACTTGTAAAATTCCTGATAGTGAGGTGAATTTTTACCGATGTAGCCCCACAGGATTACCTGACTGGTATTTTGATTAAGATTTAATCCCTTTATGACTAACATGATGTATTTGACATAATCAGCAAACCGGTTGATGGGAAACTGATTGTAATAAATCAATTTTCCGGCTTGTGCTGAAAGGATATGAAGCTTAAACCGATCTACGTAGATATAAAGTGGACTGCCACTAAAGGATTTTGAAAAATTAAGCACACCTTCGATTAAGGCGGCAGACTGGTGAACGATGGAAACGGAGGTGTTGGCATAGATGCCCTTGATCCATTGGTTTAATTCCTTTTGAAAAGCAAATACGGTAGTCGCATCAGAGAGTTTGTTCCGGCAGAATAGAACATCTTCTTTTTCGGTATCAAAGGAAGCATTGAAGCCAAGGTATTCAGGAGCTGCTTCTTCTACAAAAAGAGAAGCGGGAACCTGAACCATCTTGTTATTCTTAATGCAGAAAATGACACTTTTCCAGAATCCGGCCATCAATATCTGGTGGGATTCAAAAAGGCTCTGTAATACTTCGATCAGTTCGTCATGGGAGTTTAAATCTCCCAGCACGTAGTCTTCGAAAAAGAGAAGGCTGTTATCACCGGCATCAACGACTGCTACCTGCAGATCGCGAACTCCCAGTTGAACCAGAAGAGTATAACGATGAAGTTTTTCCTCATCAAACTTGTCGTCCTTGATCTTCTTGATCAGTTTATAACTGACAGTAGCAGCTTGCAAGGTTTTAGTTTATTCCCAGTTACCAGCAGTAGATACATCATTTAAAGACCCAAACCGGAGTGGTTTACGAGGTCTGGCATCATTTGATTCTTTTCTGGCCGGGTTATCAGGTGTAGGATCTATGACTTCGATTACCTGAACCATAATGCCAGACTTGTCAACTTTATTTACTTGTATAATGAAGGGTTTCTCATCGATTCCATCAATAGTTGGTTTGATACCAATTTTCTTAATATCTACGTTCGGTTTAAACAGGTACTCCCAAAGAGTGGCGAGAACTTGTCCTTTTTTCAAGACATCGCCTACGCTGACATTTGCTACGGAAGTAATTATTCCTTGATCCTGAAAAGGAGGTTCATTTACTTTTTCTCCAACTTTTAAAGCATAGGCCTTCTGGTTTTTGATCACCCGATCTCCAACTTTGAATTTGAATCCCATAAACACCCCATTATCTGCGGCATTCAGGTTATAGCTTTTCTTGAAAATCCTTTCCTTAGCAGGGACAAAACCTAACGTGTCAATATGTAGAATGACTTCTTCTCCTCCATACGCTTTCTGTTTAATCTCTTCTCTACGCTCTAAAATTGGCACCTGCCCGTTTTCAATAAAATTTGCCAAAGAATCCCAATTGGCAGTGTATCTTCCGTTCACTTCCTGAAAAACAACTTCTGCTTCACGGATCAGGCTAAGACGCTCTATAACAAGGGCTTCTTTAGTAGTAATCGACTCTCGGTCATCAATTGTCTTTTGTACTCCACTATAAAGAAACCAAGCCAGGTAGAGGCTTATGAGCAAGAGGACAACAGTTAGGATTTTTGTCAGGTTCATTGTTTACAGGTTTAGCTTGCAATTATAAATATTTTAAGTGGTTAAACACAACCAATTATAATTTAAAATAGCCCCTTAACTCCATGATTTTGCTGGGTTGCGGGCTAAAATTGAATATTCCATGTAGGTGTTCTGGCTTTATTTCCCTGATCTCCCGCCAAGGAATAAATCGAACTTCCCGGAGGATTTGAAGGTTCTCGCCTGCTTCCGGATCAGTCCCTAATTTCAGACTGCCCCAGACCGGGTTCACCTCGAAAAACAGCTCAATTGCATGTAAGGGCTCTTTGATAAATTCGCAGGCAAACAAAAACTTGCCAACGTCAATCTCCAATCCTGTCTCTTCTTTAAATTCCCTTTTGATGCACGCCTCCGCAGTCTCACCAAACTCTATCCCTCCTCCTGGAGGTGCCCAAAAGTCGTCTTCGGTAATAAACGTATGGTTGATCAGCAGCAGACTTTCTTCTCTGACACACAGTCCACAAGCTCTGAGTCTGAGTTTTTTTCCATAAAGTTCGTGAACTGGATTTCTCATTCTTCCGTTAAATTAAAAACAATTAACAATTTAAAACCAATTGACATCGTTGACGTAAGAAGTAAATCATGAAAATAGAATTCGGAAAGTGTATAAAAATCACAGGAATGAAAGAATTTATTGTCTTTCTATTTGCAGGTCTGATTGTCTTATCTTCTTCCTTCGCACAGCAACAGGAGCCAGTTGTCACAGGGCCCACTCTCACCTGGGATAAGGCTACTCATGATTTTGGGGATATTGCGCAGGGCGACAAAGTGGAGTATACTTATCGGTTTACCAACTCCGGCAACGAGTCCTTGATTATTACCAATGTAACTACCCAGTGTGGTTGCACGACACCTAAAGGATGGCCAAGAGATCCTGTACCACCAGGTGGAAAGGGCGAAATCATTGCAGCCTTTAATAGTGCAGGGAAATTTGGGAAACAACACAAAGTGGTAACAATTGTATCGAATGCAGTTAACTTAGAAGGAGCACAATTAATCTTAAAGGTCAATGTGCTTGAAAAGAAGAGCCCTGATTAAGAAGGTGACCTTCTCCACACACTCAGACTTAGTAATACCCAACCAAGAATAAAAAATCCGCCTCCAATAGGTGTAATAAATGCTACACTCTTAGCACTTTCAAATGCAAGCGCGTAGAGACTCCCGCAGAATAGTATCGTTCCCACGATCATGAATAGGGCTGAGTAATTAAGTTTTGACTTGAACGTGCCTTCCATTAACAGCCCAATAATGAGTAGCGCAAAGGCATGATAAAACTGGTATCGAACTGCCAGTTCAAAGGTATCTAAATGGTTAGTGGCGATTAGCATAGGTTTCAAAGCATGAGCTCCAAAAGCGCCAAGGGCAACACCCAAACCACCGAAGATGGCTCCGGCAAGTAAAGTTGATCGTTGTGAAAGCATAATTTAAAATTGTTGGATTTCTGTTATATCATCCCATTTCTCTCACCAAAAATGGCGGTACCAATTCTTACCAAGGTACTGCCTTCGGTCAGCGCAATTTTGTAGTCTGAGCTCATACCCATCGACAACTGTTTCATTTCAACATTTCCCGGTAACTGACTACTTTTCAAGTTGTCAAATAGTAATTTAAGGCCAACAAATTCAGATTTTATTTTCTCCGGATTGTCTGTTAAAGAAGCCATTCCCATTAGCCCTTGAATTTTTACAAATTCATAGCCATTCATTACTTGATTGGTTAATAGTTGGGCTAGTTCCGGTTTATCAAATCCAAATTTTGTTTCTTCTTCGGCAATATAAACCTGAAGAAGGCAGGGAATTACCCGGTTTACTTTTTTTCCTTGCTTGTTAATCTCTTCCAAAAGTTTTTGACTATCCACCGAGTGGATTAAAGAAACGAAGGGAGCAATATACTTTACCTTATTAGTTTGAAGGTGCCCAATCATGTGCCACTCAATATCCTTGGGCAGTAGGTTATATTTGGCCACCATTTCCTGAGCTTTGTTCTCTCCGAAAATGCGTTGCCCTGCTCCGTAGGCCTCCAGCAGCATTTCGGCAGGTTTAGTTTTACTTACGGCAATCAATTGGCATCCAAAGCCCTGTAGTTCCCGTTGGAATAAGTTAATATTATCTTTAATGCTCATTTTATATCTTAGCCCGCCAATCGCATAACGAAAGCATGGCAATATTAGGTACTCTCCTTCAAAAAGGAATAAAACTTCGCGAAAACCTAGAGCAGGAATATTCAACTCCTGTCGAGCTTCAAAAAAAAGAGCTTCAGGAACTTTTAATTACAGCAAGCCAGACTGAATTCGGCAAGTATTACAATTTTCCTGATATACTCAATCATTTTCGCAAAGGCTCTAAGGATTATTACAAAATCTTCAAGTCCACCATTCCACTTCATGATTACAATAAGATTTATAAAGACTGGTGGCAGCTGGCTCTCAAAGGCGCTAAGAATATCTGTTGGCCTGGCAGAGTAAAATATTTTGCATTGAGTTCGGGTACCTCTGAAGCCTCATCAAAATATATTCCAGTAACCAAAGACATGACGAAGGCCATTCAGAAGACAAGTGTTCGTCAGATTTTGACACTTTCGAAATATGATCTGCCTTCCGATTCATTTGCTGCAGGTATTTTAATGATTGGCGGCAGCACTCATCTAAACCGAAAGGGAAGTTATTTTGAAGGCGATCTCAGCGGGATTCAGGCTGCTCGCCTTCCATTTTGGTTTCAACACTTCTATAAACCAGGAAAGAAGATTGCCAAAACAAGAAGCTGGGAAGCTAAGTTGAATGAGATCACGAAGAAATCGAAGGATTGGGATATTGGAATTATTGTTGGCGTCCCCGCCTGGATTCAGATTTTGTTGGAACGCATTATTGAGTATCACAAGCTTGAACACATCCATGAGATATGGCCAAACCTACGAGTTTATGTCCATGGTGGAGTTTCATTTGATCCTTACCGTAAAGGATTTGAGAAATTGTTGGGTAGACCGATCTATTATATTGAAACTTACCTGGCTTCGGAGGGATTCATTGCTTATCAGGCTTTCCCCAAGCGCAGGTCCATGCGATTGGTATTGAATAATGGTATCTTTTATGAGTTTATTCCATTTGATGAAAAGAACTTTAATGCGAATGGAGAAGTAAACCCAGACGCTGAAACCCTGTTGATTGATGAAGTAGAGGAGGGTAAGGAATACGCTCCTATTTTGTCAAGTTGTGCCGGAGCCTGGCGTTACCTGATTGGCGATGTTATCAAATTTGTTTCAGTTGAAGAGTCGGAAATTATAATTACAGGCCGGACTAAGCATTTTCTAAGTCTTTGCGGAGAGCATCTTTCAGTTGATAACATGAATAAGGCAATCGAATTAGTCTCTAATGAATTGAATGTGGAGATCAAAGAATTTACGGTTGCCGGAATACCCTACGGAACTCTATTTGCTCATCATTGGTATTTGGGAACGGATCAAATAATAGATAAGAAACTCTTAAAAGAGCGATTGGATTTTCATTTAAAGGCATTGAACGATGACTATGCCGTGGAACGAAGTGCGGGGCTTAAGGAAATCATTGTCGATGTGTATCCTGTCAATGTGTTTTATGATTGGATGCAGTCCAAGGGAAAAGTAGGTGGGCAGAATAAATTTCCCCGAGTTTTAAAAAATGCTCAATTGGAGGAATGGAAGTCTTTTTTGCCTAAATGAATTGGGTCGAGATCATTCTCAATGGAATAAAGTTCGGGGTTGTCCTCGCATTTTTAGTAGGTCCGGTTTTTTTTGCCATTATACAAACCAGTGTTGAACGAGGATTTTGGAATGGCGTGTTGGTTGCTCTTGGCGTTTCTGCCAGTGATACACTAATTGTCATCATCTGTTATTTCGGTGTTGCCCAATTCACCACTGATCCTACAACAAAGAATTATATGGCATATGTGGGTGGAGGAATTCTAATCCTCTTTGGTATTTATTACCTGTTCATTAAAAGCAGAAAAGGAAAGCAATCAACTATTCATGCGGTGGAAGAGCGGAAGCTCTACCGCTATATGGTCAAAGGATTTGTGCTCAATGGCTTTACGCCAACGGTTTTATTGTTTTGGCTGGGGACCATTAGCATTGCCTCTCTCGATTTTGGCTACGTCAAAGGATTTGAGTTCTTTATTTTTTTTATTTCCCTGCTAATTACAGTTTTATCAACCGACATATTGAAAGCTTATCTGGCAGATAAATTGAGAACATGGGTAACGCAGCGTTTGCTGACGATCATGAATGTGCTCTTGGGTATCGTAATGATTGCTTTTGGGGTTCGCTTAATATTATTGTCTACGGCCGGCACCTTGATTTGATGTATGCCCATTCAAACTAATCCTGTAAAACATTGCTTAAGAATGTGGATTTGAGCAAAAGCCAGAATAGGAAAAGCAGCATTACCCATTGCAGGTAAATGAAATAATAATCACTGGTATCTTTAAACCGCGTCTCTTTAATCTCTGCTTTTTCGTATTGATCAATTTTAGCAAACACATTTTTCAACGCTTGGTTGTCAGTGACACGAAAGAATTCTCCTGAACCGATCTTGGCAATTTTTCGCATGGTCGTTTCATCAACTGTATTCTCTACCATTTGAGGCCTTCCGAAATAATCTTTTCCAAAAGGAACCAAGCCTTCCTTACCAACTACAATGGTGTAGATTTTAATATTGTAAGCCGCTGCCAATTCAGTGGCCGTAATAGGATCGATATTACCGGCAGTGTTATCGCCATCACTAATTAGAATGCAAACTTTCGATTTTGACTCTGACTCGCGCATTCGGTTGGTGACTACCGCCATCGCGCTTCCTATAGCGGTACCCCGGTTTTCAATCATTTCAAAACTGATGTCGTTCAGGTAGGAATTTAAAAGATCATAATCGGTAGTCAACGGTGAAAGCGAGAAAGCATCTCCGGAAAAAACAACTATTCCTATTCGATCTTGGATACGACCCTTAATAAAATCACGCGCCACATCTTTAGCTGCCTCCAGCCGATTGGGCGAGAAATCTTCTATCTGCATGGATTGTGAAATGTCAATCGCAATCATAATATCAACCCCTTCTGTCCATTGCTCCACCTTCTCATTTGATCGCTGCGGCCTTGCCAATGCGATTAATAGCAATACCAAGATGATCATCAAAAGAAGATCAGGGAGAAGTCTGAATAGCGTTAATGGAGAGCCTGTTAAATCGCTCTTCACTAACGCCACGGGCAATTTTTGGTTGAAGAAATATCTTAATAACCAGCGGAATAAGATGATTACAGGGATTGCGGCAATGCCATATAGGAATAGGGGATTCTCCCAGGTGTAAGAGGAAAATGTGCCGGAAGAGTACCAGCTCAATGAATACCAGGGTTCGGTTACCTTATCCATGCTTTATCTCCTCTACTTTGTTGATGAATCGTTGCTGGGCATATTGATTGAGGGAGGCTATTGCTTCTTCCGAATAGGAGTCATTTGCTTTATAGATCATCCGGTCTACACTTTGGAGGGCTTTGCCTAGTGTTTCATCTTTTTCTCTTAGCAAGATTTCCTTTGAAGTTGCTGTTGTAAATGGCTGTGCCATTAGTTCTTCCATATAGCCCTTCCAGACTACCAAAACATTTTCTGCCTGCTTCACGGTAAAACCGGAACGAAGCTGGTCTGTCGACTTAGAAAATTTTTGTAGAAATGAATTGTGTTTACGTTGGAGTCTTCGAAGTTTAAAATACCTTTTAATTCGCTTGCCAAAGATTATCCAAACGGTAACGGTTGAAATTAAAAGTACCCCGATTACAATAATAATCACCCAGTAGTTCATTAGCCACTTAACATTCTGATAAGTCGTGTTGGTTTTCAGTGGCAACTCTTGAGCCGCAATTGAATCAGGAACAGCTTTGATCAGTTGTTTTAAAAAGATAGTATCCGGGGAAGCGTAGAAAGCAGTACAGTCTTTTGCTTGAATGGAAAAAATAGGAAGACTTAAAGTCTGTATACTATCAATTTCAAAAGTTGTTAGAAAGTAGACAGTACTATCATAATTTATATTGTTTTTGCTTTGGGTTGGAAAGTATTTCTTTTTTTGGATTTCGAAAGGAGCAAAAGAGAAAGTGCTATCGGGAAAAACAAGATTAAGAGACGATGGATAGTGAACGGTGAGGGAATAAGGGACTTGTTCACCAATTTTTATGCTGTCGGAGAGAAAACGCCCCCGCACCTTCACTTCCTGCGCCATGGCCAGTGAAGATGAAATCAGTAGTAGGGAAACGATGGTGAAGAATCTGCTAAACACGTTTCATCGATTTATTCCTCACTTTGAATAATTTGAGAAGCTTGGGCACATAGTCCTCATCTGTCTCTACGCTTAAAAAATTGATTTGGTGCTTTCGACTGAAATTAGCAAGCTCTTGTTGGCGACTTCCATGATGCTCACTGATGTGGCTTCGAAAATCACCAAATGAAGTATTTACCCAAATCGTTTTTTTTGTCTCTTTGTCTTGCACCGGGATAATTCCGAGCTTTGGAAGTTGCGTTTCTCTTTTATCACTGACCGATATCATAACCAGGTCGTGCCTTCTGGCCAGCGATTTCAAACTATGATAGTAGCCTTCATCAATAAAGTCTGAAATCATAATAATTACACTTCTTCTTCTGATTGAATTCAGCGCAAACGAAATCGCTTTATTCAAATTAGTCTTAAGCGATTTAGGCTGAAGCCGGAACAGAGTATAGATCATCTCATAGGCCTGAGGCAATCCTTTTTGGGGCTTCATGTATTTCTCGCGATCATCAGAATAACAGATCAGTCCCAGTTGACTTGATTCCTTAGCCCCAGCTAATGCCAGTACTCCACAGATTTCTTTACCAATATCAAACTTTGTTTTACCGGGACTACCGATATTTTGAGAAGCACTTACATCAAGAATGAAAAAAATAGTTTGTTCTTTTTCTTCCTTGAAAATCTTTACGAAAGTGCCATGTCCTTTCGCAGAGACATTCCAATCGATACTGCGGATATCATCACCATATTGGTAAGGCCTTACATCGTCAAACTCCAGGCCGGAGCCTTTAAAAATCGAATGAAAGTCTCCCTGCATCTGACTGTTAATGGCCTTTCGGATTTGGATCTCGTACTTTCTTAACTTCTTAATTAGTTCTTTCACACGGGCAATTTTTTGACTATGCGCACCAATTCAGGGGCGATATTTGCGGGCAAAAATAGGTGAATTATGACTAATTTTGAGCCTTCTTGATTTGCTATCAACGATAAATTTGAGGAAAGGTAGTATGGTGCAGCTTAGAAAAATTTCAATCTTAGGGATCATCCTAGTCATAGGCCTTGGTGCTTGCCAAAGGGATAAGGAGCCGGAAGGTATTTTGAGCAAGGAGCAATTGTCGGCTTTGTTTGTTGAGTTTTATTTGGCTGAAGCCAGAATAGGTAATACGACTCTCGTTAGAGATTCAGCCCTGCAACTGTTTCTGCCCTTTGAGGAATCTTTCCTGAAGGAGAAAGGTGTTTCTGATTCTGTGCTG
>JANNRV010000001.1:0-3134 GCA_031401775.1 Bacteroidia bacterium | reverse complement strand
CGAGGCTCCTGTTATAGAAAATAAAGAGATAGAAAATCAATCCACGATACAGCCGGAGGTAAAAGTAAAAAAGCAAGAGGCTAAAAAAGAATCAGTTAAACCAATCACTCCAGATCAGCCTAAGATAGAAGTAGCTGATCTGTCTGATGAATTGGTGGAAAATTCTTCTACCGATATTGTAAAAGGACCCGGCAGCAATTCAGGTGTAACCAATTCTCACATTGAGGTAGAGATGGATTCCTCCAGTAAGAAATATTCCTTCCACTATCAATTTGCTCACGGAAAGCTTTTACTCTATGGATCGTTTGATAAGGGGCTCTATGAAATCTTGGAAATCAATGGTGATAAGAAATCAGTATTCCTTTTCTACAAAGACAATTACTTTCTGTTGGATGAAAAGCAGGGGAAGATAACATCACTTGAGCCGATTAAAGATGGGCTATTGCTGAAGAAATTAAAAGACTATCGAAATCAATAGTCGGAGCTGTTGGCTCCATCCAATTAATGAAAAATATGCAGGGCCGACCTGCATATTTTATTTCGCCAAAAGTCATATCCTTTGGGTGCATTTCAATCCTGATCAAATCGTAGCTATCTTTGGCGTTGAATGAGTGACGAAAAGCCCAAATTTAAAGTCAGGAAGAAGAAATTAGGGAGTTACCCCTACCTAAGTGTTGTGCTCAGCATCTCGCTGGCGCTCTTTGTCATTGGCGTATTTGGCCTTCTACTTATCTATTCAAAGGAGCTTGAACGTGTAGTGAGGGAAACCGTTAAAATCCAGGTGTACCTCAAAAACCATATCAACGAAGCTCAGCATCTTCAGATTCAGAAAAACCTCTCTTCCCGTTATTTTATTTCTAAAAAAAATCCCCAAACATCAATTCAATTTATTTCCAAGGCAGAGGCAGCCAAGCAGCTTATTAAAGATACAGGAGAAGACTTTCAGAAATTTCTCGGAGAAAATCCGTTGAGAGATGCTTTCCAAATCACGGTAGACCCGGCCTATCACGACAAAGCAAGCATGAGCAAGATTAAAGGCGAAATAGAAAAAATAAATGGGGTTTTTCTAGCTGACTACCAGGAGAATGTAATTGATTCCATCAATAAAAATGTAACAAAAATTGGACTCGTTCTGGCTGGCATTGCATCCCTATTGCTGGTAACAGTTGTTCTATTAATCAACAATACATTGCGACTTGCTCTGTTTTCTCAGCGGTTCCTCATCCGAAGTATGCAACTCGTTGGCGCTAAACGGTGGTTTATTCAGCAACCCTTTCTCCTCAGGGCATCACTTCATGGCCTTGTAGCAGGAATCATTGCTTCGGGCCTCTTAATGCTATTGGTTTCATTCGCCAACAAAAGAATTGAAGACCTTATTCTTATTCAAAATTCTAATCGAATCACCGTATTACTTGGTGCACTTATCGTAGTCGGAATACTTGTTGCTGTGATCAGTACTTACCGAGCCGTACGGAAATACTTAAAACTTTCACTAGACGAATTGTATTAACCATGAGCAAACTCCCTTTCGGAAAAAAGAATTATCAATTGATGGTAGTTGGTGTTTTTGTTATTGCCTTGGGTTACACCATCATGGCAATGGATAAAGCGCAACATGGATTTGGCTTTATGGGAATCACCTTAGGGCCCATTATTGTAGTCTCGGGTTTCATTGTGGAGATTTTCGCCATTCTGCATAAGCCAAAAGAAAAATTTTAGATCTTATTCATGTCATTTTTTGAAGCTTTCATCCTCGCCATCGTAGAAGGCCTTACTGAGTTTTTACCTGTTTCATCTACAGGGCACATGATCATTGCCTCTTCGTTTATGGGAATTGCTTCAGAACCATTTACTAAAACCTTCACCATATCAATTCAATTTGGGGCAATCCTTTCCGTGATTATTTTGTACTGGAAAAAATTCCTGCCTGTGGGCGGATTCAATTATTTCGTTAGCTTCTATGGTAAATTATTGATCGCATTTATACCTGCAGCGGTATTGGGGCTTTTACTAAATGATTACATCGATTTGCTACTTGAACGTGTTGATGTTGTTGGGTACACACTGGTCTTGGGCGGAATTCTGTTTTTATTTATTGACAAACTGTTCTATGAAACAGAGAAGAACGGATTAACTGAAGTTTCCTACCCTACGGCACTTAAAATAGGTTTGTTCCAAACCATCGCCATGATCCCTGGTGTTTCCCGTTCTGCCGCTACTATTATTGGGGGCCTTACACAGAAACTAACAAAACAGTCAGCCGCAGAATTCTCCTTCTTTCTAGCAGTGCCTACGATGTTTGCTGCTACAGTTTATAAACTTTATAAATTTTATAGCCTTGGAAATAGTTTTGAAACCGAAGACATCAAAATACTCGTTTTTGGAAATGTAGTGGCTTTCATTGTTGCAATCTTTGCGATTAAGTCTTTCATTAGTTTCCTCACTAAACACGGCTTCAAGATTTTTGGCTACTACCGCATCTTTGTAGGCTTGATCATTCTTGCTTTTTATTACTTGGGCATCCAATTATCCATTGTCTAGTGGAATTCACAGAAGATAGGGTTCTACTCATTGACAAACCTCTTCGATGGACCTCTTTTGATGTGGTGAAGAAGCTAAGGCATATTCTTAAAATAAAAAAAATAGGTCATGCGGGCACCCTCGATCCGCTGGCGACAGGCCTATTAATTCTCTGTACCGGTAAAATGACAAAGCGCATTGACGAATATCAGGCGATGGAGAAAGAATATACAGGAAAATTCATCATTGGGCAGACGACACCTTCCTATGATATGGAAACCACACCAACCGTTGCGTTGGACATCAGTCATATTACAAGCAGTGAAATAGAATCTGCTGCCAAACAATTCATTGGAACGATTAGTCAGATTCCTCCTCTTCACTCTGCGATAAAAGTGGATGGTAAACGTGCTTATGAATTGGCCCGGGAAGGAAAAGATGTAGAATTGAAGGCCCGAGAAATTATTATCAGTGAATTTGAAATTGTTTCCGTTGAAAAATCTCAAATCAGTTTCAGAGTAGTTTGCTCAAAAGGAACGTATATAAGAAGTTTGGCAAGAGATTTTGGGAATGCCTTAGGTGTTGGCGCTTACCTTGCCGAACTTTGCAGAACA